>MIAO01000136.1 GCA_001829155.1 Spirochaetes bacterium GWB1_36_13 | reverse complement strand
TCTTTTTAGGGGGTCAGTCAACCGAAAACCCCGGGGTCAGAATACCGAATAGTAACACTAATAAAAACTCTTGGTTTAGCCATATTTAAATCCTTAAAATAAATTTAAATTTAATAAAATCAATATCAAAAGAAAAATTACTCAATCACCTTCAAAAACTGGTTATTTTCATCATAGACGGCAAACTGTTTTTTTTCGTCTTTGTTTTTGAGAATCGTTTTTTTATAGATGATTTTGTCCTTGAAATAATAAGAATACACCGTGCCTGTGGGGTAGAGGAGGAGGCTATAGATCGGGTTTTCTTTTTTGTCAAAAAGCACCTGAATCTGCCCTTTGGGGTCGGGGCGGGTAAAAAGGATTTTTCCGTCTTTTGAGCTTTGAATCGACTGGAATCCGGTTAAGGCGTCTATTTTCCCCCAGAGTTTCAGATTGTCTTCAATTTGGGTAAAATAGGGCATCCAGAGGTTTTGTCTGACTGCTTCGTCATAGTGGAGGAGCAAAAGCTGGAGAGCGAAAAACTGATAACGGTAGGCTTTGTCTGCCAGTTGTTTTTCTTTATAAAAAGAAGCTTTGGAGAGTCTTTTGACCACTCGTTTGGAAAAAGGGTCGCTCAGGGTTTCTTCCAGGTTTTCTAAATATTCCAGATTTTTCATTTCAGGGAGGTAGTGTTCATAAGCTTTCTTGCAGTGGTTGAATGCAGTGGATTTTTGATTTAAAAAAAAGAGTTTTTCACATAAAAACACTTCATAAACAGGGTCTGAGAGGGTTGCGGTCTGTTCCAGGACTTCATACCGGTTTCTTTTGTTTTGAAAAGCTTCCAGCTCTTCTTCCGTCATGGAAAGGATTTGATCCAGCTTTTTCCCGATGGTCTGATAAAGGCTTTTTTTGATTTTTTTCTCGTCTTTGAGCATAGACTGGTCTTTTTCCATTTTTTCCACAATTTTTCTCACGCTTTCTTGCACCGCTTTTTTCAGTTTTTCAATATCCGCAGAAAGTAAAACATGGGCTTCATAAAAACTCTTTTCTTCTGTTTCCTTGATTTTCCGGTAATACGAATCTTTTTTTAAAAGAATCGTATCCAGATTCTCAATATTTTTTAAGACTTCTTTTTCAATATCCACAAAAAGAGATTCATGGACTTCTTCCTTGTTTTCCACCGTTTTTTCAAGGTGCATCTCATAGTCCATTTTCACGCCGATAAAAGATAAAAGCTCTTCTTTTGCAAAAGCGTAGGCATCGTCTAAGGCTGTTTTTTGATCTTCTGCCAGAGTCCGGGTTCCTATAAAATACAAAAACCGCTTGTCGGGTTTCTTCAAAGAGACCACCCAGACAGGCATAGGCGAGGGTTTTTCTTCCAAAATTCTGCTTTTATCCATTAAAACCTTATAAAAAACAGGGACTTCTTTTGTCAGTGAAATAGTTTTAGTTACTCTTTTCTGGTAAACTTCATCATCCAATAAGTATAAAATCTTCGTTTTTTCAATGGTTTCTAAAGCATTGTCTTTTTTTTGATAAAAAACAGTCTCTTCTTTTGCTTTGTTTTTATGCTTGATATCCATGTGGATATTGACAACGGTAAAAATCAAGGCGTTTAAAGACAATAAAACTCCAAAAATACTTCCTATTGACATTATTGATTCTCCAAGTTTTCAATGAGTTTTTGAAGCCTTTTCACCACTACGGCTTCATTTCGGTAGGCTTCCAGAAGTTCTCCCTCTCTTTCGAGTTTTTCAGCAAACTGAGCAATCTGATAGAGGTTATTCATCTGATAAACCTGATAAAAAAGGTTTTTCTCTTTTTGAAGGGCTTCAACCGTCTCTTTTTCCAGATAAAGCTGGTTATTGAGAAGATCGAGTTTCTGCTTGAGTTTTTCAAGCTGTTCAGCGGATAGAATGGTCTTTAAGAGCTCGGCCTGATAGGCGATGCCTTCTTGAAGCGCTTTTTCGACATTTTTTTTAGGAAAAGCGGTCAAAACAAAAAACTGGTAATGGTTGGAGGGGGTTTCCTGATTTTTGCTTTTTTTGATATAAAATCTTTCTTCCACACGGCTTTCTCTCATAAAATTGTTTTTAGAGAGGGCAGAGATTTTCTGGCTCATTTTTTCCATAATGTCTGATGGGGTTTCTATTGTGAGTTTTTCAGTATAAGAATCCACCCCATACTGGATAAACTTGGCAAGCTCCACTAAAGCGTCCTGTTTGGCGGCTTCCATCCCCGCTTCATAGCTGGGCTGTCCATAAGACATTCCCACAAAATAATAGTTTTCAGGGTCTAAGGGCACGGTTTGAACCCAGGCAGGAGTATCCATCGGCACTTTTTCTAGGATATCTTGGCTTTGAGGCTGTTTTCTCACAAGGTATTCCACTTTTTTCTCTTTGATCCGATATTTTTTTTCAACCAGAGTCTCTTTGAGTTTTCTTTTTATTTTGACAATTTTCTGATACTCTTTTTCCACTTTTTTCAGATATTTCTGAGTTTCATAAAAAAGATCGGTTTTTGCTGTTTTAGACATCATCCACTTTGTTTTCTGGATTTCCTGAGTCTGAAAAGCGCTCTGATGGGAAATATAGCGGGCAACTAAAAAAATATTAAGCCCCCCGATCAGCGCAATCACTGCTTTGTATTGAAAAAAACTTAAAAACTTCATTGATTTGTATCCTTGTTTCTATTTTCAGATTCCCGATTTCTCCTACTGCACTTTGATAAAAACTTGTATCCGGTTGTTATTGGTATCAGTAATATAAACCGTTCCATTGGGAGCCACCGCAATTCCCTGAGGGCTGAAAAACTCGCCGTTGGAAGTGCCGGAAGTCCCCCATTTGCTGATAAAATTGCCGTTTGTATCAAATTTCTGAATCCGATTGTTATTCGTATCCACGATGTAGAGGTCGTTGTTCAGGTCTGAAGCAATTCCAGTCGGGAAATTAAACTGCCCGTTTGCTGTGCCCTGACTTCCCCAGCTTAAAAGATAATTTCCGTTTGCATCAAATTTCTGAACACGGTTGTTGCTGCTGTCCACTACAAAGATATTGTTGTTGGAATCCGAAGCAAGCCCCAGAGGGTTATTAAACTGCCCGTTTCCATTCCCCATACTTCCCCATGCAGTCAGGAATGCTCCTGTTGAGCTGAATTTTTCGATCCGGTTGTTTTGCCTGTCCACAACAAAAATATTTTCATCCGTAGTCGCTGTAATGCCGAAAGGTTCTTGAAATTGTCCTGCGGCAGTGCCGTTTACTCCCCATTTCAGAATGAAATCTCCTGTCGGAGTGAATTTTTGAACCCTGTCGTTTGAGCTGTCTGAAACATAAATACGGTCTGAAACAGAATCCCTGAACACTGCGATTCCTTTCGGGTTTTTAAACTTTCCATCCTCAGTGGTTTCGCCGTAACCTCCCCATGAAAGGATCCATGCTCCGCTTGCATTAAACTTTTGAATCCTGTGGTTGTCGCTGTCGGTTACGAAAACGCTTCCATCATATCCGACCGAAATGCCGGATGGTTTATTAAATTCTCCGTTGTTGATTCCTCCCTGTCCCCATTGAGTAGAATAGTTATAGACTTCTTCAGGGTCGCGGTAGCCGGAATCGTAATCGCTTAATAGCCCCTCTCCGGTAAAATCCTCATTGGAAGAGTAGGCGGCTGCTTTATAGCAGTAAACTTTATAAAAATTTCTATTGGGATCGGCTGTTACCGTATCCGTTCCCCGTTTGGCGGCGGTGGTGTCGTTGTAGGTGAGTCCTGTGATAGGGGTTGCCGTGATTTTTACATAACTGTTTGGGTCACTGCAGGAAGCAAAAGTGTCGCAGCGGTAAACGAAATAGCTTTCCGCTTTGGTGACAGCGCTCCAGGTGATGATAATTTTGTCTTTGTCTGTCCCGTCTGATGCGCTGATTGTGGCAGGAGCGGGAAGAGGAAGCTTGTTGGGATTCCTGTAGCCGGATTCAGCCGCGCTTAAATCGCTATAGCCTTTGTTCCATGAATATTCAACACTGGAGGAATAAGATTTCATTTTATAATAATAATATTTGATTACCCCTACAGTGCCGTCATTTTTTAAAACCGCAGAATCATCATAATAAAGCCCGGTGGTTTGAGTCAGTTCTGTATAGGTTCCGTCAATGGCATCGGATCGGTAAATATAATATTTTTGCGCATAGGGAATACTTGGCCAGCTGATTCGGATTCGGTCCGGGTAGTCTCCGTCTGTGGCTGAAAGGGCAGGCACACCCAGATTGTCCTTGATTTTCCCGCGGGAAAGCTCAAAAGGATTATCAGAATCTCCGATAGCGCAGGAGAACAGATTTAATAGCATTAAAAAAGTGAAAACAGTTTTTAATTTCATCTCTTCCCTCTAAAAAATAATTCCGACTCTGAAAAAATGTCCGTACATGCTCATCATATCTTTTCCCAGAATCGTAGCGTCAAAACGATACCCTAAATAAATCCCGAAATAACGATCTAAATCAATGCAGGTTCCTAGATTGAGTTCAACCGCAAATCCAGGAAAAAAGGTTGAGTAGCCTTTGTTCTTGATGATAACAGACTCGTGTAAAAAATTCAAGCTCAAACCGATTCCGGCGAAAGGAAGAAAGTTCCAGTCATTGATCGAAAGATAATCCGTGTATCCGATTCCAAAAGCGGTGTGAAGAAACCAGAGCCTTCCCTTTTCTACGATCCCTGTCTGCCCCATTCCGGTTGTAATCAAAGTTGCATTAGTGTACCAGGTAACGGGTTTATCCTGTTCAAACCAGTATTCTGCCTCCACCCCGTAAAAAGAGTGATAAAGATCGTAAAAATCGGGGTGGTCAAAAAAACCAACCACAGGAGCAATCTGAAAGCGTTCAATATCAAATCCGGGGGCAAGAAGGGGGTAAACAGAAAGTTCTTGATCCGGTTCCACTGAAACGCTGATATTTTGAGTTTTAAAACCTTTTTTCTTGAAAGTCAGGATATGAGTTTCCCGGCTGGGGATTTTAATCTTTTGAAGCGGTGTGTTCCCAATAAGAGTTCCATTCAGATAAACCGTTGTATCGCCTGGAGTTGAATCGATGTTTAAAAATCCGGCTCGGACTAAAACGCTCTCGATTTCAAAAGCTTTTTCTGCTTCAGGAAGCAGGATAAACTTGTCGGCGTAGCCGTCTTTTATAATTTTAAGCTCAATTTTTCCATAAGAGACTTCTGTTCTGAGAGGAGTTTTCCCTAAAAATCCGTAATTTCCATCTGTTTTAATAAAAACCTGAGCATCGGGCGGGTCTGTGATGATAGAAAGAGGAGCAGAAAAAGGTTTTTCAAGGGCATAGACTAAACTTGCGTTTTTTTTGCTGTAAAAACTGTCTTTTAAAGTAATAAAGCCGTCTTTTTCGATTCGGATTTCCCTGAAATCTTTTTCAGAACCAATCTGAACCTTCGCACTTACGGGCGAAACTCCGAGGTATTTCAAGTTTCCTTTTCCTTCTGTATCAAAATAAACTTTGGCTCCCGAAGGGTTGGTTTCAAATTTTACCGTAATTTCAGGCATGAGAGGGTCAAGCCCTTCTCCTTGCAAAAAAGAGGCTGATAATAAAAAAATCAGAAAAACAATAAATCGTTTCAATTTATTCCTCAATTTTGTATTTACTTAAGAGCTGCCTGTATTCTTTCGATTTTTTCACTTTTATCAAAGCCTGATTAAAATCTTTTAAAATTTTTTCAGCTTCGGGATAGTTTTTTGAGACTAAAAGCCTTAAATCCAATTGATTAAAAATAAAATCCAGAGTTTTAAAGGTTTTGCCTTTCACGGGCGGTATTTTTTTGATGAGTTCCCATCCCTCTGATTCATTTACGGGCAGAAGATCGATTTCTCCATTTAAAAGGCGGATCAAAGCCGTCTCAAGGTCTGGGTAGAGGGTGAGTGAAATATTTTTTTCTCTCAGTTTCTTTTCGTAATAGGCTCCTTCAACGCTGCCGATTTTAGAGTCTTTTAAGTCATCAATGGATTGAATATCCGTTTTTTTCAGTTTTTTAACATAAAAAAATTTCAGGTTATGGTAAAAAAGAGGTTCAGAATAAAGGACAAATGAGGAATCAATTTCATTGTAAACAAAAGGAAAAGAAGCAAAAATCTCTGATTTTTCAGTCATTGTAAGACAGGTTTTCCAGTTATAAAACTGAAGTGAAATATTTTTATCCATTTTTTTAAAAACAAGGGAAACAAGAGCTGAAACCAGCCCCTTATCCGAAAGCTGATTGGAAGATAAAACCCCCCATTCTCCAGTAGCCAGAATAATTTCCTGACTGACAAGCATCCGGAAAGGTAAAAAAGAAAAACAAAATAAGAAAAAATAGAGTTTTTTCATGAAGGCTTGGTCTCTTTAAGAATTGGCTTTTTTTTAATCATCAGATTCATTTTATAGATTGTTTCCTGACTTAAAATATGTTCCATTTTACAGGCTTCTTCTTCAGCCGTTTTTTCATCCACTTTCACTACTTCCATCAGAAAAGCTTTTAATACTTTATGGCGGTTATAGATTTCAAATGCTTTTTTTTCGCCGTCTTCAGTAAGAAAAATATATCCGTAGTGTTCCTGATTCACCAGATTACTTTCTTTAAGTCTTTTGACAGCTGCCACCACAGTGGTTTTATTCAGGTTTAAATAAGTAGCTAAGTTTTTGATCCGCACAGGTGTCTTATCTTTTCCCCTGAGGATGTAAATTGCTTCAACATAGTCTTCCAGTGCTTCTGTCACGCTTGTTTCCTAAAAAATTGATTATTGATAAAAATTCTTTCTCTTTCTTAAAAATTAATAAAAAAGAAAGCTTTAAAAAAACCGATTTTTAAAAATATCTTCATCAGTATATAACTTAGTCTTCAAGATGTATTAAATTTGATTTAAGAGCAGTTTATATTTTCTTTAAGCATTATTAGAATTAACGAAAAGAAGAAAATAAAGTTTAATAGGAAGGAAACTATGAATGAGTTTGTGAAATCACTCCCTGAAGACTTTCAAGAAGATATTTTTAAAGCGATTGATTTATTTAAAGAAAGAAGGGTGTACTGAAATATTTATTTTTGGTTCTTTGGCAAACGGATTTTTTTATGAAAATTCAGATATTGATTTTGCTGTAAGAGGTCTTGAATCAGGAAAGTATTTTGAAATAGGAGGCAAGCTTATGTTTTTATTAAAACATGATTTTCATTTGATTAAATTGGATGATCCTCAAAGCCAATTTGCTCAATTTATAGAAAAAAACGAAGGAATGATTCGTGTTGCATGAGGAAATAATTCAAAAAATTAATTTTGAAATATCTCAAATAGATAAAAATTTGGAAGTTTTTTTTCCAAAAAGTGAAAAATGGCACAAGGATTTACTCATACAAATGATGCAGGATAATAAAAAAAGAAAGGCTGTTTTAAGCCAAGATTTATCAACAATGCTTTTAAAATATCTTGATTTTAGGCATTTTCAAAGAAATGCGTATGAATATATCTTGGATTGGAATAAATTAAAACCTCTTTTCTTGGATATGAAAAATTCTTTAGCAAAATTTAAACAAGAAATTAAAGATTGGATTGAAAAAAATTAACCCTATAAATTTATAATAATCTATTGATTTTTTAAATCTAAAATTAAAATCAGAATCATTCAATTTTATTTTTAATTTAGTCGATATATTTTTTTTAGAATTGAGGAATAACAAGGATTTTATTGAATGGATGAAAAGTTTTACAGGAATGAACTTTCAACACTTTTTGAATACAGCCATCTTTTTAAAAAAGAAAGAAGCAAGGCAGCAGAGCAGGAAGTAAAAAAAATTCTGGAACATGAGAAAAATATTATTGCCAGAATCAATAAGATAAAAGAAATTGATAATCTTTATGAAAAGATTCTTCAAGAAAAACCGAAAGAAGGTTTTGAACAGGAAGAAAGAGAAGAACTGAAAAAAATAAAACCAAAATTAAAAAAAACATCTTTTTTCCAGTATTTTTTTCATTTCAGAAAAAAGATCATTCATATGGCTAATGAAACTTCTATTGTTGTTCCAAAGTTTTGGGGGTTGTCCTATCAAATATCGGAAGAAAGCGTTTCACTTTTAAAGGAAGTAAAAAGCAATGCCATCATCCAGATCCTGCCTATTTTATACAAAGTTTTGGAAAAAGGATGGAAAATCCTTTCCCCTGAAGTTTATAATCTGTTTTTTTATCTCCACGAATTTTTAAGAAATTTTGTTAAAAATTTTATTGTGGATAAAAAAAATCTGCATAAAAACCTTTTATTCATTGAGAGTTTTGAACAAGAGTATCTCACTATTATGAGCAATCGTGAATACATCCGCTCTATCCGGGAAGGAATTTATCTTTTTTATGGAAATCAGGAAAACGAAGAAATGCTTTCTTTTCTTCTTTTTATTCAGGCTGTTTTTGATAAAAACAAGAAATTTTCTTTTATCAATTTTATTTTAATGCTTTATACTGTCAGTTATCATCAAGTTATTGATGTTAATAAAATTATTGATATTAAAGATATTAAGGAAGTTGATATCACCCGTTATTTGTTTATACCAAAAATCAAACCAGAAGTAGAGCAGTATGTTGAAAAAATAAAAGAAAAACAGAAAGTATCAGAAAAAAAACTTTTTTATCTGAAACATATTTTAGATGAAAACAATAATATTATTGCTGAGTTTATCAATGAAAAATTAAATCCCCGGTTTAAAATAGAGTTTTTTTCAGCTGATTTGATTAGCGCCTGCCATGAATTTTTAACCGCTTTTTTAAATTATTCTAAACCGCTTTTAATATCTGAAGTCACTGTATTTAAAGACGGAGATGTGAAAAGAGCCCAGATTTTTTCGATTGTCTGGGAACCGCTTGTTTCGAAAATGGAAGAACTGAAACAAGAAATCCACTATCAAAGAGAAGCCTATAAATATCTTTTTATCACTCTTTCCACTTATCATCAATATATTCTTCAAAACAGGCATGTTTCATCAGAAAAAGATGAAAAATTCTGTCTGCTTGTCAGCCGTCTGGAAGAGCTGTTGTTTGAATTTTTCGAAACTATGGTGAATTTTATTTATATCGATTATAATTTGACCTATAATTGCTCAAAAGAAGAAATTTTTGATAAACTGAAGACCAGAAACAACCCGATTAACAATAAACAGTTTGAGAAATTTATTCCTTATTCTGATTATAAAATACAAGCGGAAGAAGAAGAAAAAGTTCTTGAAAAAATGACCAAAATTGTGACCTTGGCAGGAACATTTCTTTCTATTTTGGGGAATGAAAAAATATCTGAAAAGCTGAAAGAAAAAAACATGCTGGTGGAAGAAAGCAAAAGAAATATCGAACGGCTTATGAGAATCCAGTTATAATAAAAAAAGGATGAAAAGATGATAAAAAGTATTTTATATCTGTTTATTTTATTTGGAATTTTAGGTATGGCTTCAGTATTAAATGCGAAAATGATTTATCAGCTGGTTTCTGTAAAAGAAAAAAGCGATTTTGACTCTCAATTCTTTGAAAAAATCGATCAGATAGAGGTTCCTTACCCTAAAGACGGAAATTTTCAGATAGGAACTTTTAAACTGAAAAAAGGAAAATACACGATTTATGAATTTATTGCGCCTTTTATTTCAAGTTTTCATGATGAACCAAACCGGGAAGTAATTTTTCATAATATTTTGATGATCAAGGTAGATAAAAACCAAAAGATTGTAGATGCCTGGCACTATACCATGGAATGGCAGGATGTGCCCAGTATCAGGCTTTTCAGGATGCAGGTGCAAAATCTTTCCCTCAAACGGCTGCTTCAGATTGAAGAGTTTGAGTTTGTCAATCCGGCCGGAGAAGAAATCCCCTATGATGGAATATTAGATGATACTTATCATTCAAAAAGGCTTTTTCCGGAGATAAAAGTAGAGACAGTTGTTTTAAATATCAGTGCGGGGCTTTTAAGCCAAAAAAATGATTTTATCATTTATTCTCCTGATTCTCAGGTAAAAAGCGCTGTCTATTCCTATTATTATTTTAATCAGAAAGAATTTTTAAAAAAAATGGGAAATCCTGAAACGATAAAAGACAGCCGGATTTTGGTTGAAATTACTCAAATTCAAAGCAGAAAATATGAACCTGAAGATCCAAACAGCCAAAGTCCTGAAGGCGGATATACTATTAACGAAATATACTGCCGGATTTTAAAAGTAATGAGTTGATTTTCCCAGCGGAGTCAAAAAAAGAAAACTATACTGAAATGATTTTAAATTGCAAAAAAAACAAACCCTTTCTGTTATTCCCATGAAGGCGGTAATCTATTGAAAATAAGTGTTTTAATTTACAGATTCCAGTCTTTTGCAAGCAAAAACCAGAATGACAATTTTGCATTTTATATTCATTAATTTATATTTGAATTTATAATTTTATATTATACTTTTTCTTTTTGTTATTATTAAATTTATAGTACAAAAAATGAAGAAGTCTTTTATGGAACAGATTTTTAATTTTACGGAACATTTTCCTTTGCCAGTTTTTTTTCTGGAAAATGAAACTATTATCTATAGTAATCAGCATTTTTCTTTTTTAATCCATGAAATGGAAATTTTTTATCAAAATTCTTTTCCGGATTTAAATGATTTTCTTTGTGAAAAAAATAAAAATCAACTTTTTAATGCGATCAAAGATTTAAAAAACAAACAATTAAAAAAAACAGAAGTCTTTCTGGAAATAAAAATTCCCAAAAGCCGGCAAGATTTTTCCTTTCTGATTTCACTGTCTTGTTTTTTTCTGTCTGGAAAAGAATATATTATCTGCACAGTACAGGAAACGGTCAATGAAAAAAAAGAACTTTTAAAAATGGCGGAAGAACTTTTTGAAAACTCAATCGAGGGAATTGTGATTACCGATGCAAAGGGAACTATTTTAAAAGTAAATCCTTCTTTTACCTCAATTACCGGATATCATGAAAATGAAGCGGTTGGGAAAAATCCTAAAATTTTAAAATCAGGCCGTCATCCGGATGAGTTTTATCAATTTATGTGGAAATCGCTTACTCAAAAAGGAGAATGGAAGGGAGAAATATGGAACAAGAGAAAAAATGGTGAACAGTATCTTGAATTTCTGACTATAAAATCATTGAAAAATGAAGAAGGAAAAACATTAAAATACATTGCTATGCTCAATGATATTACTCATCTCCGGGCATTTGAAAAAAATATGCAGAGAGAACTTTTTTTAGCAGAACAAATTCAAAAGAACCTGCTTCCTTCAAAAGAGCCGATTGTGAAAGGCGCTGAAATTTCTTTTTTTTATAAACCGATGGAAGATGTGGGAGGAGATTTTTTTGATTTTTTTGAGACAGGAGATGAAATCGGCATTTTTATCAGCGATGTTTCAGGGCATGGCGTTCCTGCCGCCTTTATCACCAGTATGGTGAAAGTATTGCTGACAACTGCGGGAGATAAAATTAAAAATCCTGTTGATATTTGCGCTTATTTAAATAAAGAACTTTTAAATAAAGTCAATGAAAATTTTCTTACAGTTTTTTATGGAGTCTATCACACTTTAACCCGGAAAATGCGTTATACAAAATGCGCTCATCCTTCGCCTGTTATTATCAGGGACAAAGAACTGATTTTTCTGGATCATAAAGCGAGTTTTATGCTGGGGGTTTTTGAAAAAATATCATTTCATGAATTTGAAATACAGTTAAAGCCCAATGATAAAATTATTTTTTATACAGATGGCTTGACAGAAGCATTGAATCCGGATAAAGAAGAGTTTGAAGATATTTTTTATCGTACAATCCGGAAAAATTCTCACCTGTCTATTAAAAAATTAATAGAATTGATTCATTATCAGCTGCTTTTGCATTGTGAGAAAGATATTTTTGAAGATGATATTTGCATTGTCGGGATGGATATTAAAAAATAAACGGAAAAAGTTTTGAAAAAAACAAAGAAAAATTATATATTTATATTAATTTATGCTAAATTTTTAATCAATAAAAAAAAAATTAAGGAGTTTTTGATGGAAATCAAAGGAAGTGTTGCTATTATCACTGGCGGTGGTAACGGAATCGGTGAAGCTGTTGCAAAAAGACTGGCTTCTGATGGTGCGAAAGTTGTTCTCGCTGATATGAACGAAGACGGTCTGAAAAGAGTTCAATCTGAAATTAAAAGTGCAGGCGGAGAAGCAATCACAGTTCAAGTGAATGTAACAAAAGAAGACGATACTGCAAAAATGATCAAAACAGCTATCGATGCATACGGAAAATTAAATATTATGGTTCCATGTGCTGGAATTATCAAAGATGGAATGCTTTTAACTCTTGACAAAGAAACTGGAAAAGTAGCAAAAAAAATGACTCTTGCTCAATGGCAGGCAGTTCTTGATGTTAACTTGACTGGTACATTCTTAAGCGTAAGAGACGCGGCAGAAGCAATGGTCAACACTGGCTCTCAAGGTGTGATCTTCACTATTTCTTCTGTTAATAAAGTTGGACAAATCGGTCAGTTAAACTATTCTTCTACAAAAGTTTCTGATGCTCTTTTCCCAAAAATCCTCATTGGTGAGTTTAATAAAAGAAAAATCAAAAACATTCGTGTAGTCGGAATTGCTCCAGGATATGTTGGAACTCCGATGGTAAAAGGAATGGATCAAAAATACTTAAACGAAGTTGTTCTTCCAGATGTTCATCTTGGAAGATTGATTGAGCCTGAAGAAATTGCAGATTTAATTACTTATATCTGCAAAAACGAAGCGATCAACGCAACTACAATCGAAATTACTGGCGGTCTTTGCCATACTGGCGGAATCGCAAAATAATTTTTGGGTATTCTTTACTCAAATAAGACAGCGGACTTTTGTCCGCTGTTTCAAATCCTTATCTATTGTTTTTTTACTTCCAAGATTTTTTCCAGTTTTGTCTGAAGTTTCATACTTTTATCTTTGAGTTTTAAATCCATGGTGTTTTGAATAATATCTTTCAGATAGGTTCTTGCGGCATTTAAACTGGTCTGGGACTGAGTAGTCATGTAAATTTTTGAAAGAAAATACATGGCTTCATAATCTTTTTGATTTATTTTCAATAATTTCTGCAAGTGAATTACAGCTTGAGAATGATTTTTTTTCTTGTAAAAAGCAAAAGCAATATTATAAAGAGCATCTGTATCCTGAGGAGCGATATCCAGTGAATATTGGTAATACACCAGAGCTTTATCATAATCTTTGAGATTAAAAAAGACATTTCCCAGATTATAATAGGAAACAGAATAAGAGGAATCAGTATCAAGAGCCTTGATATAAAGCTGTATCTCAGCCTGACTATTGTTGTTCAGTTCTTTTCCCTGTTTGTTCAGTGCGATAGCCTGCTCTCTTTTTTTCGAGTTTTCTGAAAAAGAAAACTGGGTGAGGAAAAGAAAAACAAAAAGAGAAGAAAAAAATATTTTTGAAAAATTCATGGATACTCCTTATTTCATTAAAAAAAAGATAATTATTCATCTTATTTTATTGTAAATTTAATATTAATAAAAATGAAATGAAAAAAAACTTTTAAGGAGAAAAGTATGTATAAAAAAGTAATTCTTTTTTTACTTGTCTTTTTTATTTTTTCCTGCAGTAACGATAAAAGTAAAAATCAAGATACAACTCTCAATAAAAATGAAAGCCAATCCAAGGTAGAAATGAAGAAAATCCCTGAAATTCAAATGACAATTCCCATTCAGAAAATAAAACAGCTGACGGTAGAAAATTGGGTAAAAATCTATCTTTCCTTAATGGAACATCAGAATAAATGGACAGCTGATCTGCAAAAATTTGCTAAAAATTCTGAAAATACAGAGATAAGTCTTGAGGAACAACAGGAAAATCCTGAGCTTGAAAACCGGAAAAACCAGCAGGAAGTTAAATTTTTTGAGAGCTGGGGAGTAAAAAGGAATGATTTTGAAGATTTTGCGTTAAAATATGATAAAGAAATTCAAAATTATATCGAAAAAAATGTTGAAATACAGGAAATTATTGAAAAACTTCAAGAAATGAATATGCAGCTTTATACTGAAAATGAATAAGGATCTGTTTTGAAAAAAAATATTCTATTACTGATGATTTTATTTTTGACATCTTGTATCTCAGATGAAACGATTCAATCGGATAAAAATTTATTGGTTTACAATATAACAGGGTATTTATCTTCCAGAAAAGATCAAATATCATTAGACATTACAATTTATGTAGATGAAAACAAAAACATTATGGAAATTAAAGGCTTTGATACGCTTTTAAATAAAGAACGGTTTTTCTTGATTTTTGAAAATAATCAGTGGTTTTTAAAGGAAAATGAAACAATTTATATTGTGGATGAAAATGATAATTTGGCGGATATTCTACCCCCTATTGCTGTTTTTGATTACGCAGCCTTGTTGAGGGGGCATCTGCCTGTTTTAAAAGATGCCTATGAAGAAAAAAAAGACGGGAAAATGATTTATAAAAAGGGCAATTTTTCGGAAGAAATCATTTTTGATGAGAAAGGCTTAGTGGAAAAAATTCTTCTTTATAAAAATGATCAAAAAATATTTACTTTTGAATATAAAAATTACCTTTTTGTTCAAAATAAAATTTTTCCAAAAATACTTAATATTATAGAACACACAAATTACAGAAAAATTGTGTGGTGGTTCTCAAATATTGAAATAAAGGAGTAATGCATGCAGGCATTATTAGATGTAGAACTTCCCTTGAAACTGCTTCATAAGGGGAAAGTCAGAAATATGTATGAGATGGATGAAAATCATCTTTTACTTGTAGCCACAGACAGAGTCTCGGCCTTTGACAGAGTGTTTCCAAACGGGATTCCTGGTAAAGGAGTGATTCTGACTCAAATTTCAAATCACTGGTTTCAAAAAATCGGGATTGAAAATCACCTTGTAGAAACAAAATTAGACCGTTTCCCAGCTCCTGTCAATCAATATAAAGAATTGGAAGGGCGGGCTGTTTTAGTTAAAAAGGCGAAACGAATTGACATTGAATGTGTGGCGCGCGGCTATATTATCGGTACCGGATGGAAAGAATACAAAGAATCGGGAACTGTCTGCGGAATTACTCTTCCCAAAGGATTGAAAATGGCTGAAAAGCTTCCTGAAGCCCTTTTTACTCCTGCGTTTAAAAATGATCATGGACATGATGAAAATATTAATTTTGAAAGAATGGTGGAAATAGCAGGAAAGGAAACGGCGTTAACCCTTAAAAAAATGACCTTGGAAGTTTATGAAAAGGGCAGGAATTTATTGGAAAAAATGGGGATTATCCTTGCGGATACCAAATTTGAATTCGGATTTTCAGACGGAAAACTGATTTTAATTGATGAAATTCTGACTCCGGATTCATCGAGATTCTGGCCTAAATCTCTTTATAAAGCAGGGGAATCGCCTTTCAGTTATGATAAGCAGTTTATCAGGGATTATTGTTCTTCTATCGGCTGGCAGGGTGAAACGGATGCTCCAGAACTGCCTGAGGAAATTATTGAAAAAACGCTTGAAAAATACAATGAAATCTATGATATTATCAAAAAAATCTAAGAATAATGAACAAAAAAAATGACGGAGTTTTTTACTCCGTCATTTCTTCTAAAGACTTTCTTAAAATCCGATACTGACTCCGACTGTATAGCTGACGCTTGGAAGAATTCCTAATTCAGCATAAAGGAAAAGAACTTTTGCTCCGATGGAGGCGTGAAGCATATTTTTTGAATATTCAAATTTGGTGGCATCTAACAGATTAATTTCTGTTTTATATTTATTGATAGAATAACCTGCATTTGCAAAAGCAGTGACCAAAAGAAGGTTGACTCTTGCCTGTAAATGAAATGCCATAGAGCTGACCTTTAAATCGTCAAAATTAAGAATTGTGTGATAGGTGGCTGAAGGCATCAGAGTAAAAAGAGGGGTAAAATCGATTTCATATCCCAGTCCTCCGCCGATAAACATAGGTGTTTTTCCATTTTGTTTCAGAAAAACAAGAGGCATGACTCTGGCAAAAGGGGTGATTCCGAAAAGAGAAACACCGCCGTAAAGATAAGGCATAGGAAGTACGGAGACAGGGGCATTGCTTAAAACACCCTCTTTTTTAAATGGCACAACAACCATTTCAACTCCACCTTTTACAAACCCGATATTCATCGCATCACCCAGACCTGAGTTTAATGTTTGGGATAAAAGATCTCCCAGTCTTTCAAATTCCTGATCTGCCTGAGCTTTTGTCTTTGTAGTGAACCCTCCAAGATCGAAAAGATCAGCAAAGGAAGGAACGGCCAGCAGAAACGCAAAGCAAAAAACTAATATTTTTTTCATTTGAATACTCCTTTAATATAAAAACTCCATATTAATAAATTAACCTATTTATCAGAAAAAACAAAAAAATATTCTAAAAAAAACAATTGCTTTTATTTTTAAAATGATTATTCTTATTTTAGAGATTTTATTTTTTAAGGAGGAAATCAATGCCCAAAAAAATTATGAGAAAAAATGAAAGCATGACGACAGAAAAAGCTCTCGAAGTTTTAAAGCAAAAATTCGGAAGTCAGTATGAATTTTATATTAATCCTTTGAAGGTAGGTGTTTTAAGAAAAAGCGGTGCGAGCGGCATAGCTTTTAAAATTAAGCAAACCAAGACAGATACTGTTTTGATTTACAATCCTTTTGCACCAAATCCGGTAGTCCGAGGATTAACGCTTGGAATCATTCCGATTCTGATTCTTTACGCAACCAGCTGGAGTAAGCTCCAAAAAGAAGTAAAGGAATTTATTGATCAGTGTCCTGATTTTCAATAAAATAAATCTCCTGCTGTAAAACAACAGGAGATTTATTGAATTAAAAAAAATAAAAATTTGACATGGATAAAAGTTTTTACTAAATTTTAATATCTATAAAACAATGATTCGGGGTATAGCGCAGTTTGGTAGCGCACTGGTTTTGGGAACCAGCTGTCGGGGGTTCGAATCCCTCTACCCCGATTTTCAAAAAAAGCGCGCCAATAGCTCAGTTGGATAGAGCAACAGCCTTCTAAGCTGTGGGTCAGAGGTTCAAATCCTCTTTGGCGTATTTAGGATTTTCTTCGTACAATCCTTTTCAATAATGGTGGGTGTAGCTCAGTTGGTTAGAGCATCAGTTTGTGGAGTTGAGGGCCGTGGGTTCAAATCCCATTACCCACCCATTTCGAAAATGCGTTTGTAGCTCAGCTGGATAGAGCTTTGGACTTCGAATCCAAGAGTCGCAGGTTCAAGTCCTGCCAGACGCGCTTATTGGAAAAAGGGCCGTTAGCTCAGTTGGTAGAGCAACTGACTCTTAATCAGTGGGTCATAGGTTCAAATCCTATACGGCTCAGTTTATAGCGAGAGTGGCGGAACTGGCAGACGCACTAGACTTAGGATCTAGCGCCTTATGGTGTGAGGGTTCAACTCCCTCCTCTCGCACTTCAAATCTTAAAAGATTTTCTTGAAAATTATTTTAAGTCTTAAACTAAATCAAAGGAATTTTTATGAAAGTAAAAAAAGGCGATAAGGTCCAGATTCATTATACTGGAAAATTAGAAGATGGAAGTTCTTTCGATTCTTCATTAAATCGGGAACCTCTGATGACGACTATTGGAGCGGGGCAGCTGATTGCCGGATTTGACAGCGCTGTTTTAGATATGACAGTGGGTGAGAAAAAATCAATCCATATCCCTTTCTTGGATGCTTATGGACCTCATAGACCTGAAATGGTGATGGAAGTAGAGAAAAGTCTTTTTCCGGAAGGGGTAGAGCCGCAAATCGGAATGCAGTTTCAGGTAGATACTCCTGAGTATCCTATGACTGTAAAAGTAGTGGAAATCAAGGACGCAAAAGTTGTTTTAGATGCCAATCATTTTCTTGCGGGTAAAGATCTTTATTTTGATATTGAGCTTGTAGCAATTCTTTAATATTCAGGGGGCGGTTTTCGCCCTTTTTCTTTTTTTATCTTAATTTTTTTTTAAAAAATCATACCTATGACCTATTTTGACATATCCTGTTTGTATCTTTTATTCAAGATAATTTAATGGGGGGATAAAATGCCTTTTCTTCATATGCGATCAGATGAAACTACAATGGAAAAAGTCTTTGAATTGATTCAAAAGCTCTATCAAAATGGAAAAGAAATAGAAATTTTAGATGAAGATTTTTATTTATACCGAAAAAAACTGATACGGGAAGTTTTTAAAAGTATAGAAGAAAGAAAAATTATTCCTTTAAAAAGGTATCAATCAAAAACTGTCTGAAGCAGTATTATTTTTTAAATCATAAGCTTTCAGACAGTTTTTGATTAAAGGAGAGTTCTAAAAATTAATTTTCCTGTCATTTCGAACAAAGTGAGAAATCTTAAGATAAAAAGATTTCTCTATTTTTAGAACTTCCCTAAATTTTAATCTAATTCTTCTTCAGGTTTCACATGATAGATTCTATCAAGAATCTTTTTGACCCGAAGTTTAGCTTCTTCAAAAAGGAAAGGCTTTTTAATATAGTCTTCTGCTGTAGTTGAAAGCCCTTTGACAACGGTGTTTTCATCTGTCATTCCTGATAAAAAGATAACAGGAATTCCTCTTGTCTGAAGGTCGCTTTTAAACTCATTGAAAACTTCAAAACCGTCTTTATTGGGAAGACGGATATCCAGCATAATCAAATCCGGGGCAAAGTCTTTGGTTTTTTGAACCAGACTGCCTTTAAAATCCCATGCCGAAACATCGTAATCGGGTGTGAGAATCTCAATAAGCGAATCAACGGTTGATTTATCATCATCAATAACCATGATCCGGTATTTAGTTTTTCTGGTTCTATCGATATTATAAATATCATGTTTGTCTAAAAATTTCAATAAATCCTGTTTTGAAATCTTATAATGCCCTCCTGGACTTCTATGCGCTTTTAACCCTTTCTTCTTAATCCAGTAAATGACACTGGTCTGAAAGACGCCGGCGATGCTTCCCGCTTCTCTTGGAGACAGGAATTCTTTTTTGGAAATATCCAAATCTTTTCTTTTTCTTGCCATCGTTACTCCCCTGATACCTGCAAAATAATCTATCTCTTTAAAGATAAAAACAAATCTGTCAAAAGTCAAAAATTAATATACAAAAAATAGTAAAAAAGTTATTTTAATCATATTTTTTAGATTTTTAGTCATAAAAATTATAAATTTAAGGATATGAGAATAGAAAAAGATTTTTTAGGACAAGTTTTTATTCCGGAAAACGCGCTTTACGGAATTCATTCCGAAAGAGCCAGGAATAATTTTCCGGTTTCAGACTCAAGGATAGACCCTTACTTTATGAAAGCTTATTTACTGGTGAAAAAAGCCTGTTTAAAAGCAGCTTTTGAAATAGGGGAGATTGGGAAAGAGCAATGGGAGGCGATTGAAAAAGCAGTTCATTTTTTAATTGACAATAAAGAAGTACTTGAAAAAAACATGATTGTACCCGCTTTACAGGGCGGAGCGGGGACTTCATTTCATATGAATATCAATGAGGTGATCGCCAATCAGGCTCTTTTATTTGCAGAAAGAAAGCCGGGGGAATATCAATTGATTCATCCCAATGATACGGTCAACTGCTGCCAGTCCACCAATGACACCTATCCGAGTGCATTAAGCATTGCTTTAATCTGGAGGCTTCGTGAATTGACGGAAACAGTTTGCCGTTTGCAGGAAACTCTACAAGAAAAAGAAAGAGAATTTTCCGGTATTTATAAAATAGCCCGAACCCAGATGCAGGATGCCCTGCCGATTACGCTGGGGATGGAATTCGGCGCCTATGCGGAAGCAGTATCCAGAGACCGGTGGCGGCTTTATAAAGCGGAAGAAAGGCTTCGTGTGGTCAATCTCGGGGGAACCGCAGTGGGGACATCGATGAACGCGCCCAGAAAATATATTTTTTCAGCTTATAATTATTTAAGGGAATACACAGGAATCGGTTTGGCTAAATCTGAAAACCTTCTGGAGGCTACTTCCAATCAAGATGTTTATTTAGAAGCTTTTGGATGGGTTAAGGTTTTTGCTGTCAATCTGCATAAAATAGCTTGCGATCTCCGTTTTTTATCTTCTTCTCCTGTGGGAGAGGTTAAACTCCCTAAAGTACAGGCAGGATCATCCATGATGCCCGGAAAAGTCAATCCCGTTATCCCTGAGCTTATGATTCAGATTGCTTATGAAACAATTTCATCGGACACTCTGATTACCCAAGCAGTTATGAATGGGCACCTTGAATTAAACCCGTGGCTTCCAGTGATTGCTTCGCATTTTCTTAGAACTTTGAAAAATTTAAAAGACGGAACAGAAAGTTTTATTGAAAACTGCTTGAAAGGAATTGAAGCGGATAAACAAAAATGCCAGGAAGGTCTTTTTTCTTCCTACAGTATTTTAACTTCTTTAAACCGGAAGCTGGGATACGAAGAAATCGCCTTGTTGGTAAAAGAAGGCATTGAATCAGGAAAACCCATTGAAAAACTTCTTTTAGAAAAAAAACTTCTCACGAAAGAAGAAGCGAGTGATTTTTTTAATTTAAATAAAATGACCCGTCAGGAGAAACAATGACAGAAACACCAAAATCAAACCGAATTCATCTGGGAATATACGGGAGAAGAAATGTCGGCAAATCTTCTTTAATCAACGCTTTGACTTCTCAACAGCTTTCTATTGTTTCAGAAATAGCCGGAACCACCACCGATCCTGTAGAAAAGGCAATTGAAATTCTTCCTTTGGGTCCTGTTGTTTTAATCGATACGGCAGGAATCGATGATGAGGGGGAATTGGGGAAACTACGGATTGAAAAAACCTATCAAACGATTCGAAAAATTGATCTGGCGCTTCTGGTGATTTCCCATGAGAACGGATGGGGGAGTTTTGAGGAAGATCTGGCAAAAAAAATGATTGAACAGAAGACAGAGTTTATTGTTGTTTATAATAAAGATGATAAAACGCTTCTTTCTTCTGAAATAGAAGAGAAAATAAAAAACTACGACTTTATTTCTGTCAGTGCCCGAAGCGGAAAAAATATCTTCAGACTCAAGGGGATGATGGCAAAAAAAGCGCCCAGTTTTTTTGAAGAAAATACAATTGTCGGAGACCTGATTCAGCCGGGAGATACGGTGGTGCTTGTGATTCCGATTGATACGGGGATGCCTAAAAACCGTTTGATTCTTCCTCAGGTACAGACAATCCGCGATATTCTGGATCACGACGCAGAAGCTTATGTAACCAAAGAAAGAGAGCTCCGCTGGGCTTTAGACAATTTAAAAAGAAAGCCGAAACTCGTTATTACGGATTCCCATGCTTTTATGAAAGTGGATGCCGATCTTCCAAAAGACATTCCTTTAACCTCTTTTTCGATTCTTTTTTCAAGATACAAAGGAGAACTCTATCCTTCGGTTGAAGCGGTTCATGCTTTAAAAAATCTGAAATCAGGGGCAAAGGTACTGATGGCGGAAGCCTGCACTCACCATGCACAGCCTGATGATCTGGGGAGAGTGAAAATCCCCCGGTGGATCAAAACCTATCTGGGCGTTGAAATTGAATTTATCCATGTTCAGGGCAGGGATTTTCCTGAAAATTTAAAGGATTACGATCTGATTGTTCAGTGCGGAGGCTGCATGCTGACCCGGAGAGAAATGCTTTACCGCGTTTACAGGGCAAAAGAAGCGGGGGTTCCGATTATCAATTACGGAGTAATTATTGCTTTTCTTCATGGAATTCTGAAACGGAGCCTGGAAGTTTTTGGTCTGGAGAGTGAAGTTTCTGATTAAGGAAAGGTTTTTTTTTAATCATTCAAAAGCTTTTGTTTGATTATTTTTTCATCAACTATTTTTTTTATTTATTTAATATCATTGAAAATCATTTTAATATAAATTGGCATGGTAAATGCTTTATTATTTGCGTTCAAAAATAATAAAGGAGAATCTAAATGGAATTTAATCTTGTGGATACGCTATGGGTTTTAATAGCGGCTCTTCTGGTATTTTTTATGAATGCTGGGTTTGCATTTCTGGAGGCAGGTTTTGTCAGGGCAAAAAACACAGTCAATGTCTTGGCTAAAAACTTTATTGTCTTCGGACTGGCTACGCTTGCTTTCTGGGCAATCGGTTACACTCTGATGTTTAAGGGAAATTTCTCTGCTGTTTTTTTCAGCGATTATAAATCAGGTGTGGAAGGGCTGAAAATTCCTGAGATGGTTTTCTTTTTCTTCCAGCTTGCCTTTGCAGCGACTGCAGCCTCCATTGTTTCAGGAGCGGTGGCGGAAAGAATTAAATTTATTTCTTTCATCATTTTCAGCCTGATTCTGGTTGCTTTTATTTATCCTGTGATCGGTATGGCAACCTGGGGAGGAGGATTTCTCTACAAATACGGTTTTATTGACTTTGCCGGTTCTACTGTGGTTCACTCGGTCGGAGGATGGGCTGCTCTTGCGGGGATTATTGTTCTGGGAGCCAGAAAAGGAAAATTTAAAGAAGGTAAAATTAATGCGATTCCTGGGCATTCGATGCCTTTGGCAACATTGGGAACCTTTATTTTGTGGCTGGGCTGGTTTGGATTCAATCCAGGGTCTGAGCTCGCTTTTGATGAAAAAGTGCCTTTAATTGCTCTGAATACAAACCTGGCTGGTGTTTCCAGTATGCTGGTTGCCACGATTCTTTCATGGATCAAGTTTAAGAAACCGGATTTCGGTATGATTTTAAACGGTCTTCTGGCTGGTTTGGTTGCCATTACAGCCGGATGCGCCGATGTAACTCCGGTATGGGCTTCTGTTATTGGTCTTCTCGCCGGATTTGTCGTCTTTTTCGGTATTCCTTTCTTTGAAAGACTCAAACTCGATGACCCGGTTGGAGCCACTTCCGTCCACCTTTTAAACGGGATGATAGGGACTCTGATGGTCGGTGTCTTTGCAGTGGACAAAGGACTGATTGACAGCGGAAGTTTCAGCCAGATTATCAAACAGCTTTCAGGAATCGGATTTACCTTTATTGTGGTCTTTCCGGCAAGCCTTCTTGTGTGGTTTTTGCTTAAACTGGTTATGGGAATGAGAGTTTCTGAAAAAGAAGAGTACGAGGGGCTGGATTACGGAGAAATGGGCTATGAAGCTTATATTCTCGATGATAAACGATAAGGAGGCTTATTATGAAAATGATTGTTGCGGTAGTTCAGCCGAATAAAATCTCAGAGATTAAAGATGCTTTAAATGCAGCAGGAATCGAAAGGCTCACTGTTTTAGATGTGGAAGGGTATGGAAAGCAGAAGGGACATACCGAGATTTTCAGAGGAAGAGAGTATGAGGTTCTTTTTACCCGGAAAACTCAGATAGAAGTTGTGGTCAAAAATGAGCAGGAAAAACAGGCAGCTTTGGATGCGATTATCAAAACAGCCCGAACCGGAAATATAGGAGATGGAAAGATTTTTATCCTTCCTGTAGAGGAAGTGATTCGAATCCGAACCGGCGAGAAAAACGAAGAAGCGATCTAATTTCTAAAAACAAGGCAAGGAGCGGTATTTCCGCTTCTTGTTTTTTAATCGTAAGTAAACCATGAACAGATCCCACATTTTTTTTGGCTGATAATCATAAGATTATAATTCCAGCAGTGCCTGACCTTCAATAAATTAGAAATAAAATACGCATCAAACGGTTTTTCAAAACAAGAAAGGATTTCTGTTGAAATTTTTTCAGGCTCCCTTGTCTTCGGGATAGCAAAAAATCCCCTCTGCCGACTCACAGTACCGTAAATATAAGCCTGATCGAGAAAATCTTTTATTTGTATTCTGGGAAGAAATTGACAAGTTCCTTTTAAAAAAGATAAATCCAGAAAACTTTTCTCAAGAAAATCAGAATAGGGAGAGGGGAGTTTGGATACAATATTCAAAAAGGCAAACTCAAAATTCTGCCGGTTGATAAGTCCTTTTGGGAAAAGATCAAGCCAGAGAAGGTTTCTGACCTTAAAAGGCTCTGTATCATCAGAAGAGCCTCCGTAAGCGATTCTTTCAGCTATTTTCTGTTCATTCTTGTCTTCACTTACTCTGACCTCAAAATCCATCCGCCAACCTCTGGAGTTTTTAATAAAAAATAACGGAAAATGGGAAAAAAGCAAGGGAAACCCCTGTAATTGAAAAACTGCAGGGGAAAAATTAACTGACTAATTGTTAGGTGTAATGTTTCACCATGTTGTGTGAAAAAAAGTTGTATTAAAAACCATTTTGAATTGATTTAGCCTCATTGAAAATGAAAATTTCGATTCAACCCTTCTTTTCGATAAATTTAATGTTTAGTATAGAATTATATTACTTATAAAGTAAGTCAAAATATCTGATAAATGGAGGCAAGATGGTTCTGGAATTTGAAAAGGGAATTCATGAGATAGAAGAAAAAATCAAGGCGCTCAAAGAAAAAGACAAATTTCCTGATTTTGACAAACAGCTGGAGTTATTAGAATCAAAATACCATGCTGAAATCGAAAAAGTCTATTCAGAACTGAATCCCTGGAAAATAACCCAGATAGCAAGGCATCTGGATCGTCCGACTTTTTTAGATTATATCAATATGATCGGAACTGATTTTGTCGAGATTCATGGAGACCGCAATATCGGGGATGATCAGGCTATGATTACCGGAATGATGAAAATTGATGAAGAAAAGTTTTTTATCATTGGTCAGCAGAAAGGCAAGACAATGGAAGAAGCTAAAAAAAGAAACTTTGGGATGCCAAATCCGGAAGGATATAAAAAAGCGCTTCGTGTCATGAAAATGGCGGATAAGTTTAACCGTCCCAT
Source organism: Spirochaetes bacterium GWB1_36_13 (assembly GCA_001829155.1). Taxonomy (GTDB): domain Bacteria; phylum Spirochaetota; class GWB1-36-13; order GWB1-36-13; family GWB1-36-13; genus GWB1-36-13. The sequence goes on along the minus strand of MIAO01000136.1, from coordinate 45,125 downwards.
CCTTACTTTTATTAATACTCAGGGCGCATTTCCCGGAATTGAAGCCGAAGAACGCGGTCAGGGCGAGGCAATCGCCCGTAATCTCCGTGAAATGGCAAAACTTCGTGTTCCGGTTGTTGCCACGGTCATCGGCGAAGGAGGAAGCGGCGGCGCGCTGGGTATCGGGGTTGCTAATATGGTTTTTATGCTCAAATATTCGGTTTATTCTGTTATTTCGCCGGAAGGATGCGCTTCTATTTTATGGAGAGACTCCACCAAAGCCAGCGAAGCGGCAAAAGCATTGAAAATAACAGCGGATGATTTATTAAAACTGGGTCTGATTGACGGGATTATTGATGAACCGCTGGGAGCAGCCCACCGATATCCTGAGCAGACTGCCCAAAATTTAAAAAATAAGCTTTTAGAAACCACAAAAGAATTAGCCAGAATGTCAAGAAATAAGTTGATGGACCGAAGAATTGATAAATTTTTAAATATGGGAAAATTCTCTGAAAAACCTCTAAAATAGAGGGAAAAATCTTTTTATGGAAATCTTTTTATAGAAAAAAAAGTGAAATTAAATTCGCTCTAAAAAGGATTTCCTGATTTTTTTTACAAATAATAAATTTTATTTTATTTCATCTTCTAAAAACTCTTGAAAAATACAAAATAACCTGTTAAGAAAAACAAAAATCTTTATAATTTTTATGAATGGATACTTTTTTATTCTTTACGGAATAAAACTTTTTGGGGAGGGGACCTTTTATGGAATTGTTTGGTATTGGGAATTATGTATTTTCATTTGTATTATCATTATTTATTGTTCTTGTTTTCCGTCAGGTGGACAAGAAAAGAAGCAATATCGGCTATATCAGGCGGATGGTGGATCAAAGCCTTGAAAAGTTCAGAAAAATTATGGATGAAAGAAGAGAGGATTTGGATAAAACATCCGTTGACCTTTCCATGCTCCTGAATAAAGGTCAGGCAATCAATAATCATTTTAAAGAACAGATGAATCAGATCGACAAAAAACTCTCCGAAGTCGAAAAATCTGAATCATTAATCAATGATTTCAAGTCTAAAATGGGGGAAATTTACACTTATGTAGAGTCTGTGAATAAAAAAATGGATTCGCTGAAAAAAGAAAGCGATCTCATTAAGGCCGCCAGAATCGATATCAGCGAACTGACTAAAAACTATCAGGATATTTCAAAAAAATCAGATGAACTCGAAAAAAACATCCTTCAAACCATTGAAAGCAAAAAAATCAATTTAGAGCAGACTTTTCAGGAAAACTCAAAGAAAGCCCAAACTATTTTAAAAACCACATTAGATGATTTAAAAGAAGCCGGAAAACAAAAAATTGAAAGCTTTACTGTCCAATATAAAGAACAATTTCAGGCATGGACAGAGAATAAAAAAAGAGAAGTGAGTGAAGTCAATAAAAAGATTATTGATTTAAACGAAGAGATCAATAAAGTGAATCATCAAGCGCTGACGCAGATCGAAAAGGAATTTAAAGAAAAAAAAGAAAGTATGACGCTCTTTTTTGATTATTCAAAAGATAAAATGGATGATCAGACAAAAAAAATACAGTTTTTTAAAGATGATATTGTCAATGACTTTACGACTAAATACAATGATTTTATCAATGAAATGAACTCAAAGGGCAATTTTATCAAAACAGAGGTTCAGAAGTTTGAAGGAACTCTCTCAGCTACTATGGAAAATTTTAAAAGAGAAACCAATAACCATGTTGTGGATATTTCGAAAAGACTTTCTTCATTTGAAGAAACGATTCAAAAAGTGGATAAAATCGCTCAGGAAAACGAAATTAGAATCAATAGAGAAATTGAAGCAAAGATTAAAGAAATCGAGCAGGGTTTGAAAAATAAGTTTGACAGCGCACAAAATAAAATAGAAAGAATTGATAATATCGTGAAAGAAGTATTGGTTAAATTTCAAGATAAAGTGAATAACAACCTTCAAGTAACCTACAATGAAATAGAAAAAGAAAAATCAAATATTTTAAGCAGTTACAAGCAGATTGAAGAAAGAATCAATTCTTTTACCAATACATCAGAAGAACTGATTGGAAGAAAAATCAAAGAACTTAATGAAAAATACGATAAAGGTCATGACTCGGTTGAGAAAGGAATCCGAAATCTTCAAACAGAATACCATAAAATCGAAAATGCCTTAAAAGTGGAAATGCGAAGAGATATAGAAGGTTTTAAATCCACTCTGGAAAAAGAACGGGAAACGATTACTGGTGAGGTAAAAGAAGGTTTAAAATCATTTGATAAATTTCAGGAAAAAATCAAATATGATTTTGAAAAACAGTTTATGGAAACCCAGAAAGCTCATCTGGATCAGGAAGTCAACCAAATCCGCCAGGCGATTGATGAAATTAAAAGAACCACTCAATATAAAATGAAAGAAAAAATTGAGGAGCTTGAAAAACAGTATGCGCAAAAAAATGATGAGTTTATAAAATCCATCAACAGCAAGAAAGATGAAACTCTTTCCAAAATGAACGAATATCAGACTATTTTTGAAAGCAATGTCCAGAAAAATGAAGACAAGGTCAAAGATTTTATGAATCATTTTTATGATCAGCTTAAAGTGCTTAAAAACACGGCGGAAGAAAAAGTTGATTTATCCTTACGGGAAAGCAAAAATAAAATCGAAACCCTTTTTACTGAAATTGATAATTTTAATTATAAAATTGAAAATATTATCAAAAAACAAAATCACCAAGTTCAGGATATGATTGAGGGATTGAAAAACAAACTCGCGGTGCAAAGCCAGTCTATTGAAAATAATTTTATTGAAAAAGAAAAAAATATGCTTGGAAAAATCGATAACAGAAGCGAGATTATTTCAAGAAGAGTCTCTGAAATCGAAGACAAACTGAAAGATATCAGTTCTACTCTTTATAAAGAAATTGGAAAAAATGCGGAAAGCATTAAACTTGAGTTTATGAAACTGGAAAAAGAATTTGAAAATCAAGTGAAATCAACTCTCAATTCTGTTACTGAAGAAACAATGATCCTGAGGGAAGATATCAGCCGTGTGAAAGAAAGAGGCGATGAGATTCAAAAAAACATGGCGAAAGAAGTTCAGGAAAAATTCCTTCTTTTTAAACGCGATTTTGAAAAAGAAATGATTCAGCTGGAACAGGATTTAATCAGCAAAAAAACAGGGGTTGAAAAAACTTTTGACAATAAAATCAAAGAATTGAGCGGAAAACTCGAAGAATTTGACAACAGTTTCCAAACCATTAAACAGAAAAACGAGGCTTCTGTAAAAGATTCGATTGATTTCATGAAAAAAGAAATTCAGGAATTTGAGTTTAAACTCAACGGATTTAAAAACGATAAAAAGATGGATAAGTTTATGGATGAAGTCAATAATATTGAAGGTGTGCTGAAAAATATCAAACGGGAAAAAGAATCATTATCCGATGTAGAAAAAGGATTTATTCATCTTAAAAAAGAAAGCGAGTCTATTCTCAATGAACTGGGCAAGTTTGAAGTAAAGAAAAATGAACTCTCCAGTTTAAACGAGAGAATCAATGATGTCGTCACAAAATCAAGAGAAGTGGAAGAGCGGATGAATCAGGTCAACCGAAACTCGATTCAGCTGACTCAGGTAGAATCAAAAATCGAGCGGATGCAAAGACTCTACGAAGAACTTGAAAATAAAGCGGAAATGGTGGAAGCAAAAGAAATTAAAATCAAGGATATTATCCAGAAAATTGAAGTAAATAGCCAGTTTGCGATTGATCTTCAATCTGAAAACCAGAAAATAAAACAAGAAGTGGAATCAGTTTTCAAGAAAAGCGAAACCTTGAATTCTTATATTCAGGAAATGCAGGTCAGGCTCTCCGATGTGAAGCGGGGTGAAGAAAAAATTGATAATGTCCTTTCAAAATTTGAAGAGATTGACATGCTTTCCTATGACCTGGAAAATCGGCTCAAACAGATGGAATATGCCAATACAAAATTAGACAGCGCTGAGGCAAGAATTAAAAATCTTTTAAGCATTTTGGAAAGCCCGGACACACTTGAAAAAGCAACCAAAAGAAAAAAAAGCCCGAGTGAAGGAAATGAAACAAAATCTTATGGAGTGATTTCTACGGGAGGATTATCCGCGACTCTTTCCAAACCTTCGGAGACAGAAACGGAAGCTTTTTTAAGAAGTATTCATCCTTCAAAAAAAGATTCGATTATCCGGTTTAAAAACAACGGGTATAAGACAGAAATTATTGCTAATATAATGGATATGAGACCTGAAGAAATTGAAACAGTCATAAAACACTATTCTTCTAAATAGTTTTTTCCCGGAGAAAGAGATTTTTTATTTCTTTCTCCTCTTTCCGACTCTCTTTTTAAAGTGATTTGATTTTTTTTAAATCAATAAATGATTAAATTTTAAACAGACCTTAAGATTAAATATAATAGAGTGAATTTGATGCTTTGGAAAGAAAAAGAAGGTTTTTCAGAAACAGTGCGCATTATTTCTGAAAAACTTGAGATATCTCCCTTTTTAGCTTCTCTTCTGGCGAAAAGAGGAATCCATTCTCCTGAAAAAGCGTATTATTTTCTTTACGGAGATATTAAAAACTCTGTATCGCCTTTTGTTTTTAAAGATATGCAGAAGACGGTTGAATATTTAAAAAAAGTAATTGAAAATAAAGAACCCCTTTATATTGTAGGGGATAAAGATGTGGATGGGCTGACTGGAACAGCAATCTACTATCTTTTTTTTCAGAAAATGGGTCTGTCTGAGATTTATTACAATTTTCCACAGGAAAAAGAAAGTTACGGGTTTTCTGACAGGATTTTTAAAGATATTCTTTCTGTCAAAAATTTAAAAACAGTGATTACGGTTGATTGCGGGATCAAAGAAAACCATTTTACCAAACTTTTAAAAGAGCATAAGATCAGTACCATTATCACGGATCATCATACACTGGGAGAAGAGCTGCCCGAAGCCTATAGCATTATCAACCCTCACCTCGAAGCTTATTCCATGGAGTATTTATCCGGCGCTGCTGTGGCGCTGAAAGTCATTGAAGGAATCTATTTTTCTTATCACAAGGCGTTTTATAACAAGAAAATGCTTTTTTTAGAAGAAAATCAAACAAAATGGATGGGAGTAAGAGCCGAAAACTTTGTTCCTGAGGAAAAAATACTAATTTTTCACTCATTTGAAGAATTAGAAAACTTTATTCAAAAAAATAATGAACTGATTGTGGTCTCTTTTGGAATCTTGGCTGAAAAGCTGAAAAAGAAAGTCTTAAAAAAAGAAATCCAAATTATCAATATCCTGGAACTCAGTAGTAAAAAAATGAATATCAATGTAAAAAACTTGAAATCACTGGCTGATTTTCTTAAAGTTTACTATGATGAAAAAAAAATACACAAAACTCTTTTCAGTTTGATGAAAAAAATATTTTTAAAGTATTTTTTACAGATTGAAGAGAAACTGGAAGCTTTTTTTCAGTTTGCGACACTTGGAACCATCTGTGACTATATGCCTCTCAATACAATTGAAAATCATATTTTAGTGAAAGACGGGCTGGATCTTTTTAATAAAAATCTTCCTGAGTATGTCAAAGTTATTAAGCCTTTAAAAAATGAAGAATTAAACATCCGTCATGTCGGGTATGAAATCGGTCCTGTATTAAATTCGGGAGGAAGACTGGGGCAGCCTCAAATAGCCTTTAATCTTTTAATTGAGAAAGATAATGAAAAATTAAATGTTTCTTTTGAGCAGCTGGATACTTTGAATACCAAAAGAAAGAAAATCGGAGATACCGGATATCAAAAAGCGATGCAGGAGATTGAAAATCATCAGAAAGAGGAAACCATCCTTTTTTATTCATCTTCAGAGATTGTTCAGGGCGTTACAGGCATTATTGCTACCAAGATTTCAAAACTCTATAAAAAACCCTCATTTGTCTTTTTTATTGAGGAAGAAATGGGAGAGATTGTGGGGTCAGGAAGAAGTTTTAATAATTTTGATATTCTCAATATTCTAGAAGGGTGTAAATGTATTTTTACGCGTTTTGGAGGGCATAAAAACGCCTGCGGGATGAGCTTTCCATTAAAACACCTTGATGAGGTTACCGGGACAATTCGAGAAACTTCAAAAAAATATATGGATAAGAGTCTTTTGGAAGATATATTTTTATATGATCTTGAAATTCAGGTCGGGCAGGTTAATTTTAATCTTCTCAATGAAATAAAAAAACTCTATCCTTATGGTCCTTTTAACGAAGAGCCTGTTTTTTACTCAAAAAATCTGACGCCGATTGATGCCAGAACAATAGGGAAAGATGATAAACATTTAAAATTCAAGGTAAAAGAAAACCCGAATATGGATTTTATCGGGTGGAACATGGCGGGGGATTTTCAAAAAATAAAACACTCAAAAATAGATGTGTTGTATAACCTGACGGAAAATGTTTTTAACAAAAATAGTTACCTTCAAGCAATTATTTTAGATTTAATCGAAATATAAAAAATTAATTTTTATAAAGATCATCAATTTCAATATGTTCAATCACTTTCACCATAATATGATTTTTTTCAGTATCAAAGATCACTTTTTTCCCTTTGTCTCCCCCCGTATTGATCGATTTAATGCGGATATTGCTTTTTTTGACTAAATTGGAAGCAATTTCTGCATTTCTGTCCCCGATAAAAAAAATTTCTTTCTCACTGAAAATAATAAAAGCTCCCCCAATAATGGTAGCTTCCAGATCCCGAAGCTGAGAGCCTGAGGCAAGAAATTTGTTGATCAGGGTAGGCACAGCAATATTGCCGTATTTTGTACTGGGAATGTTTTCATTTGCTTCAGGAAGAAGATAATGGCACATTCCTGAGTTTTTTTTTGCTTTATCATACAGACAGACGGCTACGCATGAACCTAAGACAGTTTGAATCATAATCGGTTTTTTGGAAAAAATCAATTCACCAGGATTCAAAAAATAAGATTTTAAATGATGTGGAAATGACATCTTTTTTCCTTTTTATAATTTTTTTTGATAAATTGAGCTTTTTATATTGGTAAAGCGGTGATTAATTCCAACCATACTTTCAGAAAGTCCTAAAATAATATATCCGCCCGGTTTTATATAAGGGTAAATTTTATTGATTATGATTTCTTTTTCCTGGTTATCAAAATAAATCAAAACATTTCTTAAAAATACAATGTCAAAATACTTTGTGAAGGGATAAGATTCAAGAAGATTCAGGTAGCGGAAAGCAATCATGTTTTTAACATCTTCTTTGACATGAAAATCATTTTGTTTGGAATGAAAAATAAAATATTTTTTTAATTCATTATCTTGAATATGTCCTTTTACTTTTGAATAATTATAAATTCCCTGATGAGCTGTATTGAGGACTTTTGTAGAAATATCAGTGGCTAAAATTTTTAAGCCGTCTTTTGAAAAATGGGGAAGAGTCTGCAAAGCGGAAACCGCAATAGAATAAGGTTCTTCTCCCGTAGAGCAGGCAGCGCTCCAGATGCGAAATTCATTTTGTTCATTTGATTTTTCCAATAGATAATGCCTGAGAAAATCAAAATGTACCGATTCTCTGAAAAAAAAGCTGAAATTAGTGGTTAAAGCATTAATAAAACTGGTTAATATTTCTCCGCTTTTGTCTTCTGTCAATTTTTGATAGTATTCTTCAAAATTCTTAAAAGGTCTTCCGAATCCGACAAATTTTGAAAGCCTATGGAGGACAAGATACTTTTTATATTCTTTTAATTTTATGCCCGTTGTTTTAAATAAAAAATCTGAAATTTTTAAAAAAGTTGCATTTGAAATATCTTCATTTTCTAAAGTATTCATTTTTTCCCTTAAAATAAAATTACACTTTCTTCTTTATCTGTATCAATATGTCCGCTGCCTTGGAGCTTTACTCCAAAAATTTCAGCGTATTTTTTCAATATAATGCTTTCACCGCCGGTTGTGATGACTTTTTGAATATTGGTAAGAATTTCTTCTTTTATTTCCAGTTTTTTATTTTCATGTAAAACATTATCAAAATTAATTTCTGATTGATAAGATTCAAAAAGTTTAAAAATATTTGAAATAAAAAGACTGATATGTTCTACTTCCTGACTGGTAATATCATAGGTTTGAAGTTTTCCTACGATTGATTTCACATCTTTATCAATGTTATTTGAAAAGTTTTGAAGAGTTGAAACCACCATTTTGATTTTTCCAAAAGAGGCTTGGATAATTTTTTCAAAACTTTCAAGAGATTTTTTTATTTCTTCCATATAAATAAAGACTTCATCCATTGAACCGTGATAATTTTTTCCCATATTTTCAGTAGAATGAATTGCGTCTTTTACTTTTGTTTTTACATCTTGGGCAAACTTCATTGTTTTATCAGCAAATTCTTTTAAGTCTTTTCCAAGAACCAGAAATCCTTTTGCATCGTTCCCGGATGTTTTCGCCGCTTCTATATTCACATTGAGAGAGATTACTTTCATTGTTGAGGCTATTTTCTCAATTGAATTAGCCATAGAGGCAATATTGTTCAGTTTTTCTCCTGTTTTTGTGATAAATTCATCTGACAAAGATTTCAGATTGTTGATGTTTTTAAAAAACATTTCAAAATCCGTTATTACCTGATGCGCTTGTTTAATAATATAGGCAAGAGTATCATGCTGGTTTTCGTCCATCAGGCTCTGCATCACTTTTTCAATATCTTTGTTGATTTCAAAACTGAAATTCGAGATTTCTTTAAATTTCTGGATTACTTCAAACATGATTTTCTTGGAAAATTGAATGGAAGATCCGCTCATGTCTGAAATAATGGGGATCATATTCTGGAGATAATAAATCAGGCTTGCCATTGTTTCGTTGAATTTTTCAAGGTTGTTTTTTGCTTTAAAATAAATCCCTGAAAAATCCTCAATATTTCCAGACATGACCAAGCTTAAATCATAAAGTCCGATATTGATTCTCTTCATTTCTTCTTCCAAAAAAATAAGAAGGGGCGGTTCTATAAAATGACTGTCTTTTAAAAGTTGTTGATAAAAGTGCACAGAAGAAATAAAATCTTTAACCGAAGATATATTTATTTTAATAGACTCGTATTTTTCATGAAGAATGGTGTTTTTTTCATCGCTTTTAGAAATATTTAAAAGTGAGATAAAAAAACTAATGATAATTTCTAACTGAGGGATCGGAGTATAAAGAGCGGTTGAAAGAGTTTTTTTCACCTGTGAAGAATAATGATTCATTTTTCTTTTTATCAATTTCATGAAAAAAATAAAGAAAATGATAAAAAAAAGAAAAATAACAACAGATGGAATTAAATATTCAGTATTCGGGTGATAATAAAGCCAAAGCGACATTAAACAAGAAAATAAAAAAATGATAAAAATAAAAGATAAGGTAAAGGATCTGGAAAAAGATTTTGTCTGTAAAAAAAAATCTTTTTCACTTACTTTTTGTTTATTAATCATACTTACCATACCTGGTTTTTTTATTATTATAATTTATATTTCTATTTATTCTAAATAAAATTAAATAAAAATTTATAAAAAAACTAAATTATCTTTAAATTTATTCTAATAGAAATAATATAAATTATAAAAGCAAAGAATGAAAAACAAAAAAAGTAAAAAAAATCTTTTATATTTTCTAATTGTAGTGGATATTTTTGTATTTATTTTATTGGATATTTTTGTTGAAAAAGTTTTCGTTTTTAAATTATTGAACGATCAAAAAGAATTAATAGTCCAGTTTTTCTATTTTCTTTTTCATATTCTATTCTTTTTTACTATTTTCTTTTTATTAAAAAAAATTGAAAAAGAGAAAAATCAGAAAATTTATGAAACAAAGCTTTTTTATCAAAATATTGTGGATCATTATGGAGATATTGTTTTTAAACTCAATCGGGAAAATTTTAGGATTGATTTTATAAATCAAAGTGGAAAACATCTTTTAGGGTTGGAGAAAATCGATCAAATATCTTTTTTAGACATTGTCTATGCTGATGACCGTGAAAGAATCAGCAGTTTTTTCTTATCTCTTTCAGAAGACCTTCCTTTCAACAGCGTTGATATCCGTATTCTCTCTAAAACCAATGAGTTAATTTGGATTGAATGTTTGAACCAGGGTTTTTTTGATCAGACTGGAAATCTCATACAAATTCAGAGTATCGGCAGGATTATTACTCATCAAAAAAAGCTTTTTGAAGCTTTGATTCAATCTTATGAATCGACTGAAAAAGAAGTGATAAAAAGAACACATGAACTTCAATTGGCAAATAAAAAACTTGAAGAAGAAAATATGAGAAGAATTCAAATAGAACAGGATTTAAAATCGGCTTTAAAAGAAAACGAACAATATAGTAATGATCTTGAGCAGTTTAATTATTCTGCCTCCCATGATCTTCAGGAACCGGTTAGAATGATATCGGTTTATGCTAAATTACTGATTCAAAAATTTAAAAATCAATTTTCAGATGAAGTAATAGAACATTTAAACTACATTATTTATAACTCAGATAAAATGAAGAATTTAATCTTTGGTTTTTCAAATTATGCTCAGATTCAAAAACGCTCTGAAAATAAAACAGAAGTTGATTTAAATAAAATTCTGGATTCTATAACTCAAAAAATAAAAGAAGAATGTTTTGATATAAAACTGAATCTTTTAGTTGCTCCTCTGCCTGTACTTCAGGGGGATTATTTTCTTTTTTTTCAACTTTTTGAAAATTTGATAAAAAATGCGATTGATTTTAAAAGAAAAGAAAATATTAAAATTATTGTCAAAGTAAAAGAAGAAGATGCTTTTTATCAATTTTCGATTGAAGATAATGGAATTGGTATAGATAAAGAATATTTTTCTAAAATATTCCAGTTTTTTCATAAGCTGAATCCGAAAAATAATGAAAAAACAGGGTTGGGGTTATCAGTCTGTAAAAAAATAGCAGAAGTTTACGGCGGAAAAATCTGGCTCGAATCAGAAAAAGGGAAGGGGAGTATTTTTTATTTCACCCTTCCAAAACCTTAATTTATTATCATTTTAGTTTAAAAATGATTAAATTTATTTTTAGACCTATTGCTTGTTTTATAGACTGCTTTTTAAGGAGGAAAAATGTTTTCTGGAAACAATCCATTTATTAAACCTAAAAAAAATTCAAATAAAATTAATGTTTTACTGGTAGAAGACAATCCCGGCGATATCCGTTTAATTCAGGAAGCTTTTAAAGAGTCAGAAACACCTGTTGATTTTTCCTGTGTTTATGATGGGGAAGAAGCTTTATTCTATTTGGAGAATCAGAAGAAAACAGGATCTGAAGTTCCGGATTTTATTTTATTAGATTTAAATCTTCCTAAAAAAAGCGGGCACGAAGTTTTAAGGGAAGTAAAGCAGGATGAAGTTTTAAACAGCATTCCTATTATTATATTTTCAAGTTCTGATAGAAAAGAGGATGTGAATTTAGCCTATCACGAACTGGCTAATTGTTATATAATTAAACCTTCAAATTATCTTGATTATCTTCAAATTGTGAAAGTAATAAAAGATTTCTGGCTGCAGACTGTTATTCTTCCGAATTGGAGCTGATGATGAAAATTCTTTTAATTGAAGACAATGAAGGAGATAAAAGATTAGTTGAAGAAGCTTTTCAGGAAGCAAAACATCCGGAAATAGTTCTTTATTCAGTACAGTCTCTCAATGAAGGAATACAGCTTGTTCATAAAGAGGCTTTTGATGTGATCCTTCTGGATATTTTCCTTCCTGACAGCCGGGGAAAAGACACTTTTATGCATCTTCACAGTTTATTTCCGCATATTCCGATTATCATTCTTACAGGACTGGATGATGAAGAAATAGGTATGGATGCAGTTGCAAACGGAGTTTCAAACTATCTTATAAAAGATGAAATTAATTCTGAAATATTAATTGAGTCAGTTTATTTTGCTTTGGGGTTTTCCAATAAAAAAGAAATTTATTTAAAAGAAAAGCAGATTATGGATGAAAAAACAGGTTTTTATAATAAAGAAGGTTTTTTATCCTTAGCCAAGCAATTTATAAAAGTATCAGAATGGGCTGAAAATAAAATTTATATTACACTGATTCAATTTTCATATTCCTTAATTCAAAAAAAATCATGGACAGAAGAAGAAATAACCAATTTTTGGTCTGATGTTGCTGAATTGACGAAAACAGCCTTTCAAAACACAAGTTTATTTTCAAGACTGGATGAAAATACAGTTGCAGTTATGAGCCGAGGAAGTTTTGATATCAATATAAGCCATATTAAAGAAAAAATCGATTCTTCAATAGAAGCTTTTTTTAAAAAACATAAAAGAAACTACACTCTGTTTGCCGACATTCATTCTATTCCTTATTCTCTTTTGGAATCTCATTCTTTAGATGAGATTTTGTCAGAAGAATTAAAAAAAATGAAAAAAGAAGTGAAAAATGAATTCTGATGAAGTTAGTTTATTAATTAAAAAATTAATTGAGAAAAATTCAAAATTTGAATCCGGAGATCTTTTTGCTGTCGCAGAAATAAAAGATTTATACGAAGAACTCAATTTAAAACTTTCTGAAGGAGAAGGGCTTAAAAATCTCACAAAATTTATTTTGATACTTTACGAACTGGCGGAAAGTCTTTTAGAGCCTGAAAAAGAAGAAAAAATACTTGAATTATTTCAAGCGGCAAACCAAAGTATTTATGATTTATTGAATGTTCCTGAAAAAAAGAAAACAGCTATTCAAATGATTAATGAGACAATAGCGGAAATTAAAAAATTTAAATCGGAGTTTGCTCAGAATAAAAAAAATGAACTTTTTTCTTCTGTGAATCTAATAATTAATAAAGTTGAGAATCTTGAAAACGGCGATCTTTTTTTAATTTCAGAAATAAAGGAAGATTTTGAAAATTTACAAAAACAAATTGAAAAAAACTCTTCAATTGAATGCTGTTTACAAGATTTTGCTTTTTTAATTGAAGCGTTTCTTTTTACAAATGAAAATGAAGCTATAAAAAAATCTGCTCTTGAATCACTGAAAGATATTATATTGTTTTATAAAAATGAAATCGATATAAATATTTTAAATAAAAAACATGATCAAAGAAATCAGAAAATAAATCAGATAAAAGAAAAAATGCAGCTCAATGAATCTTTAAGCGATAAATATTCTAAAAATTACTTTAATAATATTATTCAGGACGAGAAAATGCTTTCTCAACTCTGTGATGAAATTAATGATCATATGAATAAGGCTCAATATACTTTAGTTGATTTAGAATATGATGAGACGAATCAGGAAAATATCAATAAAATTTTTAGAGCTTTTCATACGGCAAAAGGTTCCTCAGCTTTTTTAGGACTTAAAAACATTGAAGAAGTCGGGCATCAGATGGAAAACCTTCTGGTTTTGGTCCGGGATGGAAAATTAAGAATTACTTCAGAATTGATCGATGTAATTTTTATAGGAATAGAACTTCTTCGCAATTTAACATCTATTATGGAAGTGAACCAATTTAAAATTGAAAAAATGGTGGAGAGTTTTAAAAAAGTAGATATTTTTAGTTATATTCGATTGATAAAAAAGATTTTAGAACAGTATTCTTTTAAGAAAATCGGGCAGATTCTGGAAGAAGAAGGACTTTTAAGAGTCAAAGATGTGAAACACATTCTTCAAAAACAAAAAGAAACATCTAAAAAATTTGGTGAAATCGCTGTTGAAGAAAAGATGATCACTCCAACAGAACTTGAAAATGCGGTCAATAAACAAACTTCTTCTTTAAAAAAATCAAGTTATGTCAGAGTGTCCAACGACCGGCTGAACTTACTGGTGGATACAGTCGGCGAACTGGTCATCAATCAATCTATGCTCAGACAGATCTTAACAGACAGCAAAATGGATAATAAAGCGGTTCGTGAAAGAGTGATTTCTCAATTGGAAGGAATCAGCACGAATATTAAAAACATTGTTTTATCGATGGGAATGGTTCCGATTGCCGAAGTCTTTAATAAACTTCGCGTTGTAATCAGAAATACGACTACTGAGCTTGGTAAGGCTGTGATTGTAGATATCAGGGGTGAGGATACTGAACTGGATCGGAATGTCATAGAAACGATTTATGACCCATTGGTGCACATTGTCAGAAATGCGGTTGATCATGGAATAGAATTCCCTGGCGAAAGAGAAAAAGGAAAGAAAGACAGGGTGGGAAAAATTATCATTTCTGCGGAACATAAGGGAAATGGAATTGAAATATCGGTTTGGGATGACGGCAAAGGAATTAAAAAAGAAAGAATTATTGAGAAAGCTCTCCAGTTAGGGCTTCTTGGAGAAGATAAGATTGAAAATCTAACTGAAAAAGAAATCTATAACTTAATGTTCCAGCCTGGTTTTTCAACTGCTGAAAAAGTAACCGAGGTTTCCGGAAGAGGAGTGGGGCTGGATGTTGTTAAAAAAAATATTGATGAAATCAGAGGGAAAATAGAAATTTTTTCCAAAGAAAAGGAATTTACTAAATTTGTTATTAAATTACCATTAACTCTTGCTATTATAGAAGGTTTTGTTACTGAGGTGGGAGAAAATAAATATATTTTTCCCTTTAATCTGGTGGATGAGATTATTGTTCCTCAGGAAGAGATGCTCAGTATTATGGATAATGGCACAATGATGCTTTTTAACCGGGGCATTTATATTCCTGTTATTTTTTCAGGAAAAATATTTGGGGAATCAGAATATAAAAAAGATACCAATAATCTAGTGGCAATTATTATTTTTTATGACAATAAACACTATGCTGTAGTGGTCGATAAGGTAATCGGCAAGCAGGAAACTGTTATTAAAAATTTGAGTGAAGTTTTAAATGATCTGGCGGTTTTTTCCGGAGGCACTATTTTCGGTGATGGAACAATTGGATTTGTTGTTGATCTTGATGGATTTTTAGATAAAGTCAAAGATTTAGAGGAGAAAATAAAAAAAAATTAATTTCTTTTTAAGCGTTCGCTATTATTTTTAATTAAGTAGGAATATAGATTTATCAAAGGAGTTTTATCGATGGCGATTCTTATTGTAGATGATTCAGACATTGTCAGAGATGTGGTTAAACAAGCATTAAACCTTTATGGTTATAAAGATACTCTTGAGGCAAGGGATGGGGTAGAAGCTTTAGAAAAAGTAAAAAAAGATTCTTCCCGTATTGAACTTTATGTCTTTGATGTCAATATGCCGAATATGGATGGAATTACACTAGTTGGAGAAGTAAGAAAAATTGACCGCTCCACCCCGATCATTATGCTGACCACAGAGACAGATAAAGATAAAATGATTAAAGCTAAAAATTTTGGCGCAACAGGCTGGATAATAAAACCTTTCGATGCTCCAAGATTTATTAAAGTAGTGGAAATGTTTCTGAAAAAAACCTAAGGATATAAGGATGTCTGCTGAAGCTTCTTCTGTTAAATATTTAATATTCAGTTTGAATAAAGAATATTACGGTATTCCTATTTCAAAGGTCAGAGAAGTGATTCGCTTTGTAAATATTACTCCCGTCCACGAGACTCTGAAATTTATCAAAGGTGTGATTAATCTTAGAGGGAAAATTATTCCAATTATTGATATGAGATTAAAATTTGGTCTTCAGGAAAATCAGTATAATGACCGGACTATTTTTATTATTGTAGATATCCATGGTGTCAAAAGTGTCTTTAACATGGGAATTACAGTGGAATCTGTCCATGATGTCACGGATATTAATGAAGAAACCATGGAAAAAGCGCCGGAAATCGGGCTTAAACTAAAGAGTCAGTATTTATCTGGTATTGCCAAAATCAAGGATAAAATGATTATGCTATTAAATATGGATCGGATATTAACAACAGAAGATGTTATTTTGATGAAAGATTTTCAAAAAAATGAATAATTAGACTTTAAAAAGTTCAGAGGGGTTATTTGGCAGTTCAACAACCACTCTGGTTCCTTTTTGGTTTTCCTTGTTTTGAATTTGAATACTTCCACCATGTTTTTCAATCATTTTTTTACAAAAAGACAATCCTATCCCAAATCCGGATTTTTTCTCATTCAAATTCGTCTGATAAAAAAGATCAAAAACTTTTTCTTTTTCATGTTCTGAAATTCCAGGTCCATTATCTTCGATCGTAATAGTAGAGTGCTCTTTTTTCTGTTTAAAACGAATTAAAATCATTTCATTTTGAGGGCTGAATTTAATTGCATTGTCAATAATATTACTAAATACTCTTAAAATTTGACCTTGGTCCCAATAAACATTTGATAAATTTTCATCCATTTCAAGAGTCATAATCAATTCTTTCTGATTTGCCTCAGGATAAAATTCTCTTAAAAGAATTTCCAGAATAGAAGAGGGGTGTACCCATTGAAAATTCAAAATTTCTCCAATCTTCTCGTCTTTGACTTTCGAAAGAAAATCCTGTAACATGGCGCTGATTCGAATAGCAGTGTTTTTTATTTCGAGAAGATTTTCATGATCGTTTGAGTTAAGATTGACTGCGTCAAGGAGATAAAGGTCTATGCCAAGAGTAATATTATTTAAAGGCGATTTAATATCATGTGCGATACTGTAAAAATATTCTTCTTTTTCTTCAAAAGAATTTTTCTGTTTTTTATATTCTAATTGTATGTTATTATAAATAACGGTAATGTCCTTCAGCTTTTTCTCAAGGATATTAATCAGCTTATTGGATCCTTCTATTTTATCTTTCAGTGAAAAAAAAGTATCTCTTAATTTTATAAGTCTTGAACATCTGAGAATAATTTCATTTGGATTAATTGGTTTGAAAATAAAGTCTTCTATTTCCTGATCATAGCCTGATGAAAGAATTTTACTCTGTTCTCCGTCTTTTTTACCTGTAATGGCAATGATAGGAATATACTTTGTATCAGGATCTTTTTTCAATACCTCAATCAATTTTTTAAACTGATCATGGGGCAAAAAAACATCAATAATAATAAGAGAAATAATCTGATGATTGTTTTTAATATATTCAAATAATAATTCTGTAGAAGAAACAGGATAAACAAAAAAACGGGATGCTTCCAAAATTCTTTTGAGCAGTTTTAAAAAGATTTCATCATCATCTACAATAACAATTTGTTTTTCATAAAGAAGAGAGGACATTTTTTATATACTCCGAAAGTTTTAAATTAATAGAGTGATCTTTATTCTCTCCCATAATACGGATGATAGGCTCTGTATTGGAGGCTCTTACCTGAATCCAGCCTGATTCATAGTCAATGCGGATTCCATCGTTTAAATCGGTTGAACGGAGGGATAGCCCGGATTTTTGGATAAAATCAACAATTTTTTCTTCTAAAAACCGGGCATCAAGTTTCTTGGTAAAGACTAATTTATCTTTAATAATCTTAATTTTCGGAAATTGAGAGACAATTTCTGAAATTTTTATTCTGTTTTTAGCTAAGTATTCAAGAATCAAAAGAGTTGCAATAATGCTGTCCCGACAGTGATTTATTCTTGTATAAATGACCCCCCCGTTTCCTTCTCCGCCGAAAAAAATCTTTCTTTTCAACATTTCTTCCGTTACATTAATTTCCCCGACTTTTGCCTTAAACACATTTGTATTTTCTTTTTTTGCAATTTCATCAATAATCATAGAGGTGGAAAGATTGACAACAATATCTGTTTTTTCTTTTTGTAAAATATTTAAATATGCGATAGCAAGAGTCCAGTCTTCTCCAATTGGAAAGCCTTTTTCATCAACAATTGCAAGACGGTCCCCATCTGGATCATAGGCAAGCCCTAAATCCGATTGATTATTTAAAACAGTTTTCCCAAGTTCTTTCAGATTCTCAGGAAGAGGTTCAGCGCCCCGTTCAAATTCTTTATGAATATCTGTAAATAAAACTTGGTGTTTGATGTTTAAAATCTGAAAAAATTTTTCCAAAAATTGATTTGCGGTTCCATTGACAGCATCGGCTGAGACTTTAAAACCAGATTTGCGGATTAAATCAAAATCAATCATTTTTTCTGCTTTTTTAAAATATTCATCTAAAATATTTTCTTTTTGAATTGTTTTTCCAATATTTTGATAATTAAGCGGAATAAAATCTTTGTTGTTATAATACTCTTCAACACAAGTCATTTCAGCTTGGTTTAGAAAAAAACCGCCTTTTTTTATCAACTTTAAAGCATTCCAGGGAGCAGGATTATGACTGGCTGAAATGACTATCCCTCCATCCAGATCCATTTCTTGAACGCAAAATAAAACAAGAGGAGTAGGGATAATTCCGAGATCAATAATTTCAAATCCATAACTTTCAAAAACACTTTGAATTAAATATTTAATAACGGATCGGGTAGTTCTGGTATCGCTTCCAATTGCTATTTTTCGATTTTGCCCCAGAAAGTGTGCAAAAGATTTTAAATAATCTAATACAACTTGATGATCAAGACTTTCACCCCAAACACCGCGAATTCCTGAAACACTGACTTTTAACATTTTTCTCTCACTTTTAAAAATAGTTATTTAAATTTAGTATTTTAAGTAATGAGAATGAAAAGAGTTTTATAAAAAACAAAAAAAAGACCAGAAAAATGAATCTTCTGGTCAATAAAACATTGTTTTATTTAGTTTTTGGAGTTCCAATTGTTATTCTTAATACAACTTCTAAAGTTTTCTTTTTATTAGTGGTGGAAGATTCTTCTTTTTCCTCTTCTTCACCTTTTTTCTTTTCCGGTTTGATTTCTTTTTTAGAAATCAATTCAGCCTTAAGAATAGCTACTTTAGAAAAACTTAAATCTTCCTGTGTGTAGTTTTTAAAGTTTTGATCTGCAACATTCAATTGAATCATTTTTGAATCTGAACTGACTTTAAGATTGATAATCTGGCTGGCTTCATTTAAAGTATAGGTTAAAATGTCTTCCAGATTATCTCCTCTGACAGAAACATCCACAGTCTGTTTATTTAAAACTTCTAGATCATTGGTAATCGGCAGGTATTTCATTAAAACAACATAACCGTTCTTTTTCACATCTTGCATTTCAGACTGTTTAAAAGAAGCGTATTTTACTTCTATACCCTGATAATCCTTAAATTTCCCTTTTAAAAAATCAATGAGCAGATCTAAATCACCCATAGTGAAAACTTCAGGAATGGATCGCCCGGAATCTTCATCTTCCATTACTAAAACTCTTTTCATGAAAACAAGGTTCTGCCAGTAAAGATCTTGATTATTATCCAAAAAGATACTCAGTTCTTTGTTATAAACCGTAAAAGTATTGAAAATGCTTTTTAATTTTTTATCCAGTTTATCAGAAGCTTCATTATTTTCAGATATAAGGCTGTAATTATAAATAGCAAGTTTGGATTTTAAATAGACATATAAGGCTCTTTCAAAAGTTTTTAGTCTGAAATCCAAAAGGGTTTCAGGTTTTAGGATTTTCACTTCAATATCTTTGAATTTTTTATCCAGTAAAATCTCAAAAGCTTTCGATAATTTCAATTTTTCATTATACAGCTTACTCTCCTGAACACTTTCAGTCAGAATCTTCGACTGCTCCAAAAAATACTTGAAATATTCAGAGGTAAAAGCAAGATAAGCACTTAATTTCTTTTTAGTCGTTTTATCATAAATACCGCTGATAAACAAGACTATTTTCTTATATGTTTTTTCTGTAATCTTAAGCATTTTTTCATAGTCTTCAGTATTGACCTTTGTTTTCTGATTGTCTTCAGTAATGGTATCATTTATCTGAATCTGATCGTCTTTTTTGTTTTGACTTTCCTCTGTTCTTATTGTTTCTTTTTCATTTTCCTCCGATGAAGCCTGAGAAAAAAGAAGCGCAGTGAGAGAAAGGAAAAAAAGCAGAAAGCAAAAATATAAAAGTTTTTTCAACATTAATTTCTCCTATGAGATTATTTTTAACACTATTATAAAATTAACACAGACTATTTTTAAATCAAATTTATATTTTTTGATATTGTTAATTTTTAATTAAATTTAAATATAATTACTTCTTTTAAGGAAAGTTAATGAATATTTTAGAAATAAAAAATCTTGAAATTGGTTTTTATATCAATCAAGTTTACTATCCTGCGGTTAAGACACTTAATCTTGATTTGCCGGAAGGAGAGGTTTTAGCTTTGATTGGAGAAAGCGGGTGCGGGAAAAGTCTTTCTTCTCTTGCAGCCTTAAATCTTCTCCCTCAAAATGCCGTCTTGTCTGAGACATCTCAAATTTTGTTAAAAGGAAATCCTCTTCAGAATAAAAGTCAAAAAGAATTGAGCCGGATCAGGGGAAAAGAAATGGGAATGGTTTTCCAGGAACCCATGACCAGCTTAAATCCTGTTTTAAAAATAGGAAAACAACTGGATGAAATCTTTATTCATCATTATCAGTTTTCAAAAGAAGAAGCTAAAAAAGAAAGTTTAAATATTTTAAAAAAAGTAAAACTTCCAAATCCTGAAGAGCTTTATCATCTCTATCCGCATCATCTTTCAGGAGGGATGCGCCAGAGAGTCATGATCGGTATTGCGATTGCCTGCAAGCCGTCTCTCTTGATAGCGGATGAACCGACCACAGCTTTGGATGTGACCATTCAGGCTGAAATTATGAATCTTTTTGAAACATTGAGATCGGAATCTGGAGCTATTTTATTTATATCTCATAATCTGATGCTGGTAAAAGATTTTTCTGACCGGATTGCTATTATGTATTTAGGTGAAATTGTTGAAATGGGAAAAAGTCAGGATATTTTTAAAAATCCTCTTCATCCTTATACAGAAGGGCTTATGAAAGCAATTCCAAAAATCGGAGGAAATGCCATATTAAAAGAAATTCCAGGAACAGTGCCTCCATTAAAAAAAATAGCGTTCCATTCCTGCCGTTTTTACGAACGGTGTGATAAAAAAATGAAAAAATGTCTTGAAATACATCCAGAATTAAAAGAAGAAGAAGAAAGTCATTTTGTGAGATGTCTGCTTTATGAAAAAAATTAAAGTCGCAATTTATCAATCTCATTTAAAAGGAAAAATTCCTGAAAATATTTTAAAGAAAATAAGTCGAAAAAAACCTGATTTTTTAGCTCTTCCAGAATACTTTTTCTTTAAAAAAGTGTCAAAACTTTCGGATGCAAAAATAGATTTCAAGAAAAATATCAGATATCTTACCCATATTTCAAGAAAACTGAAAGACACTGTTTTAATTGGCGGAAGCATGATCCGGGAAAAGAATAAAATATTTTATAATACAGCCTTTGTTTTTTACCAGGGAAGATTAATAGGGGAATATGATAAACAAAAACTTTTTGGGCGGGAGAAGGGGGATATCTCTACCGGTTTTGGAAACAAAGTTTTTGAAGCTAAAGGAATTCGTTTTTCAGTGTTAATCTGTGCAGATATTCTTTCTGAAGAAATTATCATGAATTTAAAGACATTTTCGCCTCAATTAGTTTTTTTACCGACTTTTTCACCTTATAAAGAAGAAAAAATTGAAGATAAGATTTTAAGAGATGAAAACATTTTTGTGAAAAACGCTCAAATTTTAAAAACTCCGATTGTTAAAATATGCGGAGTTTCAACTCCTAAACTTTCTTACCCGATTCAGGGAAGAAGCTTAATTGCAGATCCGGAAAGAATTGTCTGGCGGACTCCATTTCATCTGGAAAATAAAGAAATTTTAAAAATAGGTTGGATAAAAATAGAGGAAAAATAAAAAAAGAAGCTCTTTTTTAGAGCTTCTTTAAAAAAAATTATTTTTTTGCTGTTTCTTTTTTAGGCATAAATGTTTTGAAGAAATCTGATTTAAACATTTCTTTAACGAAAGGATATTGTTCAACCATTTCTGTCATTTTTTTGATTGTGTCTGTTCCAATAAAATTATTCATCATATCGAGAGATTTGTCCATGTAAGCTTTGAAGTCATTCGCCTGCATCACTGCTTTCATATTGTCTTCAAATTGTTTTTTCATTTTTTCAGCGGCATCTTCGAATGTTTTTTTGTTGATTTCGAAATATTTTTTCATTTCTTCTTCGATTGTTTTTTGAGCGCCTTTTGCCTGCTCAACAATTTTCATGAAATTTTCCATGATTTCTTTCATAAGAACCTCCTAGTTTTTATGTTACTTTTTTAATGTGGTTCAAATAAGTATAATCATAAATTTTAAAAAAACAAAATATTTTTGAATTATTAGTTTGTTTTAATATCCAGACTAATCTCATACATAATAAGAGCTTAGAAAGAAATCTGCAATAAAATTTATTATAAAAATGTAATATTTGATTGAAATTAATTAATTTGATTATGTAAATAAAGATAAAGTGACTAGTCCGCCAATCAAAATTATAATAAAAATTAGGCTGATTTTATTATTGAGAGTAAAGTTAGCAAAAAAAATCAAATTAAACCAATTCTTTTAAGATATATGGGCTATTATCTTTATTATTAATTATTTTTTTTAGTTCTTTTATATTAAATTTAATATGTTAAAAATTGATTCGGAGGAAAAATGCTGGGATTCCGCATTGCGAAAAGAGATAAATCATTAAGAGCCAGAGTAGGAGAGCTTATCCTGCCTGAAGGCAGAGTGGAAACGCCTGTTTTTATGACAGTTGGAACCAATGCTACTGTAAAAGGACTGACAACCCAGCAGATTGAAGATACTGAAAGTAAAATTGTTTTAGGAAATACCTATCACCTTTTCTTAAAACCCGGAACTCAGATTATTAAGAAGTTTGAAGGGCTTAAAAACTATATGAAGTGGGATCACCTCATGCTGACTGACTCAGGCGGTTTTCAGGTTTTTTCTCTTCCCAAGAAAAAAATTGAAGACGAGGGAGTTATTTTCAAGCACCCTGAAACAGGAGAAGAAATTCATTTTACTCCTGAACTTTCTATTCAAATTCAAGAAATCCTTGGAGCCGATATGATCATGGCTTTTGATGAATGTCTTCCTTATCCTGTGGATTATAAATATGCTGAAAAATCGATTGACAGAACCACTCAGTGGGCAAAAAGATGCCAAAAAACCCTTATCAATAAAAAACAGGCTTTATTCGGTATTGTACAGGGAAGTATTTTTGAAGATCTCAGAAAACGGTCAGCAGAAGACCTTGTAAAACTGGATTTTGAAGCTTATGCAATCGGAGGAGTGAGTGTAGGGGAAGGTCATGAACTGATGATGAAAGTGATTGAAATGACAGAACCTTTTTTACCTTATGATAAACCGAGATATCTGATGGGTGTGGGACTGCCGGAAGATATTATAGGGGCAGTAGAACGGGGGATGGATATGTTTGACTGTGTTATTCCGACTCGTTATGCCAGAAGCGGGACTCTTTTTAATCGAACCGGAAGAATGAGGATTGATCACAGAAAATACAGGGCAGATGCTTATCCGATTGATACAAAATGCAATTGTTATACTTGTCAGAACTACAGCCGCTCTTATATCCACCATCTGGTGAAAAGCAACGAGATTCTAGGAACTGTTTTAGCAACGATTCACAATCTTTATTTTTATCAGGATCTTATGAAAGAAATCCGTTTTGCTATCCTTGAAAACCGTTTCACCCGGTTTAAAAATGAATTTTTAAACAACCATCTTTCAAAAAACGATTAAACTTTTTCAAATTTTATTTTATCTATTCCTGTTGGGGTCAGCCAAAATCTGCCTCCAACAGGATCAAAAAGACCAATTGAAAAATTCTTTTCAGATTTAATATGATAAACAAACTTTCTGAAATGAAATGGATGTTTTTTTTCTGTTAAAAAATCACTGATTTTTTTTGTCTTAGAAAAAGTAATTTTTTCACCAGGATTCGTTTGAGTAAAATAAAGAGAATCAGAAGATAAATTCTCTATTTTTTTATTTTTAAATAAAATTTTCTGAGCTGGTTTTAAAGATAATGGGTTGAAAATTTGTTCATCATAGATGTTTTTTATAATAAATATTTTATCATAACAGAGTAAAATAGAAAACATCCGGTTGTTTAAAAGCATTTTATGTCCCTGAAAAGAGGCTGTTTGAATTGAATTTACTATTTTTTCTATATGGGCGGTTGAAAGATAAAAGCTTTTTGAAAGATTTTTCAATCCTTTTAAAAGCTGCTCTTTTATCAGAATTTCCGGCATATTCTTTAATTTTTTCAATGAGAAATAAATCTGATATTTTAATTTTTTCCAACTGAATAAAGATTGGTTAATCCATAAATGAGTTTCAAGAAGGATTTTTTGAAATTGCATAATTTTATTTCTATATTCTGGGAATAATTGTTTGATCTGAGGAATCAGAAAAAATCGAAGTTTATTTCTTAGAAAATCAGGTTTTAAATTACTGCTGTCAGTTTTAAAATCTATAGTGTGAAATTGAAGGTATTCTAAGATAGATTCTTTTTTGATTGAAAGGAGGGGGCGGCAAAGGTAATTTTCCCTGTTTTTCATTCCGCTTAAAGCTTTCAAGCCTGCTCCCTGAAATAATCGCATGAGAAAGGTTTCTATCTGGTCATCCAGATGGTGTGCTGTAGAAATAGAGTTTATTTGATTCTTTTTTCTAATAGAGTTTAAATATGAATAGCGAACGATTCTCCCAGCCTCTTCTAAAGAAATTTTTTTTTGAGCAGATATTTTATCTACTGGAATTTTTTTATAAAAAAAACGAATCCCGTTTTTTCGGCAGAGATTTTTCACAAAATCAGCCTCGTAATCAGATTCTTTTCCTCTTAAGGAGTGATTCAGGTGAAAAACTGAAAAATCAAACAAAGGGGTTATTTTTTTATATTTTAAAAGAAGATGAAAAAGAAAAACTGAATCAGGCCCCCCGGAGAGCGCCAGAAGTGTTTTTTCATGAGAAGGATAAAGAGTTTTAAAAGAGTTCAAAAGAGCTTCTTCCAGAAGCTTATTTTTCTCCAATTAAGCTCATTCCTTTTACATCTTTTATTTTTACCTGAATCATTTTTCCAAAATCACTCTCATCACCCTGAAAAATAACTTTTGTATCAAAATGGGAATTGCCCATTAATTCAAACCCGTTTTTCCGGCTGATTTTTTCAGGAATAACTTCCTGATAGGTATGAAGAAAGCGTTTTAATTTTTCAAAGCTGATTTGATTTTGAAGTTCAACCATGTGATGTACACGCAGTTTTTTTTCTTTTTGATTGAGACTTTCTTTTAATGGATAAGCGGCAGTGCCTTCCCTTGGAGAATAAAGAAATATAAAGGCTTTGTCAAATTGGAGGGTTCTAAGAGCTTCAAAAGTTTGTAAATATTCTTCTTCCGTTTCACCGGGAAAAGCGCTTAAAATATCTGTGGATAAAGAAATATCTGGAATTTTTTTTCTTAATTTCTCAATAATAAGCTGATAATCTTCAAAAGTATATTTTCGGTTCATAAGTTTTAAAATACGGTTGGAAGCTGTTTGAAGGGGCAGGTGAACATGTTTGACCACCTGAGGTATTGTTTCTATGGCATGAATGAGTTCATCTGAAAAATCTTTCGGATGGGAAGTCATAAATTTAATCCGTTTAATTTCTTTGAATTTAGAAATTTTTAAAAGGAGCTCGGAAAAATTAATATCACTGATATCTTTTCCGTATGAATTTACATTTTGTCCCAAAAGAAAGACTTCGCTGACTCCTTTATCAATCAGTTTTTTCAATTCATCTAAAAGAAAACTGCTTTGAATTGAAACTTCCCGACCCCTGGTATAAGGGACAATGCAATACGAACAATAGTTATTACACCCTTTAATAATGGGTAAAAAAGCTCTGAAGAATGCCTGATGATCAATGGAAGGTTCCATAAAATCAAAATGATCTTCAAACTGATTAAAAACGGCTTTTTTAGGTTTGTGTTTTTTAACAGCGTTTAAAAGTTCCGGAATTTTATTCTTATTTTGGGTTCCGATAATTAAATCAATAAACGGATAGCTTTTTTTTAATAAATCTCCGTCTTTTTGGGCAAAGCATCCCATAACAAGAAGAGTCAGGTTTTTTTTCGTTTTCTTTATATTTTTATAAAACCCAAGCCTTCCAATAATTCTTGTCTCAGCAGTTTTTCTGACAGAGCATGTATTAATTAAGACCGCATCCGCATGATTCACATTATCCGTTTTCTTCCAACCTTGCTTGATAAGTTCTTGTTCTACTTCAAAAGAATCGGATAAATTCATTTGACATCCGTAAGTTTCAAAAAAAAACTGCATTATGAATTACCGCTGAAAGAGATTGTTTTAAAAGAAAAAAAAGGTTTTATCAATTTTGAAAATTGATAAAACCTATTTAAAAAAATTAAATTAATATTCGTCGTAATCTTCATTATCAAAGTCATAATAATCATCGTCTAAATATTCTTCATATTCTTCTTCATTAAATTCTTCGAAGTCATCATCAAATTCATCGTCTTCTTCATCAGAATCTTCTTCAAAATCCTCATCAAAGTCTTCATCGAAATCTTCTTCATCAAAATCTTCTTCGTCAAAGTCTTCATCATCGAAGTCCTCATCGTCGAAATCTTCATCAAAATCATCGTCTAATTCATCTTCGTCCAAATCTTCAAAATCGATATCATCCTCTTCTTCCAAATCTTCCAATTCGTCTTCGTCTATATCTTCTTCATCCAGATCATCCAAATCTTCGCTTTCTAATTCTTCCTCTTCTTCTTCAAAATCATCTTCCTCTTCGTCATCATCCATTAAATAAACATCTGGTTTCAGACCTTTTTTATATTCCTCTTCAAATATTGTTTTCATTGAGAACCTCCCTAACTTTCATCAAAAGGATAAATAAGTATAATATTAACATCATTAAAAAAAAAACTGTTTTTTTAATTTATAAAATCAACATAGAATCGCCATAACTAAAAAAACGATATTTTTTTTCAACAGCATGATTATAAACATCCATTGTAAATTTTTTTCCCATAAAAGAACTAACTAGCACAAGTAGGGTGGAAAGAGGAGTGTGAAAATTGGTAATAAGTCCCCGAACCGTTTTAAATTGATAGCCTGGTTTAATAAAAATAGTCGTTTTTTGCTTTCCATGAAGAATTTTTTCTCCATCAAAAGCTGATTCTAAAGTTCTGACCACGGTTGTTCCGACAGCAATGATCCGTTTGCCGGAAGATAAATGAGCATTGAGTAGATCGGCTGTCTCTTTTGAAATAAAAAATTCTTCTTCATGCATGACATGTTCATGAATTGTTTCAGTCCGAATAGGCTCAAAAGTTCCAAGAGAAACAAAAAGCTGGATATCAGCTGTTTGAATCTTCCTTTTTTTTAATTCTTTTAATATTTCATCTGAAAAATGAAGACCTGCTGTAGGAGCTGCTTTTGAACCAGGAACACAAGCATAAACTGTTTGATAGTCTATTTCATCTTCAAGGGAATAATTTCTTTTATTCCGAATATAAGGGGGGAGAGGAAGTTCTCCTATTTTTTCTAATACATCGTCTTCCATTGAAAGATTAAATTGTAAATAAAGAATACCATTTCCTTTTGATTCAGAGACAACAGCATGAATATTATGTGGAAAAAAAAGAATCGTTTCAGGCTTCAGTTTTTTAGTTTTTGAAGCAATGGTTTTCCAAAGAGTTTTTTCAGGATTTAAAGGCTCTATTAAAAGAATTTCATGTTTTCCGCCTGATTTTTTCTCTGCAAACAACCGTGCTTTATCTACCTTGGTATTATTAAAAACAAGAAGATCATTTTCGTTAAGATAATTTAAAATATTTTTAAAGATATCGTCCTGATATTTTTTATTTTCTTTATCAATGACCAAAAGACGACAGTCTTCTCTTTTTTGAGCAGGCTTTAGAGCAATCAATTCTTCGGGAAGATAAAAATCAAACTCTTCTTTTTTTATAAAAACACCCTGTTTTATTTTCTGGAATTAAAATTTAAAACTTTTATAAAAAAGATTTAAAAAAGATTTAAAAAACTTCTATATAATTTACTTTAAATGTGAAATATGTAAATTATCCCTACTTTTAAAGTAGAGGATCGATAATACATTATATATTTAATTTTCAATTACATATATATATTCATGCATTATATCAAAAGCTACTTATCTAGTATTTAACTTTAAAAGTATGGTTATTGCATATGGCTATGAATTATAAATAGAATTATTTTCCTAAAACTATCTATCTAAGGTTTTAAATTTATTCATAAATAAATAATTGAAATGAAAAAAATATACGATAATAAAAGAGATTTAATGACTTTAAAAGTTTTTTATAAA
Organism: Spirochaetes bacterium GWB1_36_13; assembly: GCA_001829155.1. Classification (GTDB taxonomy): domain Bacteria; phylum Spirochaetota; class GWB1-36-13; order GWB1-36-13; family GWB1-36-13; genus GWB1-36-13. The sequence goes on along the minus strand of MIAO01000136.1, from coordinate 16,895 downwards.
CTTGAAAATCTGAGATTGACCGAAAAAATGAAGGATAAAAGTTTGCTTGAAAATAGCATTTGGGAGGAAAAATGAAAAATATGGAATTACTGACCAATGAATCAATCACTGATAAAAAGAAAAACAAGAAATTGGACTGGGTGATCTATCTTTTAGCTGTGATTGCTTTTGCTTTGATGATTGTGGTCATTATGTACAATAGTAAAACATCTATTGAGATTTTAGAGCCTGAAAAAACAATCCAATCAAATTATCAGGAACAAATTAAAGAACAGTTGAAACAGCAGCAGATTGAAGAATCTATTAATACAAAAGAACAGCAAGATAATTCTGTCATCACAAATGATACTACAAAAACAACAGATAATACTCAGACCACCACCGATAAGACAACCGAAACAACTACTGAAAAAGTAACGGATAATAAAAATCAGACTACGACAGAGGATCAGAAAACGGTTGATAACAATGACCAGAAAATTACCGAAGACACTTCTTTGGAATACAATAATGAAGTTTTAAAACGATACCCTGTAAAACCTTCTCAAAATCTTAAAATAGCTGGAAGCTATAAAGTGAAAAAAGGGGATGCTTTATGGAAAATAGCGAAACAGTTCAATGTTAAAACAATTAATATAGTTGCGATTAACGGCAAGCTGAACAACCCTGATTTTATTTATCCAGGACAGGTAATTTCTATTCCGAACCAATAACGGAGTAATTTGTGAAAAAAATATTTTTAATTGCATTGTTTTTTACAATTCCATTTTCTATTTTTTCTGCGAAAGCGGACTATGAAAAGAGAATGAAACTTTCCCAGCCGGCAGAATATTATAAGGTTATGGGAGACCGTTATAGAATTTTGGGAGACTATGTTCAGGCAATAAAAAATTATGAGTATTCAGTATTTAAAAATCCTCAATGGGGGGAATGTTATTATTATTTAGGCTATATTAAATATAAAAAAGGACTTTATCAGGATGCTGTCAATGAATTGGAAAATTCTTTAAAAGAAAATTTCATTTATTATTTTGATAAAATAAAATCGGCGTATCTTTTAGTAATTATCTATTTTAAAATGAAAAAAGACGGTCAAGCTTTAGAACTTTTAGATACTCTTATTAAAGAATATGAAAATTTTGTTCAGAGAAGCTATCAGGCAAAGCTGATTAAACCTTATTATTATGCTCCGGCATTTTTTATTTTGGGTTTATATTATAGAAATAACTATTTATTGGACGAAAAAAAACTGGATTTATTTCATCAGGCTATTCTTTTAAACTATAAAAAAGACTATGCCAATTATTTTATTGGGGAATACTATCAATCTATAAGCCGATTAGATCAAGCTATGTTAAAATTTGAGCAGGCAAGAATTGTAAACTCTTCAATTGAAAAAGAAGTCGAAGAGGCAGATTGGATTTCTACTTACGACCTCTTTGAAGAAATAGATGAGCAGTAATTATTCTTCAATTAGATGAAGAAAAAGACCGCTTTTTAATTTAGGTTCAAACCAGGTCGATTTTGGCGGCATGATTTCATTCTGATCCGCAATCTGAAATAAGTCGTTAATAGAAGTAGGGTAGAGAAGAAAAGCATAATCAAATTCTTTTGAATCAACCAGTTTTTTTAAATAATCAAATGATTTAATTCCGCCTACAAAATCAATATTTTTATCCGTTCTAGGATTTTTGATTCCAAGCACAGGATCTAAAAGAGTTTTTTGAAGGATTGAAACATCTAGTTTTTCTGAAACAAGAACAGGTATTTTTCCTTTGTATTGAAAAAGATAAGTTTTTCCTTGATGATAAAGAATAAACTCCCCTTTATTTCTTGGGTTTTTAAGTTCTGTTTCGCTGATTTCAAAGTTTTGCGCAGTTTTCTCAATCAAATCTTGAATAGAAACCGAAGATTTGACAACTCTGTTGTAAGCCATAATTTCCAATTGAGTGCTTGGAAAAGAAACTGCCATAAAATAATTATAGCTTTCATTACCGGTATGATTGGGATTTGATTTTTTTAAAATTTCAGCAGTCAAGGAAGAAGCCTTTGCCCGATGATGACCGTCCGCAATATAAAGAGCTTTGATATCGGATTGAAAAATACTTTGAATCATAAACTGAATATGGGCATCTTCAATAATCCATAAAGTATTTTGAACTCCCTGAGAATCTTCAAAATCATAAACACAATCATGGTTTTCAATATAGGTTTTAATCAAAAAGCTTAATTCAGGATGATCCGGGTAGGCAAGGAAAACAGGTTCTGCATGAGCTCTGGTTTGAACAATGTGATTCACCCTGTCTTTTTCTTTTTCTTCACGGGTCAATTCATGTTTTTTGATCAAATCTTGATCATAATCTTCCACAGATACTAATGAAACAAGACCTGTCTGGGAAATATTTCCTTTTATTTCTCGATAAATATAAAAATGCTCTTTTTCATCCTGATGAAAATATTTTTTTTCAAGAAATTCCTGAATCGTTTCTTTCCCTTTTTGATAAATTTTTTCCGAATACGGATCAGTTCCTTCAGGAAAATGAATTTCAGGACGGCCGATTCTAAAAAAAGTAAGAGGATTTTTATTCAATTCCTCTCTGGCCTCCTTTTCAGAAATAACATCATAGGGCAGAGAAGTGATTTTTTTTGCAAATTCAACTTTGGGTCTGACTGCTTTAAATGGTTTTACAATCGGCATTGATACTCCTTTTATCCTTCAAAAGAATCGTTAAATGTATTTAAAAATGTAAGAATTTGATTAAAAATATCTTTATTTTGAATCAGAATCGTGTTGTTTTTCTGGATAGAGACTAAAGAAAGAGATTCCAGTTTTTTTATAATACTCCACAGTTCTTCTTCTTCAAAATGATCTTCCTGTAAAATTTTTTTTATTTCTTCAATAGTAATAACTTGATCTTCGTCTTTTAAAAAATCTTTTAAAAGCTGAAGCACTTTATTATGTTTTCCTATTTGAGCCAGCTTTTTCATGCGGCTGTTTGATTCTTTAAGCCTGTCAGAGAGTTTTTTTACTATCTTGATCGCAAATTCTGCTGAATGTTCAATAAGTCTGAAAAAACCGTTTTTATTCAGCGCAATCAGCTTACAGTCTGTTGCTGCTATGGCACGAGCTGAACGAGGGCTTTTATCTATCAAGGTCATTTCGCCAAAGAATTCGCCTTCCTGAAGCTCGCCAAGGCTTTTTCTCTCAAAATTTTCAGGATCAAGAGGGTTTTTAATAAGAAGTTCAATTCTGACCACCCCTTCTTTTATCACATACATTTCAGAACCTTCCGCACCTTCTTCAAAAATAATTGTGCCGGCGGCATATTCTTTAATGTATTTTTCGATCGGGTTTTCACTCATTTTTAAGCTCCCCTTAAACTGTTTTCGGAACTACCATAAAATTTTCTTTTCTTTTTGGAGCATTTTTTAATATCAAATCAGGAGAATAAGATGGCAGGATCTCATCTTTTCGAACCACATTCTGAAGATTCAAAATATGAGAAGTAGGTTCTATTTTTGACAAATCCAGCTCATTGATTTTTTCAATAAAATGAAAAATATTAGAAAGTTCGGCTTGGTATTTCGCTTTTTCACTTTCCTGAATTTCCAATCGTGCAAGAAAAGCTATGTTCTCAACATCCTGAAGGCTTAACATCTAAAACTCCTCAATAAGAATAGATTAAAATCTAATAAAACAAACAATTATATCCAAACTAAAACAGAAGGAAAAAAAGGTAAAAAAGAAAGAAATAATAAGTATTCAGAAAATATTCTTGATTTTTTCTTAAAAATTGACATAATTTATAAAGAAGACTTTTTAAAAAATTAAATAAAAAGAGAGAAAAATGATTTTTTAAAAAAAGAAAAACATTAAATTTCTTTCATTGTTTTTTTAAAATAAAATTTTTTGAGGAAAAAATGCCGGATTTAAAAGTTAAAATAAAAGACCTGGAATTTCAAAACCCGATACTTACCGCTTCAGGTACTTATGGTTATGGACTTGAATTTTTACAATATTACGATGTCAATCTTCTGGGCGGAATTACTCTGAAAGGACTTTCTCTTTCTCCTAAAAAAGGAAATTTGGTTCCAAGAATCGCTGAAACTTATGGAGGAATGCTCAATTCTATCGGTCTGGAAAATGTTGGGTTCGATGTTTTTGTAAAAGAAAAACTTCCTGAAATTCAAAAATCGATTCATAATGTCGTCATAGCGAATGTTTTTGGGAATACAGTGGAAGATTATGAAGAAATCGCTCTGAAAATAGACGATCTGGAAGGGATCAAGGCAATAGAACTCAATATTTCCTGCCCCAATGTAAAAGCAGGCGGAATCGCTTTTGGTCAAGACAGCTGTACGGCTGGAAATCTTTTATCCAGAGTAAGAAAAAAAGTAAAAAACAAGGTTTTAATTGCTAAATTAAGTCCTAATGTTACTGATATCAAGGAATTTGCTAAAGTTTGTGAATCAGAAGGTATGGACGCTGTTTCCCTCATTAATACTTTAAGAGGCATGAGAATTGATTTAAAAAAAGGAAAACCGGTTCTTGCGAATAAAATAGGGGGACTTTCAGGTCCTGCTGTGAAACCTGTGGCTATCCGCATGGTTTATGAATGCGCCCAAAGTATTCGGATACCTATCATTGGAATGGGTGGAATTATGACCGGAGAAGATGCCGCTGAATTTTTAATGGCAGGCGCATCTTTAGTGGCGGTGGGTAGCGGGAATTTGATAAATCCTTATACTTCCCTTAAAGTATTAAACGAATTAACCGATTATTTAAGCAATAATAACATTAAATCATTAAAGGATATGATAGGAAAAGCTTTATGAATCAAAAAAAATTCTTGGTAATTTTTCTTTTTTTGCCTCTTTTCTCATTTGGTTTTGAATATTCAAAAATCGAGGGTTATTTAGACAACTCAAGTCATGAAGAAAGGATAATAAATTCTTATATACAAGATATAAAAAGAGAATTGAACCAGAATCAAGTAAAAGGATTGGAAAATTCGGAAAATTATGAAGCCAGAATCACTTCTGCTGATTTAATCACTGAAACCATTAAAAACAAATCTCTAGATGAACATTTTAATCAAGTTCAGATTGCAAATAACGAATTGGTTCAATTTTTTATCGAATATTATTCAACCGTTGGAAAAGAATTTTTAGTCAGATCTATCAAACGGATGGAAAATTATTATCCTATCGTGAAAAAGTATCTTCAAGATAACGATATGCCCTTGGAAATGTCTGTATTAGGAATTATAGAAAGCGGGTATATGGTTCGGGCGGTTTCCCAGAAAGGAGCGGTCGGAATATGGCAGCTTATGCCTGAAACAGCAGCAATTTACGGCATAAAAATGAACACTCTGATCGATGAAAGAATTGATGTGGAAAAAAGCACCAAGGCAGCGGTTCTTTTTATGAAAAGCCTGGCTGAAACTTTTAATAAAAACTGGGATCTGGTGATTGCCGCTTATAATGGAGGCGGAACTTATATCAACAGCCTGATTCGTAAATATAAAGAGAGTGATTTCTGGAAACTCTGTAAAATAAACGGCTTTAAGAGCGAAACTCTTGAATTTGTACCCAGATTTTATGCTGTGCTCTATATTTTAAAAAACGCTTCCAAATACGGAATAGATATTTCTTTTATGGACAGCAAACCTGTTTTTGAATCCGTTGTTTTTTACGATAATATTGATTTTCAGTTTATATCTAAATATACCAGTCTTCCTATGGATGTTTTAAATGAACTCAATCCTCATTTGAAAAAAAATCAGACCGTCTCTAACTCCAATCTTTATATTCCTTATAAAAGCGGGGAAATGGTAAAAAGTAAGGTAAATGCAGTTCTTAGTTATAAAGAGAATGTTAAAAAACGCCTTTTAGCCAAGAAAAAAACTGCAAAAAATTATAAAATTGTTAAAAAACTCGATTATAAAAAATATAAGATTCAAAAAGGCGATACACTTTACAAAATTGCCAAATTTTATGGTATTTCCGTTACCCAGCTTCGAAAAATCAACGGATTGAAAAACAATGTGGTAAAAGTAGGGCAGGTGTTAATAGTACCCGTCAATACAAGTATCAGTAAAGCTGAATCTCCAAAAAACAAAAAAAGTTTAAAGAAAGAATCTTTTGTTTACAAGATTAAAAAGGGTGACACTCTTTATTCACTGGCTGAAAAATTTGATATTAATATAAAGGTACTCGCAAAATACAATAACATTTCTTCTAAAAAATTATTAGTAACGGGTCAGAAACTAATGATTCCAAAAGACGAAAGCTAAAAGGAGTTTTTAACAATGAAAAAAATTATTTTTTTATTTCTATCAACCTTGCTATTTCTGGTTTTCTTGACTGGTTGTGAAACCTCAAAGGAAACAACTGTTGAGGAAAAAAAAGTCATAACTCCGGTGGATGAAAAATCGGTTGTTGTAAAGGAAGAGACCCAAACAGAACTGGAAGAAACAGCGATTCAGATTCAGGAAGTAGATAATAATACAAAACTTGAACCTGAAATCGGTATCCTGGTGGTTCGCTTTCTCTTAGAAGCGGAAAAAGAAAATAAACTTTCCAAACTGCCTAATTTCAGAATCAGAGGACCTCAAATTCTGGAAATTGATAATTCTCCAACCAATATTCAACAAGATGCGATTCATGTCTTGAAGTTAAAAAGCGGAAAATACTATATTTCTTCTCTTTATTCTATTCAAAATGAAACAGGTGAATACGAATTTGACAAACCTTTTCCAAATAATTATTTTATGATTGAGAAAGGAAAAATCAATTATATCGGAGATATTAAAGTCCGATTGGAAGAAGAAGCAAAATCAGAAAATGTTTTTACCCGGAAATTAAAATTGACTCTTCCTGCCAATAATGATGATACAATCAAAGTCTTGGAAGACAAGCTAAAAGATCTTTTAAAGCAGTATGAGTTGATTCGTTCCATTATTGTTTTTAAATAAATGATAGACTGTGAGCCGTTTAGAATTATTAGAATCAATTTCTGAATTATATGATCTTTTAGTATTCGGTAAAAAAAAACGGGATTTTATCGAGACTGAAAGATCAGTTCAAACCTCTTTTTCTCCTAAAGAAAATACCTACTCTCAACATCCTTCAGAAGAAGAAGACTGGGATAAAATAAGAAGCGAAGTTATCTCCTGTATCAAATGCAGGCTGTTTAGAACACGCAGGAAGGCAGTATTTGGCGATGGCTCAAACCAAACAATGCTTATGGTGGTAGGTGAAGGTCCAGGAGCCGATGAAGATCTTCAAGGCAGCCCTTTTGTCGGGAAAGCAGGACAGCTTCTGACAAAAATGCTTCAAGCTGTCCAGATTAAAAGAGAAAAAATTTTTATCACAAATATTGTAAAATGCAGACCTCCTGAAAATAGGGATCCTCAACCGGATGAGATTTCAGTCTGCTCAAACTATCTGAAAAGACAGATAGCTTTAATCCGGCCTAAAGTTATTCTGACACTTGGAAGAATTGCCGCTTCTTTTTTTCTGGAAACAAAAGAAGGCATCACCAAACTCCGTGGAAAATCCTACGAAAAAAACGGGATCATTATTGTGCCTATTTTTCACCCTTCAGCACTTCTTCGAAACGAAGCACTGAAATATCCTGCCTGGGAAGACTTGAAAATGCTCAAAGAAATCCTTGAAAAACTGGGTTTTTATCAAAATGACTCAATAGAAAAATAGGAGAATGAAGAGAAAAAATGGAAATTCGCGAATTAAACCATCCTTCTGAGAATGAAATTCAAAGCATAGTGGAACTCATCAATCAGTTTGATAATCTAAAGAAAACTTTTACTCAGGAAGATATCCGCTTTTCTGTTTCAGCAATGGATAAGAAAACATCAAAATTATTGGTTGTTATTGAAAATGAAAAAATAATTGGCTATGCCTTTCTGGCGGAAGTTTTGTTTATGGGTTTTGGAAAATATATTGAACTTCAGCAGATTATGATCGATAAAACCTTTCGGAATCATGGGATTGGTAAAAAACTTCTTAAAAGATGCGAAGAATGGTGCAGGGAAAAAGGTTATTCGAAAATTATGCTTGCATCCAGAGTCCATTTAAGCAGCTCCCATGCTTTTTATCAAAAAATGGGGTATCAGATTGTAAGGCAGTCGTATTTTTTCCAGAAGGAATTAAACATTCTTAACAATTAACCGTCTGATACATCATCAGGTTGCTAGAGAATTCGGATTTAAAACTTTCTTATGAAATTTTTGTTCTTTTTTATTAATTTTTATACTTCAATTTTATTTTTTGGAGTGTTTGTGATCTGGGTTGAGGTTTCTTTCCATCTGCCGATTGACCGTTTTTTTACTTATGATGTGCCGGATTTCTTAGAAAAAGATATCGAAACTGGTAAACGGGTTCTGGTTCCTTTTAAATCAGCCAGAAAAAACATTTCAATTCCTCTTAAAGTAAGTAAAAAAGTCTTTCATGATCTCACCGCTGCCATAGCAGAAAAAGAAAATCAGGATTTTTTCAGTTCTTTTTACCAAGAATCAAAGAAAACCATGCTTTTTAAAAAAAAAGAAGAAGATTTACTGCCACTTGAAATGAAAAAAATAACAGAGATTTTAAAACAGCTTCGAGCTTCAAAAATGGGGGTTATTACTAAGGTAATCAAAGAAAAACCTGAGTTTAAAACGCTCTCGGTTTTAAAAATCTTAGATCCTTATCCTATCCTTCCTTCTTACGCGATGGAAATTTCACAATGGATCTCAAATTATTACGCCTGTTCACTGAATGAAGCGCTTCATCTTTTTGTCCCATCCGCAAAAACACCTATTTCTGCAGTTATTAAACAGGAGCATGAAATCCCTTTTTATCCTTTAAACCCTGAACAGGAAAAAGTTTTTCAGGAAATCGAAAAATCGAAAAATCAATTTTTTCCGGTATTAATTCATGGGGTCACCGGAAGCGGAAAAACAGAAGTGTATCGTCATTTAGTCAAAAAGACGGTAGAAGAGGGCAAACAGGCTTTGATTCTGGTTCCTGAAATCTCTTTGACCCCTCAGACTATCGAACGGTTTGCCGCTCTTTTTGGACCCGATAAAATCAGTGTTATTAACAGTAAAATGACTGCATCTCAAAAACTCCACAATTTTTACAGGATTATCAGGAAAGAAACGCCCATTATCCTAGGACCCAGAAGCGCTCTTTTCACACCTTTGAATGATCTTGGAATGATTATTATAGATGAAGAACAGGAATATTCCTATAAATCAGGAGAAAATCCAAGATATAACGCAAAACAGGTCGCTTTAAAAATAGCCCAAAAATTGAAAATTCCGGTTATTTTTGGAAGCGCAACCCCTTCAGTTGAAGCTTATTATTCTGCTTTAAAAGGGAATATCAAGCTTTTTGAGTTAAAAAAAAGATATTCAGATATTGTCCTTCCCTATATTCATATTGTGGATTTGAAACATGAAAAAGGCGAATTTTCAAAAGAGCTGATTCAAAAAGTGGTTTTGAATAAAAAAAACGGTTTCCAGACTATTCTTTTTTTAAATAGAAGGGGGTTTGCTCCTACAATTCTCTGCAAATCCTGCGGACATCAGTTTGTCTGTCCCAATTGTTCCGTGACTCTTACTTTTCACAAAAAAAAGAATTTACTATCCTGCCACTACTGCGGGTATGAATCCCGGCTTTCAAAAAAATGCCCTTCCTGTGACAACCAGGAGTATTTAATGAGCGGACTAGGCACAGAAAAACTGGAAGAAGAGCTGAATAATATTTTTCCAAACTTAAAGATAGTCCGAATGGATCGGGATACAACTGCTAAACGGGACAGCCATGAAAAACTTTTAAAAGAATTTAGGTCTGGAAAAGCAGATATTTTAATCGGCACTCAGATGATTGCCAAGGGATTAGATTTTGAAAGAGTGAAACTGGTTGGAGTGATTTCAGCGGATATTTCTCTGAATCTTCCTGATTTTAGAAGCGGAGAGAATACTTTTTCCCTTTTGACCCAAGTGGCTGGCAGATCAGGCAGGAAAACACCGGGAGAAGTGGTTTTACAGACCTATTCGCCTTCTCATTATGTTATTTTACAAGTGAAAAATCATGATTATATTAGTTTTTTTAATGATGAAATAAAACTCAGGGAAAAATATCTCTATCCTCCTTTTGTCAGAATTATTCGTCTGGTTGTCAGGGGAGAAATAGAGGAAAAAGTGGTGAAAAAAATAAAAGAACTTGAAGATTCTCTTAATCATGAAAAAATTTTATTTACAGGACCTGTTCCCTGTACTATTGAAAAATTAAATAAAAACTACCGTTATCATCTTTTTATTAAAACTCAAACCGTTCTCCCTCTGGTAAAAAAAATTAAAAAAATAACTGATAGTATTTATAATGATAAACTTATTTATATTGAAATTGATGTCGATCCAGTAAACATGCTTTAGTTTAAATAATTTACTTTAAATATCCTGCTTTAAAAGCAAATTCTTTAAAGTAAAAGATATGGTTATTAATTACTGATTTTAAGTAAAATATTTATAAGTTTATAGGTATAAAAAAATAAAAAAACAGGGTTGTTATGGCAGTCAATAAAACAATGATTCCGCCTCAAAGCATTGAAAGTGAACAAGCTTGTCTGGGCGCTATTTTAATTGATCCGGGTTTTGCAATGACTGAAATAATGTCTTTGCTTATCCCGGAAGATTTTTACCATACAGCCAATCAAATTGTTTTTCAGTCAATGAGTGATCTTTTTAAAGAAAATCAACCGATTGACCTGATTACTTTGACTCAAAAATTAAAAGAAAAAGGTCAGCTTGAAAACTGCGGAGGGGCGGTTTATGTCTCCAGTCTGACAACCGTGGTGCCGACTTCTGGAAATGTGGTTTACTATGCTCAAAAAGTCAAGGAAAAATCCCAGCTGCGCTCACTTTTAGAAGCTTCTTCCAAAATTTATGAAATGGCCTGTGATGAAAGCCAGGAAATCGAATCGATTCTTGAAGAATCTGAAAAAATGATTTTTAAAATTGCCGAAACCCGTGTGAATCGTAATCCAACACCCGTCAGAACCGTATTAATGCAGCTAGTCAATATTATAGAAGAACGGAAAAAAAGAAAAGGCTATACAGGAATTCCTTCCGGTTTTAAAAATCTGGATGATATGACTTATGGATTTCAAAACTCAAATTTGATTATTCTAGCTGCCAGACCGAGTATGGGGAAAACCGCCTTAGCTTTGAATATTGCTCAAAATATTACAGTAAAATCTCAAAAAACAGTCCTTTTTTTTTCATTGGAAATGTCTAAGGACGAATTGGTTCAAAGATTGATCTCTTCTGAAGGAAGAATTGACGCTACAAGACTGCGTTCAGGCTTTCTTGAAACTTCAGACTGGACAAAACTCAAAGCGGCGGCTGGAAAACTCAGTGAAGCCAAGCTTTATATTGAAGACGCCCCAGGTCTTTCTTACATCGATATCCGGGCAATTTCCAGAAGGCTGAAGGCGAGGGGAGAATTGGATATGGTTGTGATCGATTACCTTCAAATTATTTCTCCTCCGGCTGGAAAAAGAGAAGAAAATAGACAAAATACAGTCGCTGAAATATCAAGAAATTTAAAGTTTTTGGCAAAAGAGCTCGATATTCCTGTTATTGCCCTGTCTCAGCTTTCACGGGGCGTAGAGTCCAGAACCATTAAAGAACCAATGCTCTCAGATTTAAGAGAATCGGGCTCTATTGAACAGGATGCGGATGTGGTGCTTTTTATCCACAGACCGGCTTATTACAACAAAGAAGTAGATGAAAATCTGAAAAATCTGGCTGAAATCCATATTGCCAAGCAAAGGAGCGGTCCTGTGGGAAAACTGAATCTTACTTTTATGGACAAATACACCTGTTTTGAAGACTGGATCGATAGTGCTAGAATAGAGGGATAATGAAAAAAATAGCTGAAAAAATTGGAATTTCTTTTATTCAATTTTTTTATTTAATTGGTGATAATACTTTATTGATTATAAAATTAATTCGTTCTATTTTCAGCAGAAATTTCCCTTTTAAAGAAATGATGCGGCAGATTGTCAAAATCGGTTATGAATCCCTTCCTGTTATTATCATCACTTCTTTTTTCACAGGAATGGTTTTGGCTTTTCAGACTGGAAGCTATATGGAGACAAAAATCAAAGGAATTGCCCGTTATATGGGAGGAGGGATTGCTATCAGCATGGTCAGGGAGCTGGGACCGGTATTGACCTCTCTTTTGATCGCAGGACGATCTGGGTCTGCTATTGCGGCGGAAATCGGTACCATGAAAGTAACCGAGCAAATTGATGCTTTAATCACTCTGGCAACAAATCCCATCCGTTATCTTATTCTTCCCAGAGTATTGGCAGGATTGATTTCTTTTCCCTTGCTGGTTGTTTTTGCTGATATAATGGGAATTTTTGGGGGAAGTGTCATTGCAAAATTTGTGATTCACCAGCCTTTTTCAATTTATTACGGTACTATTGTTCAATTTATCAACAGTGCGCAAGTCTATCATGGCTTAATTAAATCTTGTTTTTTTGGCTTTTTTATTATATTTTTAAGCGCTGCAAAAGGATACCGTGTAACCGGCGGGTCTGAAAATGTGGGGAAAGCCACCACTCAGGCAGTTGTCAGCGGAAGTATGTCTATTTTTATTTTAGATTATATTTTAACATCGATTTTATAATCTTTTACGGATTTTATCCGATAAGACTAGGGAGGGGGAAATTTATGATGATAGGTATGATTATTACAGTTGTTTTTCTAATCGTTGTTTCGAGTTTTATGAAAACCAGCTCTTCTGATTCTGAAAAAGAAATTATTTATATATAGACCAAACAGCAGGTTTTACCCTACTGTTTTATAGACTATTTTTTTTTGTTTAAAAGATTGAAGTTTTGAATATTATCAAAATATTTTTGAAAACTTTCCTGAATATTTCCATAAAGTTTATCTAATTCATCTTTGAAAGGAAGCTTGAAATAAATACTATTAAAAGTATTTTTCAAATTTTCTTCAAATAAATTTTGAAGTCCGTCTCTGATGTTATTTCCAATGTTGACCCAATTGTTTAAAAGTGATGAAAGCTCGTTTTGGTAAGCCATATTATTTTCAGCTGTGTACATCATGACTTTTTCAATTTCTTTCTGCATTTTTGAAAGAGACTGGACAATCGAAAGATAATTGTTTCTGCTTTCTTCAAGAAGTTTTTTCCAATCTTGATTCATCATTCCTGATTTCCTCCCATTAAATCTTCAATTTTTTTAGTGAATAAAACGGCTGATTAATCCGCTGATTCCCTTTTTTAAAGCATCTTTTAAATTTCTAATCATTAAAATTATTTCATCAATAGTATCCTCGATAATATTGATTCTTGCCCGAATGCCGTCTCCAAAATTCTCAAGTACAGTAGTGATTCTTTTGATCTGGAGAGTCATTTTTGTAAACAATTTTATAATCTTCATAATTTTAAAAATTAAAATAATTAAAACGATAAAAAATAAAATAGAAACCACACTGTTAATCAGTGTGGCTATTTGAACCGCTGTTTCCATGAAACTTACGCTTCCTCTTCTTTTTTCTTTCCTCTGATTTTTTCAATCTGAGTTTTAGCCATCTCTTTGATTTCTTCGAGTTTTTCTTTTGTTTTTGCTTCTAAAGCTTTATAATTATCTTTGATTTTTTCTCTGGTTTCTCTTCCTGAAGCAGGAGCAAAAAGTATTCCCAGTAAAACACCTAAAGCTACTCCGCCTGTAAAAAGCCCCACTTTTGACACTGTGTCTCGATCCATTTTTCCTCCAACAAAATATTTTTAAAAAAAACAATAAATTAAATATAAATAAGTTTAATGATTTTTGTCAAGTATTATTTAGAAGAAACTCTTTAGCATGCTGAAGAGAAGTTTCAGTATAAGAATCTCCGGAAAGCATCCGGCTGATTTCTTCAATTCTCTGCTTCTCATTTAAAGCATAAATAACCGTTATGGTTCTTTCGTTATTTTCCCGTTTTTCTACCTTATAATGATAATTTCCTTTTGAAGCAATCTGAGGAAGGTGAGTAATGCAGATAACCTGCTTGTTGAAAGAAATTTCTTTCAGTTTTTTTCCGACCGCAAAACCTGTTTCTCCTCCTATTCCGGTATCAATTTCGTCAAAAACCAGGGTAAGAATCGGGTCAATTTTACTTAAAATATTTTTAATGGAAAGCATGATTCGGGAAAGTTCTCCTCCGCTGGCAATCTTAATCAGAGGCTTTAAGTCTTCTCCCAAATTGGGTGAAATTAAAAATTCGACCTTTTCAATCCCGTCCCGGCTGATTTTAACCCGTCTTCCGTCTTCTAAAATAAGTTTTCCGTCTTCATCTTCAAGATATTCAAATAAAACTTTAAAATGAACCTTTTCCATCCCAAGAAATCTGAGTTCATTTTCAATGGCTTCTTCCAGTTTTGAAGCGGCTTCTAAGCGTTTTTTAGATATTTCCAGAGCTTTTTTCCCTAAGTCGTTCCGAATTTCATTAATTTGTTTTTCAAGTTCCTCAATTTCTTCTTTATTTTTTTCAATTTTAGAAATTTCAGTTTCAAGCGTGTTTTGATAGGTGAGAATAGCTTGAATATCAGAGAGATTAAACCTTTTTTTCAGACTTTTAATTAATTGGAGCCTTTTGGAAACCTGATCCATTTTTTCAGGAGAAAAATTGATTTCTTCTTTATAACTCCTTAAAAAATCAACAACAGGCTCTAGTTTTAACAATGCGTCCTGTAAAAAAGGAAGAACTTTTTTAACTTCTTTTTCCTTGTCTTTGATTTTTTCCAGATGACCATGACCTGACTGTAAGAGGGCAAAGGCTGATTTATCCGATTTATAGATAACAGAAAAAGCTTTCTCAAGAGAATCCTTGACTTCCTGAAAATGACCCAGCCGGTTCAATTCTTCGTCCAATTCTTCTTCTTCGTTCATTTTTAATCCGGCTTCTCTAATTTCATTCATAACCGTATGATTAAAATGATAAATTTTTTCTTTTTCATCTTCCAGAATCAGTTTTTCTTTTAATTTTTTATTCAGAACCACTGCTTTCTGAAACTCATCCTGATATTCTTTTAAAATTGATGAGATTCCAGCATACTGATCTAAAAAGCGTAAATGCAGGGTTTTATCAAAAAGAGACTGATGCTGGTGCTGGCCATGAATATCAATCAGAAATTTTCCAAGACTCTTTAAGGTCTGAATCAGAACCCTTTTGTTATTGACAAAAGCCGAAGAAGCTTTTTCAATTGTAATTTCCCGGTCAATAATCAAAATATTTTCATCTGTTTCGATCCCGAATTCGTTTTTCAAATATTCTTTTAAAAAAGGGTAGGCAGAAATATCAAAAACTGCTTGAATTTCTGTTTTTTCAGCCCCTGTTCGAATGAGTTCTGTTTTTGCCTGTTCTCCTATCAAAAGGTTTAAAGAGTTCAATATAATCGATTTTCCAGCCCCTGTTTCGCCTGAAAGAATATTTAATCCTTTGTTAAATTCAATTTCAACATCTTCTATCAGGGCTAAATTGGATATTTTTAAAGTTTTCAGCATTGCGGACTCACTCTTGCCAGTTTAATTTTTCTTTTAAGACATTGTAAAAATTTCTCTTATCCGGTCTTGCTATTTTGATTCGTTTTGCAGCAGATTTAACAACAACTATTTCATGGTCTTTTAGATAGTGAATTTCCTGACCGTCTAAAGTAACCATACTTTCCCCGGAAGTAAGAACTTTCAGCTCTATTTCTTTATCCGATGAAATCACCAGAGGGCGCAGACGCAGAGAATGGGGAGATATGGGAGTAATAATAAAGTTGTTTAAACCGGGCTCAAGAATAGGACCTCCCGCAGAAAGAGAGTAAGCGGTAGAACCGGTGGGAGTAGCGATAATAAGCCCGTCTGCTCTATATTTGGACACATAGTGCTCGTCAATTTTAACTTCAATTTCAATGAGTTTACAGGGAATAGTGCGGGTAAGAGTGATTTCATTTAAAGCAAACCCTGTAAATACTTTATGGTGTCTTTGATGATGAATATTTGTTTCAAGCATCAAGCGATAATCAAATCCGATCTTTTGATTCAGATACTCTTTTATCATATGTATCAGTTCATTTTGTTTGATTTCAGTAATAAAACCCAAATTTCCAAAATTGACCGGAAAAATGGGTATTGAATAATGATAAAGAATACGGGTGACATGAAGCACTGTGCCGTCTCCCCCAAGGGAAACAGCAAAGTCTGTTTCTTCGTCGATTTCAAAATCAATACTCATTTTCTTTTCTATTGTAAGCGGAATAAAAACAGATTGAATTTTCAATAAATCCAATTCTTCTTTCAAATACTTAAGAAAAGAAGAGGTATTTTTTCTTTCTGAATAAAAAACTAAGGCACGCATGGTTTTAAAAGGATTTTAAAGCCTCTTCGGTTGTATTGTACATTTCAAAAATATCATCGAATTCAACAATTTTGAAAATTTTAGCTACATTTGCCTGAATTTCAGCAATTTTCAATAAACCATTGATTTCCTTTAGTTTTCTTAATGTGGCAATAAAAACTCTTAAACCGCTGCTCGAAAGATAGCTGAGTTCTTTTAAATTAAAAATAATATTTTTTTCACCTTTTTCAATAATTTCGTTGATATCTTGTTCAACTTCGAGAGATTTGTGAACATCGAGTCTTCCTTGAAGATAAATAATAACAATATCCCCTTTTTTTTCAGTTTGCAATCCCATAACTTCCTCCATTGAATTTTAGATTGATTGTTGATTTTTTAATACTATTAAAACTAACATTTCCATTTTATTCAAATTTATAATAAAAGAATCGAAAAAAAAAGCAAGAATTAATTTTAATTTAC
>MIAO01000135.1 GCA_001829155.1 Spirochaetes bacterium GWB1_36_13 | reverse complement strand
TGTTTAAAAAATTAATATGGGTCTTTGTTTTAGTTTTTTCGATCCGTCTTTCCGCTTTAGATGAAAAATTGATCAATAGAATTGAAGAGGCAGATCAATTTTTGTTTTCCAGAAACATGGAAGAAGCGTTCAAAAATTATCAGGAAGTTTATGATGTTTTAAAGCAGGATAAAAAACTCTCCACTTCCGATAAAATCATTTTTGAAGAAATGGAAAGAAGTATTAAAGAGCTGGATTTTTATATTAAAATACAGCCTATTTATCAGCTTTTAAACCAGATTCCAGAATTGGAGGATGAAAAAGCGTACCAAAAAGAGTGGGAGATTTATAAACAAATAGAGCAAATGGCTCTGGATTCTAAAATTGGGCTGGTTTCTTATCTGGAAGGATTATCAGGGCAGGGGCTGGCATCTCAGATTATTTTAAGGAAAGTGGAAGTTTTAAAAAAAGTTTCGGCACGGTTTCTGGATAAATTGGAAAAAGATAAAAAAAGAAAAAAAATAGTATCATTTCTGGGGTTTCAAAAAGATCCAAAAATTAACTTTAATATAGAGGAATTTATAGGGAATATAATTTTTCAGACTGTGAGTGCTGAAAGCCGTTTTATCTATCAGGAAAGCTCAAAAAGCGGAAGTATGAATAAAATGTTTTTAAAAGCCAGGGAATCGGGAGTGGATCTGGTTTTGTCCGGAAAGTATAAAAGTCTTCCAAAAGAACGGATTCTTTTTACTTTATTTGTTATTGATCCTTTTGTATCAGAAAAAAAGCTTATTGAAATTCGGGTAGAGACAAAAATGGGGTTTGAAATTTTTGATGCGGTTGAAAAAATGATCAATGATGCTCTTTCCAGATTAAAAAATTATTCGAGGCTGGAAGGCTTTGACGCAGTCAGTTTTTACCAGAAAGATGATGGAAAAGTAGAAACAAGCATTAAAAAAGAAACAACTGAAAAAAATGAAAAAAAAGACCTGATTCTTTATCTTCAGCAAAAGATGGATGAATTGGAAAATAAGATTAGAGATGAGAAAATTTTTGAAATCAAATCAATCTTACAAGAGAATCAAAATTTAAAAAATTTTCATGATGCAGGGGAAATAATTTTAAGATTTAATCAACAGTCTTATCAGAAAAAAATTCCTTATAAAGATTTTATCTTGAAACATAAAAAAGAAATCAGGAAATTGATTTTAAATGAATCTGAAATAAAAAGACTTGAAGAGAAAGCCGAAAAAAACTGGGAGCAAGGCTTTTATGGCAATGCTTTGGAAGAAATAGAAGGGGCTGAAAAAGTTCTGAAAAGAATGAGAGAAAGATATACTGGGATCAAAGATATTATCGTTGAAATAGAAAAAATTCAAAATTTTAAATGGGATGAAAGAAAAAATAATCTAGAAAATCAATTGAATATCGCGTTGAAATGGAAAAAAAATCTCTATTTTGGTCTTTCTTATCAATTTGAAAAAACTTATATGACCAATGAAGATATTGTACTCTTATCGGCAGATAAATTGAGTGGAAATTTTGGTGGTTTATTTCTTTTCAGGAGTGATTTGGCAGGAAATGATTTGTTTTTTAATGTGGAGTTGTGTTATTATCTAGTCAGAAAAGCGAATCTTTCCTATTCCGGGCAGAGTTACGGAGAGATACAGAATAATACAGATATTGACGCTTTATTGGGTATAGATTATACTTTTTCTGTGTTTTCTTTTCTGGATGCAGGAGTCAATGTTTTCGGAGGCGTAAACTACAGCCGGATTACTAATTTAACAAACTCTGTCTCAACCCATTTAGAAGGTTTCGGGTACAAAGTTTCCGGTGGAATCTTCTTTGAATTCTTGCTGTATTTGCCAGTCAGACTCCAGGTTTTATATGATCTGGGAGAAACCGGAAGTCTGAAGCATGACGGAGTGAGATTAGAATTTATGGGAAGAATAATAGGTTTTTAAAACTTTACCCCGATATGTTTAAACTGCTGACCTGCTGGCTGTTGTTTGTATTTGGGGCAAGGTTCCCGGTCTGCTGGGCTGCGATTCCCCAGGTTTCTCTGAGGTCTTTCATGAATTTTAAAACTTCCTGAATCGGTTCTTTCTGTTTTCTAAAATTCCCTTCCATCAGTTTTTTCAGCATATAGGCATAGAGGGACTGAAGGCTCTGGGGCAGTTCGCCTTTGATGTCAAAATTGATGGAAGACATCAGTTCCCCGATAATGTCCTGAGCTTTAATCAGGTGGGTATTGACCTTATCGTATTTTGTCTTATCGCTCATAATCGCCAGAGCGGATTCCATTGCATTGATCGCTCCATCATAGAGCATCAAAAGAAGCTTGGCCGGGCTGGCTGTGAGTATTTGTGTTTCCTTGTACTGCGTGTAGGCATCAGACATCTTATCCTACCTCCATTCTACTTTTTTAAAAAACCGTCTCTTTTTATATGTCGGTTATCTTTTGCTTAAAATCTATATTTTTTTTTCAATAAAAAGTTTCAGTTCCTTGATTTCTTCGTTTACTCCTGGATAATCAGAAAGAATTTTCAAGGCTTTTTTCTTATCCCCGTTCTCTATATAAATATAAGCCAATTCCAGATAAGATTTAAAAAAAGTTTTATCTTCCTGAATTGATTTTTCATAGTTTTTAAGAGCTTCTTCATAATTCTTTTTTTCAGAATAGAGTTTTCCGAGGTAAAAGTGATACCAGACAGGATAATCAGGATTTTTGACCCTGACTAAAGATTCCATTGCCTGATCCAACTGTTCCTGATAGAGATAAAGAACCCCGCGGTGATAAAATTCTTTGTCCATCTGATTGTTTTTCCGGTAGATTTCAGCCAGTTTGGAGCGGTAGCTGGTGTTTTCCGGTTCCAGAAGGAGCGCTTTCTCATAGATTTTGACCGCTTCTTCCGATTCAGCCTCAGTGGTGAGCAGATCGGCATAGGAAACTAAAATATTGAAATTTTCAGGATGTTTTTTCAAAAGTTCCTGAAAGAAAACTTTCGCTTTTTCTGGACTATTCACAGAGAGTATGGTGCCTTCATACATTTTTAAATCAGGCTCATCAGGATACTTTTTGAGAGCGCTTTCAACTATTTTTGAAGCTTTTTCATTCATGCCCTCACGGATGAGAGAAACAAGGTAGAATTTGAGAAGACGCATATCCTTTAAAACAAGAGTTTCATCTTTTTTTAAAAGATTGACTACTTTATCATATTCCTGATCTAGAAAAAAGACGCGGCATTGATAATAATAACTTTCAGCTTTGTTTTTCTTCTTCTCATAAATGGCATAAAGCCCGACATAGGCTTTTTTAAACCGTTTGTTGATTTCAAGGGATTCTTTCAAAAGTTTTTCACTTTCAGCAAGGTTTCCTTCCTGAAAATAGATGTTTGCCAGAAGGTAGCGGTCAAAATAAGCTTCCGGATTGAGTTTAATGGTTTTTAAATAGACTTCTTTCGCTTGGGCAGTCATTTTATGTTCGTAGTAAAGATCCCCCAGATTGCTTAAAATATCGGTTTTTTGAACCATTGTGTAGGCATCTTGATAGAATTTCTCCGCCTTTTTAAAATCCCCTTCCTTTCTGGCTATGTGCCCGTAATAAACCATTGTTTCAGGTTTTAAATCGTTTTCCGATTGTTTAAAAAACTCTTTGGCTTTAATTAAATCATTTTGAGATAAATAAGCGACTCCGTAAAGAAAAGCAATCCGTGTTTTTTCTAAAGGATAAATCTTTTGCGCATCTTGAAGTCTTATAAAAACGGTTTTTAATTCATTTTTATCAATCAGGTATTTGATGTCAGCTTCAAAATCTTCAAAGGGAGTTCTGGAAGAGTCATCTCCATAAATTAAATCAGGAATCTCATCTGAAAACTCTTTTTCTTTGTTCTCTTCTTTTTTAGAACAGGCAAAGAAAAAAAGAAATAATAGTAAAAAACTAACTAATCGTCGCGCCATCTTCAATATCTCCGTTCATTGTTAAAAGTTCAAGTTTATCGCCCATTTTTGCGGCCAAAAGCATTCCCTCCGATTTTAATCCCATTAAAACAGCGGGTTTTAAATTGGACACGACCGCCACTTTTTTTCCTATAAGGGTTTCCGGTGTGTAGGAAGGGGCCAGCCCGCCCACAATCTGGCGGATTTCAGCGCCGATTTTCACTTGCATTTTAATCAGTTTGCTGCTTTTCGGCACTTTTTCAGCTTCCAGCACTTTTCCGATTTTCAAGACGCATTTTTTAAAATCAGCAATATCAATCAAAGAATCTTCTGTTTTGGGTGTTTCTGCCTCTGAAACGCTTTTCATCCGTTCTTCCAGTGATTTGATTCTTGCTTCGATTTCCTTGTCTTCCACTTTCTTAAAAAGGGGAGCTGGTTTCTCGATCGGGCGTTCTGAAGCATCGGCAATGTCAACGAGGGAAGATAAATCAATCTCCTGAATTTTTCTTTTTTTGTCCAGCGCTTCAAACATTAAAGACGCGCTTTCAGGAATAATGGGGTAATAAAGGATTGAAACCGCTTCAATGAGGCGGATGCAGATATGGATAATATTTCCTACCTTTTCTCTGTCTGTCTTAATGAGTTTCCAGGGTTCATGTTCCTGAAAATACTGATTTCCCTGCCGTGCAAGTTCCAGAATCACCCGGCTCACATCTCTGACCCGGTAAGTAGAATAAAGTTCTTTTGCTTCCTTGAGTGTTTTTTGAATTACAGCCAGAATCTTGCGGTCTTCGTCTTGAAGCTTTGATTCAGTCAAAGAAGGTACTTTTTGGTCAAAATTCCCGTATGCGAAGGTTAAAACACGGTTAAACAGGTTTGCTGTGACATTGATGAGTTCGTTGTTGATAATTTCCTGAAAAACTTTCCATGAAAAATCAGAGTCTTTATTTTCAGGAGCCTTTGATGCCAGATAAAATCTGAGGTAGTCGCTTGGAAAATGTTCTAAAAACTCATCAACCCAGATCGCGTTTCCGCGGGAAGTGGATATTTTCTCGCCTTCTACAGAAAGGTGCTCATTGGCAGGAATTTCAGAGGGAAGAATGTATTTTGTTTTTTGCCCCAAAAGCATTGCAGGCCAGACTATGGCATGAAATGGGATATTGTCTTTTCCAATAAAATGAACCAGCCGGGTTTCAGGGTTTTGCCAGTAGTCTTTCCATTTTTCAGGATTTCCTGATTTTTCTGCCCACTCAATTGTGTTGGAAAGGTATCCGATAGGCGCATCAAACCAGACATAAAGCACTTTCCCTTTTGCGTCTTCATCTGAAAGAGGCACAGGGATTCCCCAGTTTAAATCACGGGTGATCGGCCGTTTTTGAAGCCCTTCCTTAAACCAGCCCAAAACAAAGTTTTTCACATTTTCTTTCCATGGCTTGCTGTTGATCCATTCTTCCAGTTTTGCCTGAAGTTTATCGAGAGAGAGGTACCAGTGTTTGGTTTCCTTAATCACAAGGGGACTTTTACAGAGGTTGGAGCGGGGATTTTTCAGTTCAACCGCTTCCAGCCATTTTCCGCATTTCGGGCATTCGTCTCCGCGGGCATTCAAATTTCCGCAGTGGGGACAAGTGCCTTCGATATAGCGGTCGGGTAAAAATTTTTTATTGTCTTCGCAGTAAAGCTGTTTTTCTATATCAGTGGTAATGTATCCGTTTTCAAAAAGTTCTGTGAAAAACTTCTGGGAGGTTTTTTTATGAATCTCTGTGGTGGTGCGGCTGAAAATATCAAAACCGATATTCATCTTTTCAAAGCTTTCTTTGATATTCTTATGGTATTTGTCCACCACTTCCTTGGGAGTGATTCCGAGCTTGTCGGCGTTGATGGTGATGGGGACTCCGTGTTCATCCGATCCGCAGATGTAAATCACATCTTTTTTCATCAGTTTTTGAAAACGAACATAGATATCGGCCGGAAGATAAGCTCCCGCAATGTGTCCTATGTGAATCGGCCCGTTGGCATAAGGCAAGGCGCTGGTAACAATTATTTTTTCCATGGTTTTTTCTCCCTGTCCAGAGATTTTTGAAATTCAGACAATTAAATTTAGCAAAATTTTCAGCTTCTGTTTCGCAGTTTACAAAAATATTTTATCTATCCTCATAAAATCGGCTTGATTTGAGTTTTTTTAAGGATTTGTTATAAAGATAGACAAAATAGGAAAAAGAATTAAAATAAAAAAAGGACAAATCCATGATGATTTCAAATTTAAAATAAAATTGATTCAGGCTGTCGATTATTGTTTAAATTAACTCGGACACCGAGCGGAGCCGAGGTGTCACTTCGACTCCGCTCAGTGACCATACTGCTTTGATTCATAGAAAAACTCTATAAAAGATTGCATAAGAAAAGACAACTACCTTTTCTAATAAACTTACAAATATCAATGATAACAAGGTATAGTTTTCAATAATCGACAGCCTGATTAAGTAATCTTTTTCTATAGAACCTCAGGTTCTATTTTAAAATTCACCCTGGGTTCTATTGATTATTTGTTATTATATCCGTATATTATTTTCAAGAAATTATAATAAAAGGAGCATTAAATGAATTTTTTCAGTAAAATCTTAATAGAAGGAGTGTTTTTATGAAAATAAAACTGTTTTCATTTATTCTTGTGTTTTTGTTTTTCTTTCAGCTCAATCTGAGAGCGGACTCTACAATTCCGGATCAGGAAAAATCTGAGTCGTACTATTTGGAAGCAGGTTTTGGTCTGGCTGCTCCAAAGCCATTTTTTCAGGATTGGAAAAAAAGTATTATTATGCAGACATTGGGGCATTCATTGCAGTTTATTAAATTTTCCAATTTACAGCTTTACTATCATTTTCCTGTATCAGATCAGATTCTTTTTGGGATAGGGACAAAGTTTTATATTGATAACTTATTTTATCCTTATTTGATTGATAATGTGTTTAAAAAAAATCTCAATTTTGATATTTTTGGAAGGAACTTAGATTTTAATATAAAAAAATTTTTTAAAAATGGATACAAAGGATTTTTTCTGAATTTCGGATTAGGTGCTTCTCTTTTTAAAATATCCAATGAAGGATTCAGTTCTTTTTACGGAGCGGGAGGAGAAGCAGGAATCGGATATGCTTCCAAAAGAGAACACTATACAGTACTTTATGGCGCCAATCTTTCTTATTTTTATTTTAGTAAAAAAGAATTTCATGTAGATAATCCTGATGATTATAAACTCTTTATTTCTCTTTATGGAGGGCTTTTATGGTAAGTTTTATACAGAAAAAATTGATTTTTATTTTAATGTTCTTTTTTGTTTGTTCAGGGACTGTTTTTGCAGAAAAAGAATCTTCTCCGCAAGAGCTTTTTTATGCTGTTTCTATAGGAGGATTGACCCCTGTCGATTATCCGGCAAAAGAAAAAGATTGGAATACAGTTGAGACAATTGTAACTTATACTTTTGTAACTGTTTCTCAATTTCTTTTTATCCCCAATATTGATTTTCATGTTTATAACCCTCTTTCAGAAAAATGGGTCATGGGATATGGATTGACCTATTTCGAGCAGATTCTTCATAATGATGAGTATGGAAATAATATCAAAGAGTCAAAAATTATGCTGGACATGGATTTTAATTACTATTTCAGAGAAATAAAAAAAGGCTTTTACCTCAATTTAAATGCAGGTGTTCCTTTTCTCAGATGGCCGGAAGAAAAAGGAAGAGCGCAGTTTAAACCTCAGCTCAGACTTCAGCAGGGATTTGGTTATTGTCTGGATAATAATGGAGACAGCAGTATTACTACATTTGTTGAATTTTCTTATGGTTATATGCTGCCGGGAGATAAAGAGTTCTGGTATCATAATTATTTTGCCAGAATTAAAATCGGGATTCTCTGGTAAAAATTATATAAGACCGGGATGGTTTTCCCGGTTCTTTGACAGGAGTGTTCTGTTTCAAGCCGATTTCGGCTGCGCTCAGCATCCGGAAATAGCTTCTCAATACCAATTCTTTCTACATTGACATCCTTTCAGAAAAAAATCATTCATGGAAACAATCTGGGTGCTTTTGCATTTGGGACAGGCGGTAGTGGTCTCTGCCTCTTCTTTTGAGGTCTGAAAAGAGTGCTTGCAGTCGCTGCACCGGAATGAGACAGAGGAAAAAGACACCTCCCCCCCCTCAATGATAAAACTTTTCCCTTCTATCAACGCTTCTGCAAGCCTGTTTCGGGCTTCTTCATAGAGACGGGTGAAGGTGGGTCTAGAAATCCCCATTTTGACAGCAGCCTCTTCCTGATTGAGTTTCTCATAGTCCGCCAGCCGGATGGCTTCAAACTGGTCGAGAGTGATGATTACAGGAGGAAGGCGGAAAGGCTCCCGGTCGAAGGGGCGAAACCCCTTGACTTCAGGAAGTCCCGCCATTTTTCGGCACATTCTTTTTCTGGGCATGGGTTTATCCGTGATCGCAGTTGTGATCGTGGTCATCATGCCCATGATGGGTACAGGGGCTTAAATTGGTAGAAAGTTTTTTATTTAAATAAAGAGCGATTGCTTCCTCAGGAGTCAGGGCACATTCCAGATGACCGAAAACTTGAATACCGGATTGATTAAAAAGATCAATTGCCCTTTGTCCGATTCCTCCAGTCAAGACTACCGATACGCCGAGATCGGCAAGCCAGCGGGGAAAAGAACCCGGTTCGTGGGGAGGAGGAGTCAGTTTTTCTTTTTTCAAAATCTCATGGGTCTCAGAAAGCTCTGCCACCATAAATTCTCTGGAATGTCCAAAATGGGAAGAAATCTTTCCCTGATTTAAAGCTGCTGCAATTTTCATTGTAAACTCCTTGTTTTTTTATTAAAATTCAAATACGCTTCCGCAAAAAGCGGGCTGAACCTTTTCATGCAGATCTTTCTGCAATTCAAAGATTTTTGGGATTCCTGTGCAGTGCGAAGGGGCAAGAAGCGCTATCTTTTCTTTTTTTAAATAATTTTTTACAAAATCAAACTGTTCATTGCCGGTATCATGAAGATGGGCGCCTCCGATTACGGCGTGAATCGGTTGGTTTAGTTTTTCTTTGACACTGGAAAGAATGTTGATGATACCCCTGTGAGCGCATCCGAGAAGAACGATCAAGCCTTTACCGCTCTCCAGAATGAGAGAATTGTCGTCTTCAAAAAAGTCTTTTTCCAGTTTTCCGTTTTTTTCTACCTGGAGGGCATCAGGAATTTTCTCATAGGGATTGGTGAAAGGCACTTCGCCCGTCATATAAACTCCGGGAAAAATTTCGGTAAAACTTTTATGAAACTCAAACGAAGCTTTCAAAAACCCCTCGATAAACTCTTTTCGGAGTTTCATGCCGATATATCTTTTACTGTTTGCGGATACAATATACTTGGCATCAAAAACAGAGGGATGGGCAATGATTTTTACCGGATGCCCGATTTCTTTCAAGACCGCTTCCAGTCCGTCGGCGTGATCGTAATGACCGTGAGAAAGGACAACTGCTTCCGTTTTTTTTAAATCAATCCCAAGCTTTTTTGCGTTGGAAACAGCGATTCCTGTCTGCCCCGTATCAAAAAGAAAGGTTTTTCCCTGATTTTCAATACAAAAAGAAAGCCCGTGCTCTCCAGTGAGGCCGAAAGAAACGGGGACAGTATTTTCAGAAAGAACAGTTATTTTCATAATAGAATTTGTCCTGATTTAATTTTTTCTATCAAGTCAACAATCTTAATTTCTTCATGGATTTCATGAGATTTGACTTTGTCTTTTAGAGTATCGGCGGCTTTCGGTCCAAAATGACCTGAAAAAACATGGGAAGCGCCGGAAGAAACCACTTTAACGGCAGTCTGAATCCCTGCTCCGTGAGAAGCGTTAAAGTTTTCTACATTTTCAATAAACTCTGTTTTACCGCTTTCAGTATCGTAAATACAGAGCCAGTTTGCTCTGCCGAAGCGGGGATCGAGGTAATCGGTCAGGTTTTGTCCGGTAGAACTGATGGCTATTTTCATTTTATCCTCCAATGGTTTTCAGTAAATTTTGGTAAAGTTTTTGAATTTCTTGTTTCAAAAAGGGTTCATGGGTTTCGGCAATTGTTTGTCTCTCTCTTAAAATTTCATTCCATTCGGCGGAGAAAGGAAATGATGCTAAAATCTCAACGCCGGACTGGGAAAAAAAATCTCTCATTTCTGTTTCCAAATCAGGATTTAATCCTGTTTTATTGAATACAGCCGCAGTTTTGAGATTCATTTTCCGGGCAAGAGAAAGCGCTCTTTTTGCGTCGTGAAATCCTGATAGAGAAGCTTCAGTGATAATCACAACCAGATGGGTGTTTCCTATGCTTGCGATTGCGGGACACCCGATTCCCGGGGGGCCGTCGATTAAAATAATTTTTTTTTGAAACTTTTGAGCCTCATTTTTAGCTAAGTTTCGGACTTCTGTTACCAGTTTGCCACTGTTTTCCTCTCCCGGTTCTAAAACTCCGTAAATCATGGGAGAGTGAAAGCGGCTGGTTCCTGAAATAATTTTCCCCCTCTCTTTTTTTTCAAGCCGAAGCGCATCTACAGGGCATACATCCATGCACCTTCCACAGCTTTGACAGGCTGAAAGATCAATTTCAACGCATTTATTGCGTCCTTTTTCCCTTTTCACCGCGTCAAAACGGCAGACTGAAAAACACTTTTCGCAGCGGATACAAAGCTGCTGGTCAATCACTGCTTTTTCCATTCCGTAAAAAGGAACCGAGCTTGTTTTGGCGGGCAAAGCCAGAATAAAAAGGTCGGCAGCGTCCACATCGCAGTCGGAAATGAGAGCTTTTTCACCTGCCAGATAAGCTATCGATGCCATGATGGTAGTCTTTCCCGCCCCTCCTTTTCCGCTGATAAAAACAATTTCCTTTGCGTTCATTCTCTTTCCTCCATGATTTGTTCTATCATATCCAGAAAAGATTCACGCATATCAGAAAATTCCCAGAAAGTTTTTCCCGATGAGTAAGCTTCTGCCGCCTGTTTTGAAAAAGGAATTTTTCCCAGAACGGTCAGATTGTTTTTTTCGCAGTAAGTTTCAATTTCAAGACTGTTTTCCACCCACTTGTTGATCACTACTTTTGTCTGAATCCCAAAGGGTTTAAGCGCTTCCACGGTCAGCTTGAAGTCATGAAACCCGAAAGGAGTGGGTTCGGTAATTAAAACGATCAAATCAGCGCCTTTTACAGCTTCTAAAGAAGGGCAGGATGTCCCCGGAGGTCCGTCCCAAATCTGGAGTCCGGTTTGAGGGAGCTGTTTTTTGATTTCCCGGATCATGGAAGATGTCTGAGTTTTTCCTTCATCAAGCCTTCCTTCGTAAAGGCTTAAGGTACCGTAATTTCCTTTCCTTAAAACTCCAATCTGAAGGGGTTTTTCGCTTAAGGCTTTATGGGGGCATTTTGCAGCGCACCTTCCGCAGGAATGGCAAAGCTCCTGAAAAAAAAGAAAATCGTCTTTAAAAACAGCGAGAGAGTGAAACCGGCAGTTTGAAGCGCACAGTCCGCAAAAATTACAGGCATCTTTATTCCAGCTGGGAAAAAGAAGAGAAACAGGTTCTTCAGTCCCAAAACTTTCTTTAAAAAAAAGATGGACATTGGGTTCTTCCACATCCAGATCCGCCAGCAGGGGGACATATCCCTGTTTTTCCAAAATCAGGGCAAGATTGACAGAAAAGGCAGTCTTTCCAGTGCCGCCCTTTCCGCTTAAGACCGCAATCTTTTTTTCAAAAGTATTCATTTTAAGCTTTTTCCTCTTTTTCTTCGATACAAAGTGATTTTTTAATGACTTCACGGGTTGTTTTGATCATTAAAAACAAAACAATCAAGACAAGCAGACCTGCCAGAACAAAAAATAAAATCTGGAAAAACGGAAGATTGGTCAGCCTGTACATTAAAACGGTTGCGACACTGATAGCTGCCAGAGGGAATGAGTATGCCCACCATGAGAGAAAAAACGAAATTTTTGAGAAGAGTTTGACCTGAAGAAAAACCAGAATCATCAGAAAAAGAGCGAAATAGTAAAGAATAGAGCCGAAAGCATCCAAGCCTCCTGTCAGTTTATAATAAGAAATAAATCCGATAGCCGGAGGGGCGAAAAGGATAAAAAGAGTGGGTAAAAGTTTATCCGCAATCGGAGAATGAAAAATCATCCTGTAAAAAACAATGGTAAAAAGGGCAAGCCAGAGAACAACTCCTATGGCAAAGAAAAACCATGAGATTTCTTTTGGCGCATGCTCGACTCCCGTAATTGGAATCATAATTGCGCCCACTACAGGCATAAACCAGGCAGGGTTCATGTGGTGAATCTCAAAACGGGTGTGACGGATCCAGACGGAAAGAATGGCAAAAATAAAAACAGTCTGGACAATTACCCCGAGTATCCAGAAAACAAAAGAGGTTTGTTTGTCAATAGAAAGAAATATCACCGAATGAACCAGAAATATCTTTGCCAGCAAGGGAAAAAAGTTCATTTTGACTGGATGAAAAAACTCTTTTTTGACCTCTTGGGGATATTTGAAAATTCTGAGCAGGTAAAAAAAGAAAACAACCGCAAAAACAGCGAGTGAAAATCCGGTAGCCCAGATGCCTGTTTGATGCAAAACAGGATAAAGCTCGGAAATTTTCACCACTGTCAGAGCCAGTCCTGACAAGCCGAGAACGATTGCAAAAAATGAAATCGTAAAATGCGGCAGTCTTAATTTTTGTTCCATGTGTTCCTCCTAAATATGTAAAAATTCATTTAATACATTTTATTACAACAAAACTTCCCTTTCCGTATCCCGGAAAAGAAGGTTCAAAATTCTTATTTTCAATATCATGGATTGTCTGTCGGTATTCAAAATCTTTAAACCCCGCTTTTTTCATAAGTTCTACGGTTTCATCCACAGAATAAAAAAAAGCTTCACGGTAAAACCGGCTCTCTTCTTTTTTCAGTACATAGATTTTTCCAAGCGGGCTTTCTTTATCAACAATAGCATTGATAAACACTCCGCCGGGCTTTAAAATCCGGTAGGCTTCTTTCAGTCCCTCCAGAGGATTTTTTAGAAAACAGAAAGTGGTTACCATCAGGCTAAAATCAAAAGAGTGATTCATAAACGGAAGATTTTCAGCCATGGCATAAACCATTTTGAGTCCATTTTCCTCCGCTTTTTTTCCCATTTCCTTAGAAATTTCAACTCCTGTTTCTATTTTCAAAGGGACAGCGAATTTTCCAGTTCCTGCCCCGATTTCTACACCCTTGCCTTTCTCAGGGAGCATTTTTCTCACTGCTTCCAGCTCCGATTCATACCAGCCTGGATTTTTGATAAACCATGAATCATATTCTTGGGGGTAAAGGTCAAACACGCTCATTTTAAATCCCCCCACCATCCGTCGATAAACTGCCGTTTCATTTTTTCCATATAGTTTTTTTTATCCAGATGTTTTTTAGCTTCAGCGCCTGTCAATGGAAGAGGGAAGGAATCAGCGTAGTCTAATAAAAACTGATACGCCTGATAAAGTTTGATAAAAGAAATCTCCTGTTCTTCCTGATTTAAATCAGGGTGGACTTTTTTTGCCAGTTCCTTAAACCTTTTTTTAATTTCTTTCACGCTTGCTTCATTGGGAAGGCTAAGAAGTTTTCTCGCCGATTCCAGTTTTTCCTCGTCCATTTTTTGTTCCTTTAAGAATGAGCTGAATTAGACTTTTCAATATTTTGAATCATCTGATCCAGATAATCTTTTTCTTTTTTCAGATAGGCGAGATTGTCGTCTTGTGAGACCATAGGAATAAAACCTTTTCTCATCCCTCTGCCAAGCCCCATCCCTCTGCCTCTTCCCATGCCGAAGCCTGGTTGGAATCCGCCTCCCTGATAATTCGGGTTACAATACCCCATTCCTCTTCCTGTTTGAGAACCCAGATTCATGGGTCCCATTCTGTTTAATCCTGCCATTACTCTCCTCCTTTTTTAGTTTTATCGATTAAATAATGAACAGCTTTTAAAAATAAATCCCGGTAATAAGTGTTCGTGCTGTCTGCTGCTACCGGCACACCTGTTTTGCCTGAGAAGGGCCGTGAACATCGGCATCAATGAGTCCTGTT
>MIAO01000134.1 GCA_001829155.1 Spirochaetes bacterium GWB1_36_13 | reverse complement strand
GGTTAGAAAAACTTGCAAATAAAATAACCCAAAAAATACTGCCACAGAAAAAAATCCTTCCCAGTAGAAATTTTTAATAAAAAACCTCCCCAATTTATTGGGAAGATTTAAAATCAAAGAAAGATGTTTTCCGAATCATTTAAATTATTGGCATATTTTAAAAGTTTAAGATAGTTCGGGTTATCGGGCGCCAATAGTTTAAGCATTTTCAGAAGTGAAAGCACTTTTGAAGAATTTTTTGAAAGACGGTAAATATCTGCCAGATTGATTAAATTATTGACATGAAGTTTATTGTAAAAATAAAATCTTTCACCATAATCTGCTGCTTTTTCATAATTTTTGAATTTTTTATGCAAAATAGAGCCCCTAAATAGCCAATCAAATTTATGAGGAAAACAAAATAAACCTTTCTCAATAACTTGAATTTCTTTTTCAGGATTTCCTTCCAGTTTTCTGCATTCGATGAGAGAAGAATAAATACCCTCATTGGGATAGTAGCCTAAGATTTTTTCATAAACTTGAGCAGCTTCCTGAAACTGATTACTGGAAACCAATTTTTCTGCCTGAGCAATTTCTTCCTGTAATTGAGTAAAAGCTGAAGTGTCCGGTTTATCTTTCAAATAATGAATGCTTAAAAGAGATAAGTCATCGGTCAACTCACCTTTTAGAGTGGTTTCTTCCACAATTTTCTGAAGATCACCCTTGCCTTTTTGAACATTAATGAGAAACTGATATTCATCATCATTGATTATTCTTTTACCGGTTTTTTTATCCCGTTCAATTAAAATATCATCTCTTCCGTCTGAGCCTACAATAAAAATATCGTTTTTCTCAAGGATCAGAGACCGTATGGTCAAGTCATCTGAGAATTTTTCAATTCCTATTTTTCTCATAGAAAGTTCCTCATCGGTAAAGAAAGCTTTTTCATTTCTATAAAGAACCGTCCAGGGATGCTCTGCATTAAAATAACATAAAAACCCTGTTTCTTCATCAATCAAACCAATAACCGCTGAAATCATCATGCTGCCATCAAAAGAAGTGAAAATATTCTGAAGTTCCTGATAACATTGCTTGAGCCATCTTTCAGGATAAGTTTCCTGAAGACTTTTAATTAAGTGAGTCCGTGTAACAAATGAATTAAAAACAACCCCCATCACCAGAGCTCCTCCAGCTCCCTGAAGTGATTTTCCCATTGCATCCCCATTGGCAAAAACGATGTAGCGTTTGTTATTTAAAACAATTGTATTGGAAATACAGACATCCCCTCCAATTTCCCCGCTGTGGCTCCTGAACTGAAATTTCTTTTTTTGAGAAATATAAATATGAATATCAAGACATTTACTCTCTACTTGATTGGTTAGTAAAGGATGAATCAAAAGAGAGGTTAAAAAATAATCTCCATCCTGCTGAACTTTCAGCTGCTGTACCTTGTCAAAAGCTTTTTTCAGTTCTTCCGTTCTTTTTGCAACCAGTTCCTCCATGTGTTCAGAGTATTTTGCGAGCTCATTTCCCATACTGTTGAATGTTTCAGCCAAAAGCACAAATTCATCGTTTCCTTTCAAAGATACTTTATGATAAAAATCTTTATTTTTAATGTGTTCGGTTCCCTCAAGAATTGCATTGGTCGAGCTTAATATGTTTTTTGAGACCTTTCGTGAAATGAGAAAAGCGAGAGCAGTGGCCAGAAGAAAAGCAGCCAGAAGTGTTATAATCATATTTCTCAAACTGGATTTTATCTCAGAATTATCTAAGGCTATCAAAACCCCAAAATCAGGAATATAATGAATCGGCCAAATCTGAACAGGTCGAAGATCATATTCTCTCTGGTTGATGATTTTTGTCCGTGTTTTTAAGTCAAAGGGAATAGACTGCGATTCTTCCTGGATGAGAGGAATACCAAAAGAAGTGGAAATAAGGTGGTTTTCAGCAATAAGGAGAAGATCAATTCCGCTGATTTCCTGAATTCTTGTTACAATAACAGGACTTAAGTCTTTGCTGATCTTATCTGCAACCACAAAAACTCCAATTATTTTCATACTTTCCTGATTGGAATAAATCGGTACGGCATATTTCAAATAAATATCTTTATGATTGATATAATCGAGAGTATAGACAATATTTCCAGAGTAAGCTTCACGAAAAAGCGGATTGGATGAATCGTCTGATATATTTGAATCAGAGGGCAGATGCCCTTTTGCAATAATTTTCCCATTTTTATTATATATCCATGAATATTCTACTTGAGCAGATTTTTGAAGGTTTAAAAGACGGTCAATCAGTTTTTTTTGTTTTTGAATATCAAGTTCCGCATTTAAAAGATTATTTTGAAGTTCAATATCAGAAGAAATCATTTTAGCAGAAATAATTTTACTTCTTCTTAGACTTTCTACAGCTCTTTTAATGCTTTTTTCAGCAATTTCAAATCTTTTATCAATATCTGAATTAACTTTCAATACCAGATTACTGAGAGAAAGAAAAGTCAGAATCACAATTGGAATAATCATAGATATGATAATTAAGTTGATTTTAGCTTTTAATTTTAATCTGCCGATTTTTTCTGATACCCGTAGTTTTACCATATTAAACTCCAAAATTATAAATATTAATTGTTTCAAATTTATTTTTTTACTGGGTCAACCATATATTCTTCCCCTGTATTAGTGGGAGGAAGTCTTTTAAAATCAAGAGATTGTTTTTTTGATACACAGCCTGATAGAAATAATAAAAGAATAATAGAAGAAAATAATAATTTCATACTTACCCTTAAATTTAAATTAAAAACAGGGGACAAAGCCCCCTGTTTCATAAAAAGAAATTTATTTAATAATTCCTTCTTTTTTGAAAGCTTCCATAACCCATGGAGCCAATTCGAATTCTGCGTTTCTAAACTGTTCAGGGTAAATTGCTTTTCTAGATCCATCCGGTTTCCATTGGAACCAAACCGCACCAGCATAAACTTTTCCGTTTTGGATGCCCATAGTCAGGTCGTGAGAATCATCGATGAAATTGTACCAGATATTTCCTTCGTATTCAATTCCTTCAAGGGTTTTAATCAGTTTTTCAGTATCGGTGATAGTACCAGCCTGCTCAATCGCAGCTTTTAACACATAAACTGTGTCATAAGAAGGATAAGCAATGTATCCTGCCGATTTTCCGTATTTTGCTTTAAATGCTTCAACAAATTTCATTGTTTTTGTTGTCATAGGAGCAGGTCCGCTTTGCGGAGAATAAGAACACTCATAAACAGAAGCTCCGCCTGTTTCTTGGAAATATTCGTCTTTCAAGCTTTCAATAACAGCTCCGACAACGATTGCAGGAACTTTGTTTGCATTGTACTGTTTGATAAAAGTAATGGCTTCAGAAGAAGGCCATGCTTCGAAAATGATTTTTGCTTTTTTCTCTTTGATTTGGTTGAAGACAGGAGAAAAGTCTGTAGTATTGGTAGGCAGATAGTTTTTGTAAACAATTTTATAGCCTGCATCAATCAGTTTTTTCTCGTTCATATCCAGCATGAGTTTGGAATAAGCGTTGTCAGCGCCGATTAATGCGACTTCTTTGATTCCATATTTAGGACCGACATAATTCACAATAAAGTCCCCTAAAGCTTCACCTTGTTTTAAAGCGTCAATCGTTCCGACTCTGAAATAATATTTGTATTTTTCATAGTTTGTCTGAATATTTTTAATGACCTGCGGAGAAGCTCCTCCGGTGCCAAGCCAGATTTTTTTGTACTCAGCCATAACATCCATAGCAGCTAAAACAACCGCGCTGTTCATCCCGCCCAGTATGAAATCGATTTTATCGTTTTCAATTGCGTTTCTGAGGTTCATTTTTGCGACATCCGGTTTGTTTTCGTCATCAATAATCACTGGGACGATTTTTTTCCCCATAATTCCACCCTGAGCATTGATTTCTTCAATTGCCAGCATGGTTCCCTTTTCTACCATTTCGCCCGCATAAAGGCTTTTAGGAGTCAGGATTCCTACTTTAATGACATCTTCTTTTTTTCCTTCGCCGCAAGATACCATAATAACTGCGGTGCATGCAAGCACTAAAAGCGCTAACAGTCTTTTCATCTAAACCCTCCGTTTTTTTATAAAATGCTTATCATAAAAAATAAGCTTTTTTAATCAATGTTTAAAACAATTTTGCAAAAAAAATCACGCAATCCCAAGATAAATATTTTTTACATAAGGATTGTCTTTCATTTCACTGCGGCTGCCGCTTAAAACCACTTTTCCGCTTTCCATGATATAGATTCTGTCCGCAATTCCCATTGCCATGACAGCATCCTGTTCTACCAGCAGAATAGTAACGCCCTGTTTCTTGATTTTATCAAGACCCTCAAAGATCTTTTCCTTGACAATCTGGGCAAGCCCGACTGATGGTTCATCCAAAAGAAGAACTTTGGGTGAAGACATGAGACCGCGTGCAATAGCAATCATCTGCTGTTCGCCTCCGCTCATGGTTTGAGAAATCTGGGAAAGCCTTTCTTTTAAAATCGGAAAGATTTCAAAACAGGTTTCCAGATTTTTTTCAACTTCTGATTTATTATTAAGAGCATAGGCTCCCATCATCAAGTTGTCCTTGACTGTAAATTCAGAAAAAAGCCTTCTATTTTCCAGACAGTGCATGATTCCTTTCCCCACAAACTGATAAGGTTTCATTTTTTTCACGCTTTCTTCCTGATAAAAAACATCTCCGCCTGTAATAGGAGCCAAACCCGTAATCGCTCTCATAAGGGTTGTTTTTCCCGCCCCGTTTGGACCTAAAACCGCCACCGCTTCTTTTTCATTCACTTCCAAAGAGACTCCGTGGAGTATCTGAGCGCCGCCGTAAGCGACTTTTAAGTTTTCAATTTTTAGAGTTTGCAACTTCAGCCCCCCCTTTTCCAAGATATGCTTCAATAACAAGTTGATTTTTAATAATTTCTTCAGGAACTCCTTCCGCTATCTTTTCCCCGTAATTAAGCGCTACCACCCGGTTGACCAGTTTCATAAACTCTCTCAATCGGTGTTCGATAATGATAAAGGTGATGCCTTTTTCCTGATTTAAAAATTTTACATATTCAGACAACGATTCAATTTCTTTTTCCGTTAGTCCGCCGAAAGGTTCATCCAGCATAATGATTTCAGGCTGAATCGCTGAAATTTTGGCAGCTTCCAGTTTTTTCAACGCTCCATGAGGCAGGTTATTGACATTTTCATCCAGAGAGTCTGCCAGACCTACGCTGGAAGCAATTTCACCGATTAAATCATCTCTTTTTTTCCCTTTTTCAGCCGCTTCCAAAAGGATTTTTTTCCCTCTGTCTGAAAGAAAAGGAACCATGAGATTTTCCCGGATTGTCATTCCATGGAAAGGCCTTACCAGCTGGAAAGTTCTTGCTAAGCCTTGATTGGCAAGGATATGTGGTTTTATTCCGATAATATTAGCGCCTTTATAAAGGATTTCTCCATTGTCCGGACGGTCAAATCCGCTGATCTGATTGAATAAAGTTGTTTTTCCGGCTCCGTTTGGTCCTAAGATTCCCAGAATTTCACCTTTGAAAACATCAAAAGAGACATTCTGAGTCGCTTTAATCCCGGAAAAACTTTTATTAATGTTTTTAATTTCAAGTATTTTTTCCATTATTTCCCCCCTGTCTTTTCCATTTCTGATAAGAAGATACGGTCTTTTCGGTAATATAAGACCAGAGTCCTTTGGGTAAAAACAGCATTACAACGACCATTAAGATCATATAAATCATGACTTTAAACTCAGGAAAAAAGCCTCTTAAAATCTGTGAGGTCAAAAGAAGAAAATATACTCCGCCGATTGAACCTGTAATTGTGCCGATCCCTCCCACAACCACAAAGGTGATAATTTCAAGAGAAAGCGAGGTTTCAACGAGAGTAGGAGAAACACCTCCCAGATAATAGGCATGGAAACAGCCTGCAAGCCCTGCTAAAGCAGAACTTAAAACAAAGGCTCCGATTCGAAACTTCATTGTGTTGATTCCGACAGCCTGAGCAGCGGCATCGTCTTCCCGGATTGCTTTTAAAAGCGTTCCGTATTTGGAACGGCTGATAAAATAAGTAATCCCCAGGCAGACAAAAAGAAGGACGATCGAAAGATAATAAGCTTTTACTCCTGAAATCGAGGAGACAGAAGAAATTCTGGAAAGCCCTTCTTCGCCGTTTGTGTATTCGTTGAAAAATTTAACCAGCTCAGTCGCTAAAGAAGCGGATGAAAGCGTAGCCAGAGCCAGAAAAGGTCCTTTGAGCTTAAGGGAAGGAATCCCGATAATCAGCCCGAAAAGCCCTGCTACAACAGCGCCGATAATCATATTCACCCCGAAAGGAAGATGAATGTCTAAAATCCCCATTTCCGCCAGCCGGTAACTCAAAAAACCTGCCAGATAACCGGAAATCCCTATAAATAAGGAATGCCCGAAACTTTCCTGACCCGTATAACCGGATAAGATATCCCATGAAGTCGCATACATCAAATAAATGTTCCCAAAAAGAAAGAGTTCTACAGTGCTGAACTTGCTGAAAAAAGGAAGAACAGCCAAAAGCAGCGCCCAGAGAATAATAATCTTGTAGCGGGGAGGGATATTGATATATTTTTCTGAAAAGATGCTGAATAGTCCGTTTTTAATTTTATCGATTTTCATTTTTTTCCTCCCTTAAAACCTGAGCGTTTTGCCCATGATGCCTTTCGGTTTGACCACCAGCATAATGAGGACAACTAATAAAAATACGACAGACCCAAGACTCGGGCTGATTAAATTGCTTGCCATAGCCTCGGCAAAAGCAAGGATAAATGCAGCGATCACACTTCCCCAGACACTGCCCAGTCCACCAAGAATCACAATCGCAAAAGCTTTAATCAGAGGATCAAGCCACATATGGGAATTGACGGGTAAAAACGGCGCCCTGACAATCCCTGCAGCCCCGGCTAGCATAGCTGAAAAAGCAATAGCAATAATATTGACCACTCTAGGATTGATACCGACAGTCATAGCCGCTTCCTCATCCTGCGCCACAGCCATGACCCCTTTCCCCGCTTTTGTTTTATCCACAAAAATCCAAAGGAGAAAAATCAAGACAACCGCAACACCAAAAGCAAACAAACGATCCACAGGAAGAACGACTCCTGAAATCGTGATACTGGTCATGGGAAGTCCCATAGTGTCTTTCATATTTAGAAAACTGGGAATATTTTTTGTGCCTGTTCCATAGAAAATATGAATGAGCTCCTGAGTGAAAAATGCAAGCCCGATGGTCACAATTAAAACTGCTACCCCCTGTTTTCGAATCGGCTCGATAATTTTAAAAACAACAAGCCCTAATGCCCCGACGCAAATCAGGGAAAGAATCGCCGCTATCCCAAGCGGAATGGAAAGAGAGTAAAAAGAATAGGTGAAATAGGCTCCCAGCATGTAAAAAGTACCGTGATAAAGATTGACGACCCGGGCCGCACCAAAAATAAGGGCAAACCCTAAAGCCAAAAGCGCATAAATCGAACCGTTAATCAGAATTCCCTGAATTAAAATCTGGCTGAACATTGAACCTCCTTGGTATTAGTTTAAGATCATACTTATTGAAAGAAACTAGTTAATATTAAATAGTGAATTTTAAAATTGTCAAGTTTTTTAAGAAAACATAGCTTGTTAAATAAATCACAACTTTTTCAATAAGTCAATAATACTTTAGTTTAATATTTTTATTTTAACCAGATAAAACAATGAAAGATTTTATCTGTAAATTCATCGTTCTTTCATCTTTTTGTCATATTTTCTTAAAATACTTTCTTTAATTTTATGGATACAAAGGGGGTAT
>MIAO01000133.1 GCA_001829155.1 Spirochaetes bacterium GWB1_36_13 | reverse complement strand
ATTTGGGTAGAAAAATACCTGTTTTTGGAAAAAAGCGGAAATTTTATTTCGGCGATTTTAGGAAATTTCTAATCGGTGCTGACAAAAGACTCTGACTCTGCGAGGTTTCTTTTTTAATCGAGAATTTTTGTTCATACAAATCAATCTTGTCTTGGGATCCACAACGAAGACAAATTGGGTTGATTTTTAAAAAGTCTTTTAGTTTTGTAAAATAAATTCGAATTTGCATTTTTTCCTCCTAAAATATTTTTTAAATTTTGAATTAATTTTTTTTTATAAGAGATCATGAATAATATTGTCGTCAAATTCTTTTTAAAAAAAAATTTTAACTTTTTTTTCAAATGACTATTTATTTTTCAATTTTTTTTCTACCGGGGGTATAATATTTATAGATGAAACAACGCGTAGAGGATCCAATAAAAAGAGAGATGAGCCGTTTGTTTTATTTAAAAGAATTCAATTCATTACTATATTTTATGAATCACTTTCCAAGGAGATTGTTGTGAAGTATATGACAATGATTAGCATTTTAGTTTTTTTATTATTCAACAACTGTTTTTCAGACAGCCCAAAAGAGAGTCCTGAAATGGTTCAAAAAAACCAATCCATGAAAAAACTGAAAAAACTCGTAAAAAAACCGATTCAGCTGCCTGTTTTCAATTTAAGAAACAATGAAACCGCCTTTGAGCAAAAAATAAGCGCACTTAAGCTCAAAACACTTTTGATTGTCAACCCTGACGGAGACTATGGAAGCGGGCTTTTGATCGATACAGAGGGTTATGTTTTTTGCGATGGGGCTATCGTACAAAATTTCCGCTATTCTGCGGGAATCATCTTTGGTGAGGGGCAGATGAATTTGATCAGTCTGGAAACAGTGAAGATAAGCGCTGATAAAAAACTGGCGATTCTTAAAATAGACTCGCAAACGCTTAAGGTCAAGCTTCAATCCGAAAACACCTTGAAAAACAGTTTAAATCTGTTAGAAAACAACTCAAATCAATCCAATAAATTGATTTTTATTTATCCGGGAGCAGATGGAACCATTCAGGACCAAATGGTTTTTATAGAGGGGCAAGTCGTTTCTTCGTGTCCGGTGAAATCATCTTTTTTAAAAAAAATATCAGCAGTATGTTATGACCTCTCATGGCAGCCGGCTGGAGTTTATCTTCCGGATGAAAAAAAAATAGTGAGCGTTTCGGAAATATTGAAGTTTTATGGGGGCGGTCTATGACAGATAGTCCTGAAAAAAGTGAATACATTGATTTGATTTTTGAATTTCAGAAAGAATTTCAAGTTCAAAGAAGAGGTTTTTTATTAACCCGGCTTTATGAAAAATTTAAAAACCTGATTTGGGCAGTGGTGTGGGAGAGACTCGGTGCATGCTTTGGGCAGGTGCAGAATAAAACAAACTGCAGGGATGACTTATATCAGGAAGGCTATTTTGGCTTTGAAAAAGCGTTGGAGAGTTTTGACAGGGAAAAACAAGTCAAATTCAGTACTTTCGCTTTTCATGTGATTTTGAACCGGCTGAAAAAATACTGCGCCAGAAAGTGCAGGAGATGGGAAAAGTATCGGGAAGACAATCAAGATATTTTAGAAAATAAAGAATATGTTGAAACATTTGGAGATAAAAAGCACCTTCATGAAATTCAAAGGTATTTTAACGAGCAAAAAAACTTAAAAACAAGTTTAAAAGATGATTTTCTCATAGAGCAGATTTTTGAAAAAAAATTCGATTTGGAAACTATTATTGAGTATTGTGTCCATGAAAAAGAGGCGCTCCATTTTATTTTCAAAAATTTACTTCATGCTATTCAGTCCCTGAACATAATGGATATCGCTTTGATTAAATTGGTGATCATCGGAAAAACAAATCCTGAAAAAATGAAATTGATTTCAGAAGGTGAAATCAAAACCCTGATTGAAAAAAACCCTCTTTTTGAAAAATATTTTTCACTCCAAGACTACAGCGAAGGTTTGGAAAATGATAAAATACAGGAAAAAATATCCGGATTTCTGGTTTATGCAGGATATGAAGATCATTTGGATCATCCCAGTCGGGAAGAACTCTGTGATATTCTTTCTATGACCAGAGGGAAACTCGATTATCAATTGGATAAAATCGCCAAAAAAATAGGATGCCGGCTTTTGAATCTAAGCAGATTAAATGATTTTAAAAAAATGTTTATTGAAAAATTCTATATCAACGGAGGTTTGTTATGAGTATCGAGAAAGAGATACTGTCCCTTCTTTACTATTCATTTACAGGAAAAAATTATCTTTTTGCAGGGTTTATTTCCACTGAACTCCAAGAAAATTTGATCAGAGCAAAGGAATCTTTTGAAAAAAGTTTTTACCGGCAGACTGGAGAAACCTTTTCTCAAATGCTGGGGAGTCTCAAAAAACCTGTCTGCACGCCTGAAATATCAGAGAATGAAGAAAAAGGGGCAAAGTTATTCGAACTGGTATTTGAAAACCAATTTGACAGGGAAACAATGAATAAAGCATTGCTCCAATTCTGGATTTCCTTTGAATACGGGCTTGCTTTTTTATATTACTGGAATTTGAGGTTTGAAATATTTCCCGATCTACTCCCCAAAATGCCAAATATCAATGAGATAAAGCACTATTCTGCCGAAAAGAATCCAACGATTATCGGGATAGGCGGGGGCACGCTTTCTCAGGCAGCCAGCACCAGTGTCAAAAACTATCCGATACACTACGGAGTTTTGATGATTACAATGTTCGGCGGCGGGGGCGAGGGGTGGAAAATTCACTTTACTGAAATATCTGAGGATTGTGTCAGAATATTGGTGGAAAGTAAAACAGGACTTCAAAACAGAAATATTCGTCTTGTTTTGGAAAACAACGAAAAAACCTACCTGCTTGCCAATTTGAGCGAGATGGAAGCACAGTCTATCAGGGAATTTGAGATTAATACCAATCAAATCCCTCTTCAGCCCTGGAAAATAAACCACAAAGATTTCCACCATCAAATCTATATTGAGGAAATAAAATGAAGTTTTATTTTCCTACCACAGGATTTTTGGCAAAAATACAAATGACCAATCAGGGCAGACTGGAAAATAAATACAGCTCAGAACAGCTTTTTTTTTCAATTTTGAACAACCCTGCCTATTGCGACGGCAAATTGACCGCCAATTTTAACAACAAAATACATTGGTTTTTAGAACAAATCCCGTTTAAAGAAAAATATCAGGAAACCAAGATTGCCCGGTTTTATGAATATCAGACGCTTTATCACAGGGACTCCTTGTCTCATAAAACCGCTGCCGGAAATTCATGGACCCTTGCTTATTACATCGCTTCTTTAATATGTATATTAAAAGAAGAAGGAAAAGTATCCAAAAAATATACTCACGCGGTTCTTTCAGGCGGTATTGGAAACTTTACAAGCTGGAAAAATTTAACGAAGGCAGACCAAATCAACCAAAAACTCATAGTCGCTTTAGATGAATTTGTGTATCATCCAGAGCTTGGAAAAGGGGAGATACTTTTCGCATACGCGGGAGACGAAAAACTGGATTATGATTTTATCCGTGAAAACTATCAGGCAGAAATTATTCTTCAGCCGCATAAAACCGTCATTCTTCTGAAAGAAGAATCCATTGTATTTCATATTGTCCGGATTGAAACAGTAGAAGACGCACTGATCGAAATACTGGGATCTAAATGGACCCC
This sequence comes from Spirochaetes bacterium GWB1_36_13, assembly GCA_001829155.1. Lineage (GTDB taxonomy): Bacteria > Spirochaetota > GWB1-36-13 > GWB1-36-13 > GWB1-36-13 > GWB1-36-13. The sequence continues at coordinate 4,217 of MIAO01000133.1, read as the reverse complement.
AAAAACAGGCAGAATCCAATCTTTTGTATTAAAAAACAAAAAAAAACTGATCAAAAGTCTGGTTTTTTTGCCTTTGACTGTTTTTATTATTTTAATCGGAAAAATGTTTTTAAACATGAATGAAGGGCTATTAGACTTAAAAAAAGAACTGAGCAGAAAAAACGGGATTGCCCTGAATATGAGGCCGATTTTACAGAAATCTGAGAAAGAAAACTTAAAAATTGCAGAATTGAGCATGAAAGCAAATGCTTTAGAAACACAACTGGCAGAACTTTATCTGGAGAAAGGCGAAGCTTTGATGGATCAGGAGGATTATCAGAATGCACTGTTAAACTATAATCTGCTGGCATCCATCAAGCCCGAACTGCCGGAAGCGTATTATAAAAGAGGGAATGTTTATTTTGAGCTGACAGATTATAAAAAATCCATCGATGATTATTCAAAAGCTTTAAAAATCGACCCGAATTACGCCAAAGCTTATCACAACCGGGCCAATGCCTATCTGAAAACCGGAGAAACCGACAAGGCAATGCTGGATTACAACCAGGCCATCACACTGGATGATTCAATTTATATTTTTTACTACAGCCGAGCCAATCTCTACGCAAAAAATGGATTTTATGAGAAAGCCCAAGCCGATTACGCTCAGGCGATCAAAATAAACCCTGAATTCAGCTATGCCTATATCGGCAGGGCAGAGAGTTTCAGCGCCCAAAACAATTATGAAGAAGCGGTGAAAGACTATTCCAAATCGCTTGAAATCAATCAGCTTGCCACAGTCTATTACTGCCGTGCCGTTTTATATTATAATCAAGGGATTGTGAAAAAAGACCCCTCTTTTTTTCTTTTAAGCCAAAAAGATTTTGAAAGAGCCGCCTCAATGGGCGATGAAGAGGCAAAGGCAAAACTGAAAGAATTGTTTCAAAAGAATAAGATATAAAATGACCCTGTTTTTGAATCTATTATGATCCATCTGAAAGAAGGAATGAGCCTGAAAAATATTTTTAATTATTTTTCAATTTTTTTTTGAAGGCGGGGTAGAATAAAGGTGATCATGATATTTTTTTAATTTTTTAAAGGAGGCAATATTTTTTTTCAAAAAAATAATACATGAATCAATAAAACAACGGAGAAAAAAATGATAAAAAAACTATTTATGGTTATTTTTGCTGGGATGACGATTCTTCTTTCATCCTGCATCGGATCAATGATAAAAAGCGCAATGATTAGTGCTCCCTATGCCAATTTTATTTCACTGCATAGCAATCCGAAAGTCGGGGATTACGCTGTATTGAGTTCACAAGATGATTTGACTACTTATAAATATATGATAACCAGTGTAAATGATGAAAGCGTGTTTGTGAAATTAGTAATCAATTCAAAAGAATCAGAATATTTCAATGATTTTTATTGGGAACTCGAAACAGATCTGAAAGGAAATGTAAAAAATGCTTACTTAGTTTCTCTAAACGGTGATAGGGATAAATTAACCATTGCTACCCCTGGTAAAATGGGATACTTTTATCCTATTCAAGCTGAAACCAACGAACTAAAAAAATTTGTTGAAGAAAATACAAAAGAGAAATTCAAAACTTCGGCTGGATCTTTTGATGTCAAAGCAGAGTTTTATGAATCAATTGTGAACTATGGCAATGTCAATAAATTAATAACCGTTATGTTTGTCAATCCTGATGTTAAGTTTTTAACGGTGGCTAATTTTAATATGAAAATATTGAACGACGGAACAAAAGATGTGGTCTATAGCTATCTTATAGAACAAGGAAATGAAAATACAAAATCGAAATAATAAGTGAGAAAATAAAATTTCAGCTTTTTTTGGCTATTGAGCGGAGTCGAATAAATCAGAATACCTCGACTCCGCCCGATGCAAGAGCAATCCCATTTGCATTATTTATCCAGTTTGCTCAATGTTAAAATTAAATCGAAAAGATGATAAAATTGATGAAATAAAGTTTAATATATAAACAACTGAATATAAAATGCAAAATTGTCATCGTATTCCGGTTTTTGCTTGTAAAAGACCGGAATCTGTAACTTAAAACACTTATTATCAATAGATTCCAGCCTTCGCGGGAATGACACCGAAAATAAAAAAAATCATATTTTTTCAATTTCGGTGTTTAATTTTTCCTGACGACTCTCGTCTTTGGTGTAAAAAAGATAGCGAGCACAGTTTCTAAAAACTTTAACCCTTTTAGTTTGATTTCTGATTCATGCCGGAAGCCAGTTTTTTAATCTCATCTAACGGGAGGTCAGTGGCTTGATGAATAAAATTCATATCTGCTTTTAATTTGAGCAAGTTTATTGCCGTTTCGATCTTTCCTTCGATCCTTCCCTTAATCTCCCCTTCTAGCTTTCCTTCCATCTTTCCCTTCTCTTTTCCTATACGGATATACTTTTCGGCGATAGTCATAGCTATTTCCTCCCCTCTCACTGGTATTTCTTCTATGATTTTAATTAATTTTTCCTGACGGCTCTCGTCTTTGGTGTAAAACAGATAGCGGAGCACTGTTTCTAAAAATTTTAGCCCTTTTTCTTCTTTCATATAAATACGGATAATTTCAAAATAGTCTTTGAGATGTTCAAAAAGCTTTTCATCATCAAAAATATTTTTCATGACTAAAAGAGCTGTTTTTAAAAAAAGGTTTTGAAAAGTGTTATTTTTAATTTCTTCATCGCTATATTGGGATAAGTCAGAAAGAATATAGTCAAAATCAGGGATAAAGTCTTTAAAATCAGATTCAGGGTCATCGAATAAAACAGAAAGTGATTTTTTTTCCCATTTTTTTTCTCCGTGGTAAACAATAATGGGGATAACGGGCTGTATGGGTCTTTTTTGTTTGATATCGTATTCCCAGAGCTTGATCATGTATTTGAGTAGCTGGATATGGGGAAACTGGACAAAATAGCTTTTATGCTCAAAAAGAATGGAGATTTTTATTTCTTTATGATGTTGATAAGTGCAGTGATAGACAATATCGGAAAAATATTCATTGAGTTCTCTGCCGGTAAAAGACTGGTTGTCCAGTTTCAGAGTATCAAAATCAAGTTTTTCTTTTATCTTCTGCGGCAGTACTTCTTCGAGAAAAGAAGCAGCTTCTTCCTTGTTTGAAAAGTTTTCTTTAAAAAACTGGTCGTGAGGCGAAATATTCTGTTCTTTTTTCTTCATCATAAAAATTTAATCAAAAATCTAGAGAAAAATAAAACATAAACTATTTTTCAATTTTTTTTTGAAGCGGGATAGAATAAAATTGAATTATTTTATAATCACTATTTTTTTTTATGGGGATGAGTATCATCTTTTAGAAAAAAGGAGGCAGGATGAAAAAAGGTTTGTTGGTGGTTTTAATAACACTGTGTCTCGGCATACCAACCCTGTATGCTGAAAAAAACACCGCCCACTACCGAAAAAACGGAGACGGCACAGTAAAAGATACAAAGACGGGGATTTTGTGGCAGGAAAAAGACGGTGGAGAAATGAACTGGGAAGAAGCGAAGAGCTACTGCAAGAACCTGAAACTGGGAGGGCAGGAGTGGAGACTGCCGAGTATAGAAGAGCTGAGAACCCTGGTAGAAGGATGTAAAAAGGGAAGGATAGGAGGGGAATATTGCGCTTCCTATAAGGGGTCCGGAGAGAAGGGCTTTTACTGGCAGAAAGGGGTGTGGGACTATCAGGGAGATAAATACGGCTTTTTTTGGTCGTCATCGCCCTATATCGAGAGTACGGCGTTTGCATGGGTGATCCATTTCTATGACGGCAGCTTCGGCTACAGCTTTGAGACGATTAAGAATTTCGTGCGTTGTACGGGAGCTGGACAGTAATTTGGTCATTTGACGAGAAAAACTCTGAAAAAGCAAGGCAAAGAGGGGAAAGCGGGAAAAAAACAACCGGGGCGGAAGCCCTCGGCGGAAAAAATTCTCAGCCATTTGAAGACTCACTCAGGCTTTGAGCCAAACGGCTGATTTCATCGGGCGAAAGCCCTGTCAGATCTGCAATAGTCTCAGCGGCATATTTTTTTTGAAGCATTTTGAGAGCTGTATCGATCTTCCCCTTTTTTTCCCCTTCTTTTAATCCGTCTATCTTTGCCTGCTCGAGCCTGCCCCGCTCGTCTTGTCGGTATATCGAAATAGTGTCATAGACTTCCAGTTCTTCCTTGTTCCAGCCAAACTTTTTAAGGCTTTCAAAGGCGCTTTTG
>MIAO01000132.1:7983-8592 GCA_001829155.1 Spirochaetes bacterium GWB1_36_13 | reverse complement strand
ATGATAGCTGGCATCATCTTTATCCACTCTGCTCCAGTCCACCACCTGCTGAAGCTCTTTTTTCAGAATCAAGTCAAGCCATATCCGCGTGCTTCGTCCATTGCCTTCTCTAAACGGGTGAGCAATATTCATTTCCACATATTTTTCAATAATTTCGTCAAAAGTTGACTGAGGCATCCCTTCTATATTCTTTAAAGCAGCCTCAAGATACATAATAGGAGCAAATCTAAACCTGCCTTTGCAAGGTTGACAGTCCGGATTTTGCCCGCAAAATCATAAATCTCGGCAAAAAGATAGGAATGAATTTCAGTAAGAGCTTGAAAACTTCCCGCTTTCAGCTGGTCCAGAAAACCGCTTTTAAAAAGTTTGACCGCTTTTGATTTGCTGATTTTTTCTTCGGCTCTAGCCAGTTCTATAGAATCGGTAATGCCCAATTTATTTTTCAAAACCATAGCACGACCTCCTGTTTTTCATCCTTTTGGATTTCCATGACAAACTCCCTTAAAAATGAATCCCGGCATAGTCAAAAAACCATTTCCAGGATTTTTGTTTTCAGCGTATCGATTCCTTCTTTTGTGAGAGAGGAAATGAAAAGTGCATCCGGATAGT
>MIAO01000132.1:0-7959 GCA_001829155.1 Spirochaetes bacterium GWB1_36_13 | reverse complement strand
CCGGTTTAAAACACTTTCGTCTTGGATTAAATCGATTTTGGTAAAAACCAGAAGCGTTTTTTTAGAAAGACAGTTGATCTCGTCTAAAACAGTATGAACCGTATCCACTTTCTCGAAAATACTGTTTGAAGTCACATCCTGAAGTAAAATCAGCAGGTCTGAATACTCGATCTCCTGAAGAGTGGAATGAAAAGAAGCAATCAGATGGGAGGGCAGATTTTTAATAAATCCGACTGTATCAGATAAAAGCATATATTTTGAAAAATCTAAAAAGACTTTGCGGGTCACAGGACTCAAAGTTGCGAAAAGTTTATTTTCCGATTCTTTCTGTTCTTTTGCAAGGCAGTTTAAAAGGGCGGTTTTTCCAGCATTGGTATAGCCTACCAGACTCACCATGGGCAAATCGGCTTCCACTCTTTTTTTCCTGCGCACTTCCCGTCTTTGAGATATCTTTTTAACTTTGGACGATAAAAAACTGATCCTGTCTTTGATAATCCGCCGGTCGATTTCAATCTGGGTTTCTCCCGGACCTTTCGTAAACCCGAAACCGCCCTCTATCCGGGATAAATGCCCCCACATCCTTTTCAGCCTAGGCAGGGTGTAGCGAAGCTGGGCAATTTCAACCTGGAGTTTTGCTTCTTTTGTCCGGGCATTATTTTGAAAGATTTTCAGAATTAACTCTGTCCTGTCCACAATCATGACTTCCCAGATTTTTTCCAGATTTTTAAGCTGGGAAGAAGAAAGATCCACATTTAAAAGCACCACTTCCGCTTCTTTCTCTTTGATTTCCAGACCGATTTCTTCAGCAAGGGGCTGACTCATCAGTGTAGCTGAAAAAAAACGCGGTATCGAAATAACAAGGCTGTCAATAATATCATAACCGGCTGTTTGTCCTAATTCTTTTAATTCAAGGAGATTTTCTTCAATCATAAAACAATCGCTTTCAGGAAGAACCGCTTCAATACAAAGTGTCTTCAAGATTCTTCCCCCTGATAAAGACTCATGGAAAGTCCGTCTCCAACCGGAAGAAAAAGAGTCTCAAACTTTTTATTTTCATTCAGGCGCTTAATAAATTCTTTCAATTTCATCACTTCTTTTCTTTTTTTTGGACTCATATCTTCTTCAAACAGTTTTCCCCGGTAAAAAATATTATCCGCAAAAACAACACTGCCCGGATTCAGTTTGTTTTCAATAGACTGGAAATAATTTAAATACTGACTTTTGACAGCATCAATAAAAACGAAATCAAACCTGCCGTCCAGATCTTTTAGGAAAACACGGGCATCTTCAAATAAAAGATTGATATTATAAGGCAGGGTTTTTAGTTTTTCCTGTCCTTTTTCAAACCTCTCCCTGTTTTTTTCAATACTGGTGATTTCAGCTTGAGGGTTTCCCAAAGCCATCCAGAGCGTGGAATAGCCTCCCCCAAATCCGATTTCCAAAATTCTTTTCGGCTTTTTTATTTTGACCTGAGCGTATAAAAAACGGGCTGTCATATCATCCAGAATCGGTATCTTGTCCCTTAATGCGTCTTCTTTCATCTTCATGAGAAAATCAAAATGAAGCTGATTAACTTCCTGGCAAAAATGTTCAATATGATTGAAATCTATCGGAGTTCCCTTTCTATTGATATTTAAGAAACGGGAGAAGAATTCCCCCGGGTGAAATTAAGCTTCAGCCGCTGCAAGAGCTACAATTGCCTGAGCCCATTTTACAAATTTTAAATTAGCCAGGTCTTCAATTGTTTTTACATTAAAAGCATCTTTTAAAAGTTTCGCATCGTTTTCGCTTAATCCTTGAAGTGCATCAACCGAGGCTCCAACGAGTTCTTTCAAAGATTTTCCTTCATAAGCTTTGTCCACTGCTTTGTTAATATTCATTTTTGACTCCTTATTTAAAAATAATCTAAGATAATAATAACAATTCCTTTGAATTATCTCAAATTTTTTTTAAAAATTTATTTTCCAATTCAATTAAATTTTTACTGATTGATTTTTTTATATTATTTTTATTACACTCAAAAACTTATAACAATACAGGATATTGAAGTGAATTCTTTTGCCGTAATTTCAACAGCGGGAAGTACTCAGATGGGATTCGGACATCTGAAAAGAAGCATCTGGCTCTCCCGTTTTTTAAAAGATGAATATAAACTGGATACTCTTTTTCTTGTCAACAAAAACCCGCGGGCTGAAACTATTTTAAAAGAATCCGGACTTCAGTTTGTGATGGTTGATTCTCCTGAAAATGAAAAAGAGATTCTGGAAAACACCCACGCTCAAATTCTTTTTATCGATAAAAGAGATACGAAAAACGGATTTTATCAAAACCTGCCCTATCTGACAATCGGAATCGACAATTATGGGGAAGATGCCCATTACTTTGATTTTCTAATCAATCCCCTTCCCTACCTTTCAAAAGATTTTCCCGCAAACTATAAAGAAGAGAAATACATGCTTTTCCCGGATGATTTTTGGAAATACCAGAAATCAAGAATCAAAAAAAATATAAAAAAAATATTGATCAGCTTTGGAGGAAGCGATCCTCAGGATCTTTCCACCCTTCTTTACCAGACTTTTCAAAGAATCAAAACCCCTTTTGAAGTCCAGCTCATTTTAGGTCCCTTATATCAGGGCAGCCTTTCCCCTGCAGATTCAACTGAATTTTTTAAAATCAAACCTGCTGTGGATAGTCTTTATCCTTTCATTTATGAGTCGGATTTAGTATTGACCTCATTTGGAATTACAGCTTATGAAGCATCGATTATCGGAGCCCCGGTTTACTTAATCAATCCAAGCGATTATCATCAGGAGCTTTCACGAGTGGGAGGGTTTGCTTCTTATGGAGTTGGAAATCTTTCTATTATAGAAGATTTAAGAATCAAACTGCTTTACTTTATCGAAAACCCATCTTTTCATCATTTTGACGGCCCGCTTGCCGGAAACCTGAATTTTAAAAACATTCTGGGCAAATGTCTTTCTTCCGCAAAAAAACCCTGTCCCGTCTGCGGACAATACAATGCCAGAATCTTAAAAAGAAAAGAAAAAGACAATCTCTATTTCTGCGAAAAAGATAAAATCGTTTTCAGGAACTCCGATTATCAGGCTCTCATGAAATACGACTCAAATTACTTTTTAGACAGCTATAAAAATCAGTATGGAAAAACCTATGAGGAAGACAGGGTCAATATTGACCGGCTCAATCAAAGCCGTTTTCAGACCATTCTTTCTCTCCTCCCTCAAAGCGACCGAAAATTAAATTTATTGGAAGTGGGGTGCGCCCTCGGGTTTTTTCTGGATATGGCTGAAAAATCAGGTCGTTTTGCAACAGAGGGGATTGAAATATCCGCTTACGGCGCAGCCTATGCAAAAAATAAACTGGGACTCAATGTTTCTTCAGAAGATTTTTTAAAAACCTCTTTCAGCCGTCCTTATTACGATGTACTAGCAATGTGGTACTATATTGAACACAATCAGAGTTTTGAAAAAGCAATTTTAAAAATCAAAGAAGCATTGAAAGTTGGGGGCATTCTCGCCCTTTCCACTCCCAGCTGCTTTGGGATATCCGCCCGGAAAGACCTGAGCGCCTATGCTTCCCGAATACCCGAAGATCATTACTATGAGTTTTCTCCCGGAGCTCTTCAGAAACTGATGGAGAAAAACGGTTTTAAACTTTTGAAAACAAAAATCACCGGAGTTCATCCCGGAAGATGGATTAAAACTCATTTTAAAATCTTAAACCGCCTGATTGCCTGGTGGATGAGAAAAAAACAGATGGGAGATACTTTCGAGGTCTATTATAAAAGGATTCAATAGTTTAAAAAGGAGAAAGAGAGTAAACAAGATTATTGTTTCACTAGGAGGTGTCTCTCTTTCTTGAGTGTGTTATGCGGTAATTTTCGGGGAAACTTAGAATTCTTCAAGTTTTTTTTCAATTTTTTTAAAAAAAATCGAAGTTTTTCTTTTTTTTTAAAACTTTTTGTTAATTTTAAAAAAGGCTTTATTTTTTTTAAAATTCTATTTTATTGTTTTTGGAAACTATTTGAAAGGAGTATCTGATGAATGAACTTTTAGAAAGAATCGGGCTGGGAAATATCAGTGAACCGTTAATCTGGCTTGGAATCGGGATTCTGATTATGGCGCTTGAGATTGTGGCTCCCGGTTTTATTATTTTCTGGTTTGGAATCGGCGGAGTCATTACTTCTTTTTTTATTGCCATTGGAGCGGTCAGTTCTACAGAAGGAAAATTTTTGGTTTTCTTCATCTCATCTCTTGCTTTTCTTTCTCTCTGGCATTTTTATCTCAAAAATCTTCCTTTTTTCAAGAAAAGCACAGGCGATGATGTAAAAGACCCTACTCTTACCAATCTGCTTGGAAAAGTGATTAAAGAAATCAAGCCTAATATTTCAGGCGAAGTTGAACTTTACGAGCCTTTTCACGGGCTGAAAAAATGGAAAGCAGAGTCTCAGGAACTGATTAAAATTGATGAAGAAATTGTAGTGATTGAAGCAGAAGGAATTCGTTTAATAGTCAAAAAAAATTGAACCAATAATATCATTTAGGAGGATAAAATGCCGATTTTAGTGGCAGCAGTAGCGCTTTTTGTTTTGATTCTCATTTTAAAGGCAGTGAGAGTTGTTCCGCAAGCTGAAAACTGGATTTTGGAAAGATTCGGTAAATTTGCGGATATTATGAAACCAGGCTTGAATATGATCAACCCTCTTTTCAGCCGGGTCGCCAAAAAAGTAGATGTCAGAGAAGGAGTTTTGGATCTTCCTGAGCAGGAAATTATTACCGCTGATAATGCAGGGATTCTTGTGGACGGGGTTGTGTTTTTTAAAATTATGGACCCTTATAAGTCTTATTACGGAATTCAAAACCTCTCATGGGCGATTTCCAATCTGGCTCAAACAACCTTAAGATCTCTTATGGGACAGCTCACATTAGACGAATCTCTGTCATCCAGAGATCAGGTCAATTCCAAGCTCCTCCTCATTCTTGATGAAGCAACTGATTCATGGGGGACTAAAATCACCCGTGTTGAAATCAGAAACATCCAACCGAAACAGCAGATTGCTGAAGCGATGGAAAAACAAATGAGAGCTGAGCGGGAAAGAAGAGCGACTGTCCTCCAGGCTGAAGGGGAAAAAACAGCCCAGATTTTAAGAGCGGAAGGGGAAAAGAACGCACGAATCCTTGAATCTGAAGGACGGAAAGAAGCTTCATTCAGAGATGCCGAAGCAAGAGAAAAACTGGCACAGGCAGAAGCAAACGCACTCAAAATGGTCGCTGAGTCTTTAAAAGGCGCCGACCCTACTGTTTACCTTTTAGGTCAGCAGTATGTGAAATCACTTCTGGAGCTGGGACAGTCTCCCAATGCCAAATTTGTCGTGATTCCTGCCGATATCATGAATTCAGTCAAAGGTCTATTAAGCGGTTTTAACGCTGGAAAATAATTTTTTCTAAATTAAGAAAATCATGGATGAAAATCCATGATTTTTTTTACACTTTATAAGCTAAAATATTTAATCCATTAACATGAAGAGTATGTATTTGGCTATAAAATGTAGAATTTCCGTGGAAAAGAAATGGCAAAATGACTATTTTTTTTCCTTCAGATTGGGATTGGTTTTTGCGCGATAGGTCAGAAAAAACTCCATTTCTCCAGGATAAAGCCCCACAAGATTGTCTTCAAATTCTCTTAAAAATTCAAGTATCCCTTTCTCAATCATTTGTGTATCATCGTAAAGTAATTTCAAATCACGAATCTGATCTTCGCTGATTTTAAATACCAGATGATTGTACCGGAGTCCCATTTCTTTCAATTTCTCAACAATTTCTTCCTGATTAGACGATACATCCTTTACAATGCGGTAAGCTTCCCGGACAGATTCTAAAAAGATTTTCAAATCTAAAGAAATAAGCCATTTTTCTATTTCAATATTCTGCATCAGCATTCCTAAAAAATTTAAAATATAAAAAAAGAGCACTGTCTTTTTTCAGACAGTACTCTTAAAAACAATAAATTATTTTTTTACTTCTTCATTCTTTTTGTCTTTTGGCGCTTCAAAAAAAGCATCGTTTATTTCAATCTGTCTTTCATTTTTAATCTTTTCAGTATAGGCAGCCACTTTGTATTTAATCATTTCAGCCTTATACTGACTGGAAAGTTCGGCCTTTACTTTGTTGTAAGGGTCTTTTATTTTTTTGCTGTCATAATAAGCTTTAAGTTCTTTTTCAGTCGGTTCTTCAATTTTTGAAGCCAGCTGGTATTTGACAAAAAGCTCTGTTTTTGCATTTTTGATATAAATATCAAGAAAATCTTTCATCTTTTCATTATTGAGCCAGCCTTCATCCGAAGCTTCCTTTAAAACCAGTACAGCCGAAAAGTATTCATTAAACATCTGATAGCGCAGAGTTTTTTTCATATCTTCGCTGCCCTCATACTTTTTCAGTCCTTCAGGTCCATAAGAAATTTCTATCGTATTTCTGATAAAAGTTTCCAGATCAGAAGCATTATAAACCTTGTCATAGATTTTAATCAGCCATGTTTTAGAAAAATCCGCTTCTTTCAGACTGCCTTCAATATATTTTTTGATTCCGTCTGTCTCAAACTCGTCATTCATGAAGATTTTATTCTTCATTTTAAGCTTATTCATCTCTTCTGAAGCAATTTTAGCAGATTTTTCTCTCTGATACTCCGCCACCAGAATCTTTTTGGCATCGTCAAAATTTTTGCCCATTTTATCAAATTCTTTCTTGAATTCGTTGTATTTTTTTGTAATCAGATCATCTCCCGGAATATCCACTTTCGGAAGAACTTTTTCCTGAATAAAATACTGGCGGACTGCCATCAGGTTGAAAACTTCAATAAAACTATCTTTAATCACTTTTGATTTTTCAATTTCCTTTAAAATCAGCTTTTGAACAATCAGGTTGTCCAGCGCCTGTTTTTTAAACTCAACATCATCTTTCAGCAAAGCTCCCTGCCCTTCTGTAAAATTGAGCTTTAAAAGAACATCAAAAGCCTTGTTAAACTCTTCTTTTGTTAAAATATAATCTTCTATTTTAGCCACACAATCACCGGTGCAGGGGGATTTGGAATCAGTTGTACCTGTCCCCGCATTCTTTGAACAGGCAATTCCTGTAAAAAGAGCCAATAGACTGAGCAGCAAAAGTTTTAATAATGAAACGGATTTCATAAAACACTCCTTTTTAAATTTTACTTAATTGATCGATAATCAGTTCATTGACCATCTGAGGATTTGCTTTTCCCCTGGTCTCTTTCATCACAAGCCCCACAAAAGAACCCATCACTTTCGTTTTTCCAGCTTTGTACTGCTCCACCATCTGAGGGCTCGCCTCGATAATTTTAGCAATCACAGCTTCCAATTCTTTTGTATCTGAAATTTGAGTCAGTCCCTTTTTTTCCACAATTTTTTCAGCCGCATCGCCTGTCTCCAGCATTTCAGGCAGAATTTCCTTGGCTATTTTAATTGAGATTTTCCCGCTGTCAATGAGATTGAAAATTTTTCCCAGTTCTTCCGGTTTGATTTTGATCTCAGAAAACGGAATATTCTTGTCTTTCAATCCTCCAAACACATCCGAAAGGAGAAAATTGGATATTTTCTGCGCATTTTTTTGATTACCCTGTACTGTTTTTTCAAAATAGAGCGCGTACTCTTTTTCAGAAACCAAAATTTTCGCGTCATCCGGTTTAATCCCGTATTCTTCTACCAGTCTTTTTTCTATCTGGAAAGGCAGTTCGGGCAGTTCTTTTTTGACTTGAGCAAGGAAATCCTCGCTTACCACAATGGGAACCAGATCAGGGTCTGGAAAATAACGGTAATCGTTTGCCTCTTCTTTGCTTCTCATGGATCGGGTTGTATCGGAATCAGGGTCGTAAAGCCTGGTTTCCTGAATTACAGTTCCCCCGTTGTCCAAGATTTCCGATTGCCTT
>MIAO01000131.1 GCA_001829155.1 Spirochaetes bacterium GWB1_36_13 | reverse complement strand
TGACCGCACGGCTTCGATGAATGAACAAAAAAAAGCTATGAAAGATTGTATCAGAAAAGACAATGACACCTTCTGATCACCTTACAAATATCAATAATAAGAAGAAGATTGATGGAAATAGTTTTCAATAATCGACAGCCTGATTATATTAAGTCTATTTTCAAAACAATACGAAATCGGAAAATTTTGTGTCAATAAACCTGTAAAAGCTGTCTTAAAGGTTTGTTTACAATTTTAGGTAAAGTTTAAAACCCTGCTTTGTATATATGAAAATTCAGTTTCATTTAAAAATGGACAGAGTTAAATTTTGTTTAAAGCATGCGAATTGTTAATTTTATTATAGTTTTTTAACCAAAATTATAATTTTGCGGAGGTCATAATAAGATGAAAAAAATTGCATTTCTAATCGGAGTATTTAGTATTTTGAGCGGCTGTGCTGCTGTTAGTGTTGGGCATAGGGTTGATAATGAAAAAACACAGCTGGCAAAAGAAAACACTTTTTATTTAACAAGCTATCAAGTTTCAGGACGAAATAAAGCTGGAACAACTGGAAAACTTCAAGTAAATTATGCAGCAGAAAAAGCAGCTATAGAAAATATAGACATTGATAGTATCGCTCAAATAATCAGCGAGAAATATGGTATTAAAATTGACACTGATAAAATAAAAAAAGAGGCAAAGATTGAATATAGAACTATGGGGCTTACAACTCCTGCAGGCTGGTATTGTGAATTACAAAATACTCAGGAAAAAAATAGAGTAGATATTGAGTATATATATGAGGCTAGTCCGTCTGAATTAATTATTTATTATGTCATTGCAATTACATCTGATGGAAATGAAATTATTAGGCATGCGGATAAACTTCATGATGAAGATTCTATTAGTGCAGAATGGAGTAATTTAGCTCCATATGCTAAAAAAATGCCAGAAAAATTAAAAAAAGATTTAAATAAACCTTTAGACGAGATATAAAATCTCATCCCTCTGCCCTTCTTATTCTTAAAAATTTAAGGATAAGAAGGGCAATCTTTTCTGATTTCACTTGAGAATTCATGACTAGTTTTTTAAACAAAATTTTCTCGGAAAAATGAAGCCAAACAGGAACCCTTAATAAAAATCATAGAACAAATACCGTTGAGAGGGGAGGAAATCGCCATGACCATTGCAGAAAAATATATCAATAAAGGGAAAATTGATGGAAAAATTGATGGGAAGATTGAGGGGAAGATCGAAGGGAAAATTGAAACGGCAAAAAACATGCTGAAAATGAAGTTTGATCATGAAACAATCCGGATGGCAACCGGCCTTCCGCTGGAAGAAATCGAAAAACTGAAATAAAAAAGTCTTTGAATAATCACAAAAGGGCATTGAGGCTCTCGAAATGCTTGTATTATCTGCCGCTTCGAGAACCTCAGCGGGCATGAAAATTTTATTTTTTAAATTAACTCGGACACCGAGCGGAGTCGAGGTGTCACTTCGGCTGTGCTTAGTGACCGTACGGCTTCGATTAATGACAGGAAAATTAATTTTTAGAACTCGCCTATATATTATTTTTCTTTAAATTCAGCTATTGTTTTGAAACAAAGTTTCGGCAGAGTCAGCATAAAAAAATATTCATTTCTTACGAATCTTAAAATAAATTTATTATTTATAATAACTAAACAATTGTTTAATAAAAGTAAATGGTAATATTTTTTAAAAAAGTGACACTTTTTTCCGGGAAAGGTGTTTTATTAAAAGGAAATAAAAAAGGGCAGGTTATGGAAATCGATATTGAAGCCTATTATGTGCGGTATGCGCCGATGGTTTACAGACGGTGCGCTCAGATTTTGAAAGACGAAGGACTGGCGGAAGATGCAATGCAGGATGTGTTTGTCCAGCTTATGAAAAACAAAGAAAGGCTAAAAGGAGAATATCCTTCCAGTCTTCTTTACAGAATGGCAACTAATATCTGCTTGAATATCATCCGTTCCAGAAGCAGAAAACGGGAAGAATATCAGGGCGAGCTTTTGGATTTCATAGCCGCCTATCAGGAAGATCATGAAAAGAAATTTGAAGTTGCCGAGATGATCCGAAAAGTTTTTTCTAAAGAAAAAGAATCGACCAGGGTTATTGCACTGCTTCACTGGATAGACGGGCTCACGCTGGAAGAAACGGCAGCGGAAACGGGGATGTCGGTTTCAGGGGTCAGGAAAAGACTTCGAGAGATGAAAGAAAGAGCAAAAGAATTAAATCTGGAGGTGAATTAAAATGAAAAATAAAGAGATAGCGGCGGTATTATTGGAGAGAGTTTATCTTGAGGAACTTCCAGAAAAAAGAAAAAAAGAATTGAATCAACTCATTTCAAAAAATGAAACAGAAAAAAACAAATTGAAAGATATTCAACAATCAAATCAGGATTTTTTAAAAAAATTTCCTGTTTCAAAACAGGTTTTAAAAATCAAGGAAAAGTATTTTGAGGAAGAGCTGAAACAAGAAGAAGCGCAATGGCAAAAAAACTCACGAAAAAATTGGGTTTTGGGGCTGGGGGGAGCTCTGGCGCTGGCACTCACTCTTTTTCTGTTTGTGCCGATTCAAAAAACAATTCACTTTTTCAACCCGGTTGAAGAAACCAGAGAAAAAGGGCTGAAACCTTATCTTTCCGTTTACCGGAAAAATGGCAACGAGGTAGAGATTTTGAAAAACAACGATAAAGTAAAAGCGGGAGACTTGATTCAGCTCGGTTATGTGAGTAAGGCAAAAGAATACGGCATGATTTTTTCAATTGACGGGAATAAAACCGTGACGCTTCATTACCCTGAAAAAATCCAGAAAGTTCCGGTTCTTGAAAATCAGGAAAAAGAAGTGCTGCTGCCCAATTCCTATCAGCTGGATAATGCACCCTATTTTGAAAATTTTTATTTCATTACTTCTTCAACCCCTCTTCCGGTTGTTGTGATTTTGGAAGCGGCGGAAAAACTGGCTGGAAAACTGAAAGAAAATCCGGATGCCAAATTAATTCTTCCTGATACCATGGAGCAGTTTGTCTTTACCGTAGTGAAAGGAGAATAATATGAAAAAAATAATACTGAGCCTCATCATAATCCTGTCGGTTCTACTGGGAACTTCAGGAATGGCAAAAAATGAAGGAAAGGGGAATTTAAAACGCTTTGCCCTGATTATCGGAGCCAATAACGGAGGAGAAGACCGCATCAGGCTGAAATACGCATTGACCGATGCGGATACCATGCATAAGGTTTTAAAAGAACTCGGCGGGGTCGAGGAACAGGATATTATTTTCCTAAAAGAGCCTGGAAACGATGAATTGGAGAAAGCAATTGCTCAACTCAATCAAAAAGTGCTTTCTGAAAAAAACAATTTTGAAAGGATCGAGACTTTTTTTTACTATTCCGGGCATTCTGATGAAGAAGGGTTATTACTGGGGAAAGAAAAGTTTAAATACGATAAATTAAAAAATCTGATCAAAAAAATACCTTCCGATTTAAGGATTTCAGTTTTAGATTCCTGTGCTTCGGGTGCAATCACCCGTCTGAAAGGCGGGGTGAAGAAAGCTCCTTTCCTTCTGGATTCATCGATGCAGATGAAAGGATACGCTTTTATTACTTCCAGTTCTTACGATGAAGCTTCACAGGAATCAGACCGGATCAAGGGGTCTTTTTTTACTTACTATTTTGTCTCAGGGTTAAGAGGGGCTGCCGACCTTTCAAAAGACGGCAAAATCACGCTCAATGAAGCGTATCAGTTTGCGTTTTATGAAACGCTTGCAAAAACCCAGAAAACCAGTTCAGGCGCCCAGCATCCCGGATATGAAATCGAAATGAACGGATCGGGGGATGTGATTCTTACCGATATCCGGAAAACTTCGGTCAAACTGGTTTTTGATGAAGAAATTGACGGGAGAATCTCTTTGATCAACCGTTCCGGTGTGTTTGTGGCAGAGGTTCAAAAACCCAAAGGAAGAACAGTTGAGCTGAGTCTGGAAGCTGAAAACTACGAAGTGCTTCTTGAAAATCAGGGCAAAATCTATCAAGCCTTTATCGAGCTTCAAAACGGAACAAGGGTTTTCAATCTCTCTGAAATGAAACCGGTGATGCAGACAGCCTATGCCGGGAAAAAGGGGAAAGACGAAGATTTAGTAGAAATTCCTTTTTCAATCGCTTTGCTGCCCTCAATCAGTACAGGCTACGCAGATGGAAAAAGAGTGAAGCATAATTTTTCGATCAATTTTCTGGCAGACTATTCGGACATTCTCTCCGGAGCCGCTATGGGGGGAGTCAATATGGTGGGAGAAGAAATGCAGGGATTTTTGATGGGATTTATCGCCAACAGTGTTTCAGGAAAAGGCTATGGAATTGAATACGCCGGAATTTTTAACTACCACGGCGGTTATTTTGGAGGAATCCAAAACTCAGGGATTTTTAATTACAACAAAGTAGAGACAGATGGAGCGCAGTTTTCAGGGATATTCAACTATTCCGGCGGGGATTTAAGAGGGGTTCAAATGTCTTTTATCAATATTTCCGCAAATATGAAAGGCACCCAGTTGGGATTTCTCAATATTTCCGATGAATCGAAAGGGGTTCAGATCGGGTTTGTCAATACTGCGGATAATTTTTACGGTTCCCAGATCGGGTTTATCAACATTGCCGATCAGGTTTCGGGTGTTCAGCTGGGGTTTATCAATATTGCGGATAAGTCAGACTGGCCGATTGGGTTTCTGAATATTATTCATGAAGGACAGCATAATCTTTCTCTCTGGGTCGATCAACTGGGGCTTTATCATGCGGGGATCAAGCTGGGAGGGACTTATCTTTTCACCTCGTTTTTCGCGGGGGCGGATAAAAAATTTGAAACCAATACAATCGGGTTTTCAATAGGAGCTCATATTCCTCTGGGAAATCTTCCCTTGTTTATTGAAACAGAGGGAGTTTCAGAAGATTATTGCAATTTAAAAGACAAGGTGAGCGAAATCGGAGCCCTTCCCGGGGAAAGCAAATGGATGAATCTGCTTTCTTTCAAACTTTCCGCCGGATTAAAGCTGAATTCTTATCTTTCGATTGTGGGAGGAATTTCAGTACCGATTCTTTATTCTTATGGGTTTCAAGGGCAGGGTGAAGAAAAAACAACTCCCCGGCTGGTGGAAGGATGGAAAAATTTCAATGATAAAGGATGGAAAACACTGGTAAAAAATTCGCAGTTGTTTATCGGCATTCAGTTGTTTTAAATTGTGAAAGCTAAAGTGGATAGAAACTCTTTAAACCCCAGTTTTTGATAGAATGACCAAGCTTTTGTATTCTGGGGTAAAACCTGGAGTTCAATCCGGCTGATATTTTTTTCCCTGCACCAGAAGACAACCTGTTCAAAAAGCTTTTTTCCCTCTCCTTTCCCTCTTTCTTTCTCTACCAACACAATATCGGTAATCTGGCAGTAGAGAGGGTTTTTGAAAACAGGCGGGTAAAAATTGATCCTAGCCAAAACATATCCCATCACTTTGTTTTGTTTTAATGCAACTGCCAGCAAAGAGTTTTCATTTTTCATTTCAGAAAAAATAAAGGATCGGAAAATGTTTTCCGCCTGATCGGAACGGGTAAAAAAAGGATTGAGCGCCTGGTGAAAATCAAAAAAATCTTTCCAGATTTCAGTAATTTCATCCAGATGCGTCAAATCCGCTTTTTTAAATTCCATTGGACTGACCGTTTTTCAGTTTCTGATAGTTGGTTTTAATGATTTTGACCGCTTCATTCAGGTCGTCGGTAACGGTAAAAAGGTTCAAATCTTCAGAAGAGATGTTTTTTTCTTCCAGCACCTTGTTTTGAAGCCATTCTACAAGACCCTGCCAGTAGTCTTTCCCAATCAGGATAAAAGGAACTGAAATCATTTTTTCTGTTTGAATCAGGGTTAAAATCTCACAAAGCTCATCCAGAGTTCCAAATCCTCCGGGCATGGCAATAAAGGCGGAAGCGTATTTGGCAAACATGACCTTGCGGATGAAAAAATACCGGAAAGAAAGGGGTCTATTCACAAATTCATTGACCCTGACTTCCATAGGAAGTTCAATATTCAGTCCGATACTCTGAACTCCTGCCCTTTTTGCGCCTTTGTTGGCGGCTTCCATAATGCCGGGCCCTCCGCCGGTAATAATATTGAATTTTTCTTTACCGAGAAGATAGGCGACTTCTTCAGCCTGCCGATAATACCTATTGTCGGGTAAGGTTCTGGCAGAACCGAAAATGGAGACAGCAGGAGAGACCAGACTCATTTCCTCAAACCCTTCCACAAACTCAGACATAATCCTGAAAATTCTCCAGGGCTCTTCTTTTAATTCATAATATTTTCCCAGTATATCCATCTTTTATCTCCTTAAAAAACCTTATTGTTCCATTGACTACTGCGGTAAATCATTGACTGAAATATGTTTGGATTCAATCTGATAAAGAATCGTAGAAAGATTTGTAATAAATACAGAAATGCTCAGACGATAATTCTCATAATTAAATACCATATTTTCCCTATGTTTTTTCAGATTTTTTAATAGAGTTAAATATGTTAAATTTTCCGGTTTTATAGGTTTTCCATGATTCTTTAATCTTGATAACCCTATCGTCAAAGCGATTACTTCAGTAATGATAAGAGAATAAACACTTTCTTTATTTAAAAGAATAATGGGATTGTGCTTTAAAAAATAGTGGATCGATAAAGCAGAAATTTTATGCCTGTCAATTATTTTAACTTGGAAGTATTTTTTCCATTTCGGCAGTTCGCGATAATATTCCTGTACCATAAAATCAAGTTTATATAAATCATAATCAAATATAGTATTTAATTTTGATCTATAGTCATCTAATATATCTTTGATTGTTTTTAGACGAATCGATGCATTTTCTTCTTGAGACACAGATTAATTTCCAGAAAAGATTTCAATTGCTTGATCCATCATCATTAAATCTATATCAATGCGTTCTTTTGCATTTTCAACCCATTGTTTTTCATCTGTTAAATCGTCTGTATTGGGAATATTCATTTGACTTACCTTGTCCAAAAAAAATTGATCTTTATTATTTAAAAATTTTAATTGATAGGACATTCGAAACTCCTTTCTTAATCTATTAAATATTAATACTTTTATTTTAGTGAGTCAAATGAATTGAATTTTATTTTTCTACATTTCTTCCCAATTAATTTCAATTCCGCAATAAATTATTTTTTTTGGGAAAGAAAAATATTTTTTAATCGAGATATTATTTTTTTAACCTGATAGAATGATTTATTAAAAACAGGCGTCTCTACAAATTCTCCTGCCAGTGAAGAACTATAAGAAAGAGATTCTCTTTCATGTGAAGGATAAACAATTAAATAATTCATCGACTGGTAGTATTTAGATAAGTTTTCAGGTATTTTTTCAAGAAGCTCAGACCATGAAACACCTGTTTTACGGGAAGAAAAAACAATTAATAAATCATTGTCTGAAAGATCATTTTTAAATAACTTAAAATTTTTCCAGAAATAAAAAGGTTTGAATTCAACAGGAACAACCAGCTTGTTTTTTTCAGTAAGAATTTCTTTTATCTTTAGAAGACTTGTGTTTTCACCATAAAACCAAAGAGGTGTTTTTATTTTTTTAGAAAGATTTTTAATATTTTCTATGCAACTGAAAAATCCTTTTTCATATTCACTATGTTGTGGAATAACAATGCTAATTCTTCTGGTAATATGGAAAAGATGAGTGATTTTTGCAATGATAATAGTTTCATTACTCAAAGACAATATTTTATCAAGCATAGACCCAAAAAAATGACTCGAAAATTTGACTTTTGGACTCCATCCAAGAATAATATGACTCGCCTGGATTTCTTTTGAAACCCTTAAAATACCGCTGACTGAATTTTCATCAATTCTTGAAATAACCTGAACTGAATTATTAGAAAAAGAAGCATATTTTTCAGCCTGTTTTAATAGTTTTTCTTTTAAAGCAAGTTTTTCTGCAGCTTCTTTGTTGTCAGTTACTACAACTAGGGGATAAATAGGATTTTTAGAAAGGGAATTTTTTAAAAGCAGGCTTAAGTCAATTAAGCGTTCAATTGATTCAGGATTAGCAATGGGAATTAAAATTTTTTCTATTTCTTCTTTTTCTGCACCCGTTTTTGACTGGTCTTCAATAGCAAGTATCCGTCCGGAATTTTCCACAACAATAGAACTGACAATGCAGGTAAAAAGAATCATGATAATGGTTCCGTTTAATACCAATTCGCTTAAAAGATTTAATTCAAAACCTATTAAAACAGCTGCAAGAGTAGAAGCTGCTTGCGCATTGCTCAGACCAAAGATAAGTCTGCCTTGAGTTTTAGAATACTTGAAAAATTTCCGGGTAAGATAAGCGGGAAGCCATTTAGCGGCTGTAGCAAATAAAGACATAAATAATAGAATTTTAATCCCTGCCTCTCCAGATAAAAAAACTTTTAAATCAACCAGCATGCCTACATAAATTAAAAAAAATGGAATAAAAATAGCATTTCCAACGAATTCAATTCGATTCATCAAAGGAGAATTTTCAGGGATCAGCGTGTTTAAGGCAAGACCGGCTAAAAAAGCACCTATAATTCCTTCAATACCTGAAATTTGAGCTAAAAATGCTGATGACATGAGAATTGTAAGAACAAAAATATAATGAGAAATCCCATCTTCAATAACGGTTTTAAAAAACCATCTTCCGATTTTTGGGAAAACCCAAAAAATGATAAAAACAAAGATAAGAATTGAAATAATAAAACGAATCCAGAAAAAGATATCAATACTGTCTTTTGAGAAATGAATAACCCCCGCTAGAACCAAAAGAGATAAAATATTTGTTATAATTGTGCCACCTACAGTGATAAGAACTGCTTCATTTTTTGACAGTCCTAGACGGCTTACAATAGGGTAGGAAATTAAAGTATGAGATGCAAACATACTTGCTAATAAAACGGCTGAAATCATAGGAAAATGAAAAAACTTGTATAATAAAAAAGTTCCTAGTGTTTGAGGAATGAAGAAAGTCAACAACCCAAAAACAAGGCTTTTCTTTTTTGATTTTTTAAAATCAAAAAGATCGATTTCAAGCCCCGATAAAAACATGATATAAAGGATTCCCACTGTTCCAAAAAGTTTAATGCTTGAATCTTTGGCTAAAATGTGAAATCCGTTTGGACCTAAAAACATCCCAGCAAATATCAATCCGATCAGTCCTGGAATACGGATTTTTTTTAATACGACGGGTAAAATCAAGAAGACAAGCAATACAATAGTAAAAACAAAAATAGGCTCACGGAAAGGAAGAGAAAAATTAAAATTCATTTCTTATGCCTTGTTTCGATTTTTAAATATTTGTTTTGTAAATTTATTGAATTTTAGATGTTTTTCAAAATTATTCCAATGATAGATATTTTGCAAAAAATTGAAAAACAATTATATTATGAAAACAACCGGAAAAGATTTTTCCGGCTGCATTGAATGATTTATTCTACTTCTTCAAACTTGCTTTTTTTGTTGACATTCATTCGGATCGTTTCTTTTTTCTTCGGTTCTTCTTTTTCAGGAACCGCTACATCTGTGGTTTCTCTTTTCTCTTCTTCAACCACTCTTTTCGGTTCTTCTTTCTTTTCTTCGACCACTTTCTTTTCTTCTACCGGTTTTTTCTTTTCAGTCGGCATCACCACTACAGAATCCCGGATTTTCACATATTGATCGTAGTCAAGCGCATAGCGGATATAGACTTCATAGAGAGGAGTGCCCCATCCTGCCGCTTTTCCGTTGACAATTTTAGGTTTAGAAACCTGTCTCCAGTAAGTTC
Organism: Spirochaetes bacterium GWB1_36_13; assembly: GCA_001829155.1. Taxonomy (GTDB): domain Bacteria; phylum Spirochaetota; class GWB1-36-13; order GWB1-36-13; family GWB1-36-13; genus GWB1-36-13. The sequence goes on along the minus strand of MIAO01000131.1, from coordinate 565 downwards.
CGCTTTTCAGAAGTCCTGAAGTGTCCACATTTTTTGCTGAAAGCGCTTCCAGTCCTTTCATGACCTGTTCTTTCTGCTCATCATCCCCGCTTCCGATTGATTCCCATGCTTTAGCAACTTCTACTGTAGCTACCGCTTTCATTGCTTTTGCGGCAGATGCGGCAGCGTTGAGTTCAGCAGCGGCAACTGCTTCCTGTCTGGTTTTCGATTCTCCGTATCCGGTAAAAAAGATGACTTTTTTATTATCCATCGTTCCTATTTCTTCTCCCGCAAGTATCCATGCCGGCTGGTCGCCTGATTTATCAATGACTTTAGCCTGAGGGACATCCTGCTCTTTGTTTTCAGGTTTTGCCTTTTCCCCGCCGCAGGCAGTTAAGAGCCCGATAATGCTTAATAAGATGAATATTTTTTTCATTCTATCCTCCAAAATGATCTTCTATTAAATATAACGAATCTTAAAATAATGAATAAAATATTTAAGTTATTTTGGTAGCAATTTTTTTTTGTGGCAAGGATTAGGAATCTTTGTTCTATCAATCTGTTTGTCAACCCTGAAAAACCCTAA
>MIAO01000130.1 GCA_001829155.1 Spirochaetes bacterium GWB1_36_13 | reverse complement strand
TTTTATAGAATAGCGGATAAAAAAAAGAGGTATAAATGCTTTTGGCAGAAGTATTAGAACAGGCGCAATCTCTTTCTTTAGAAGAAAAAGAAGTTTTTAAAAATCGTTTAATAGAAGAAAAAAGAGAAAAAATATATCAAAATTATCTGACAGCGAAAGAAAATTATGAGAATAATCAGGTTTCTTTTACAAAAGATATCAATAAAATTAAAAAGATTCTTGAACTATGATTGAGGTTTTGTTTGAAAATTCCTTTAAAAAAATCTTTAAAAAGAAAATTAAAAAAAATCCAGATACAGTATTTAATGTTGATTAAAAATTTAAGCGTCGAGGAAAAAAAGATCTGATAAAAGAAATAACTTTTTTAATTGTGATTGATGATTTTGATTTACTGATTGGGAGTAGTTGTTAGCATCGGTTTATTATTTCCAGATTTTTTTGGGATTTAATAGTTTTTTGGGGTCAAAAAGTTTTTTGAGTTTTTTATGGATCATAATAATTTCCGGGTCTGTAAAAGCTGAAAAATATTTTTTTTTCGTCAGCCCGATACCGTGCTCACCGGAAAGGGTTCCTCCCAGTTTAATAGCCGTGTCAAAAACAGAATAAACAATTTTTTTTGAAAACTTTTTCCAGGTAATCCCTGTTTCATCTTTGATATTCAAGATATTGACATGAACATTCCCGTCTCCCAGATGCCCAAAACAAATAATATCCACACCAGAGACTTTTTCAATTTCCCTCATGGCTTCTAGAAAAGCTTTTAAGTTGGCAGGCGGCACACAAATATCCTCGCTTTTTTTATCAAAACTGGCGTGTTTTGTGGCCTCGCTGATCTGCCGTCTTTATTTCCAGATTTTTTTGGGATTTAATAGTTTTTTGGGGTCAAAAAGTTTTTTGAGTTTTTTATGGATCATAATAATTTCCGGGTCTGTAAAAGCTGAAAAATATTTTTTTTTCGTCAGCCCGATACCGTGCTCACCGGAAAGGGTTCCTCCCAGTTTAATAGCCGTGTCAAAAACAGAATAAACAATTTTTTTTGAAAACTTTTTCCAGGTAATCCCTGTTTCATCTTTGATATTCAAGATATTGACATGAACATTCCCGTCTCCCAGATGCCCAAAACAAATAATATCCACACCAGAGACTTTTTCAATTTCCCTCATGGCTTCTAGAAAAGCTTTTAAGTTGGCAGGCGGCACACAAATATCCTCGCTTTTTTTATCAAAACTGGCGTGTTTTGTGGCCTCGCTGATCTGCCGTCTGAGATTCCAGATTTTTTCCTGCTGGCGGTGATAGGGTAAAACTGAAATTCTTTTTGGAGAAAAACGGTAAAGCACTTCTGACAAAGCTTTTCCCTGTTTTAAAACACCGTCTTTTTCAAACCCGTCCACCTCGATCAGAAGATGAGCCTGAGAGTCTGCATCAGGTATCGGTTTATGAAGCATTTTTTCTACCGCCTGAAAAGCTCTGCCCTCAATAAACTCAATACAGGAAGGGGTCAAAGATGTCTGATAGACAGCCGACATCGCCTCTACAGCCTCAAAAAAGTCATCAAAAACAGCCCAGACAAGGATTTTTTCTTTTGGGAGAGGCAATAGTTTGAGATAAGCTTTTGTAACTGTGCCTAAAGTTCCTTCACTGCCAATAAAAATATCTTTCAGATTGTACCCTGAAACATCTTTCCGGGTCTTGCCCCCCAGGCGGATAAAATCCCCATTGGGAAGCACCACATCCAGCCCTAAAACAAAATCGCGGGTCACACCGTATTTGAAAGCCCTCGGTCCCCCCGCATTTTCAGCGATATTCCCCCCGATCGAGCAGGAATCCAGACTGGCAGGGTCCACAGGATAAAAAAGATTCTCTTCTGCCGCCGCTTTCTGGATATCCAGAGTAATCGCTCCCGGCTCAACTTCTGCGGTCAGGTTTTTAGTATCAATGATAATACGGTTCATCCTCTCCATCACGATTATCAGACTTTTTTTGACAGGTACCGCTCCCCCTGTTTTTCCGGTCCCCTTGCCACGGACAATGTAAGGAATTTTATAACGGTAGCAAAACGATGCCATTTTTTTCACATCTTCAGAATTTTCAGGGAAAAAAACACCCAAAGGCTGTTCCCCGTTTTTCCCGCTTTCATCATTCATATAGCTTACCGTCATATCAGAATCCAGAAAAAGATTGGAAGGATATTTTTTTTTAAACATTTTCAATAAAAACCGTTTAAAAAACATCATTTTAACACACCCCAGTTTTTTCCGCTGTGAATTGAAACTTTGAGAGGAACTTGAAGAAGAACAGCCCCTTCCATTTTTTCTTTTAAAAACGATTCAAATATTTCTAATTTTTCTTCTTTGATTTCAAATAATAGTTCATCGTGAATCTGAAGAATCATTTTCGCGTCAAAATCTTTGATAAACGGAGCGATTTCGATCATCATTTTTTTCATAATATCGGCATTGGTTCCCTGAATCACCGTATTGACCGCCATTCTTTCATCGGCTTCCCTCAGGTTTTTATTTTTGGAATTAATAAACTGAAGATAGCGTTTATGTCCCAGTAAAGTTTCTACGAAACCGTTTCTGGAAGCGTTTTCTTTGAGCCGTTCTATATAGGATTTGACTCCTTCAAACACTTCAAAATACTTGTCAATAAAGATTTTCGCATCCCGAAAACCAAGTCCTGTTTCCTGTGACAGTTTAAAAGCTCCCATTCCATAGATAATGCCGAAATTAATGCTTTTGGCGATTCTTCTCTCATGATCCCCCACTTTTTCTTCCGGAATATCGAAAATAAGAGAAGCTGTGCGCCGGTGGATATCGATCCCGTCAAAAAAAGCTTTTTTCATATTACTATCTTCTGAAAAATGAGCCATAATCCGCAGTTCTACCTGAGAATAGTCCGCACTCACCAAAAGGCTGCCCGGAGCCGGCACAAAAGCTTCCCGGATTCTTTTTCCCACCTCTTCCTTGATCGGAATATTCTGAAGATTGGGATCGCTGGATGAAAGTCTTCCTGTGGCTGTTCCCGTTTGATGAAGACAGGTATGGATCCGCCCATGAAAAAGATGGTCGGGAAGCGTATTGATATAGGTATTTAAAAGTTTGGAGTATTTTCTGAAATTTAAAAGCTCTCTTGCCACCGGATAATCATTTTGAAGAGTTTCCAATACCGCTTCATTGGTGGAATAACCGGTTTTGTTTTTTTTCACAGGGGGGATTCCCATCTTCTCAAAAAGCACTTGCGCAATCTGTTTCGGAGAGTTGATATTAAAGGTGAGCCCTGTCATCTGGTAAATACTTTCTTCTGTTTTGGCAAGCTTGTCTTCCAGTTCAACCCTGATTTTTGAAAGCTCATGGGTATCCAGCCCCACCCCTTCTTTTTCCATCAACGCCAGTATTTCCACCATCGGCATTTCTACTGATTGAAAAAGAGGCATCACCCCGGCTTCGACCAGTTTCGGTTCAAAAACTTCATAAAGCCTATAGGTAATATCTGCGTCTTCACAAGAGTAGTCTTTGACAGTTTCCAAACTTACATCTAAAAGAGTTTTTTCAGGAGCCACAATATCTTGATAATGAATTGTCTTGTAATTTAAAAACTGGAGTGCCAGATAATCCATATTGTATTTTTTGGCATCGGGGTCCAGTAGATAGGCAGCAATCATCGTATCAAAATAAAGCCCGCGGCATCGGACAAATGGAAGCATAACCTGAAAATCGTATTTCATATTCTGCCCGATTTTTTTAATTTCAGGAGATTCAAAAACACTCCGCATCAGGGTAAAAAAATCTTCCCGCGTGAAATCTGCACTGGAATTTTGATAAAGGGGAATATAAAACGCTTCTTTGGGTTGAAGCGAGATAGAAATGCCGATTAAATCCGCTTGAAAAGGCTCTTTAGAAGTGGTTTCAGTATCAAAAACCATTTTTTTGCTTTGTTCAATCTGTTTTTTAAGATCGACCAGTTCTTCTTTTTTTAAAACAAGCCGGTATTTCACCTTGTCAGCCTGAAACGATTCTTTTGTATCCGGCTGAATGTTTTCAGGTGAAAAAAGATTTTCTTCTTCCTCTTTTTGTGAAAAAAGAGAATCTGCTTCTCCCGTTTCAGGTTTATATTTATTAAAAAAAGGATCTTTCAGCAGAGAAAAAACCTCAAATTCTTTGAGTTTTTCATAGAGTTTTTGAGCCGATTCAAAAGATATCTGATAGTCTTTATCAGACGAGAAAGTAAGGGATAAATCTTTTTTTAATTGGGTCAGCCGGAAACTTAAAAAAACCAGCTCCCTGCTTTCAATCAGTTTTTTCTTGACACTTTCAGGAGAAATCCCATCAATCTGTTCGTAAATTTTTTGAATATTCTGATAATCTTTTAAAAGTTTCACCGCAGTTTTCGGTCCGATTCCCTTTGCCCCGGGGATATTGTCCGATGCGTCGCCCACCAGAGAAAGGTAGTCGGCGATCTGCTCAGGATAAACTTCAAATTTTTCATAGACCCCGTCTCTATCCAGAAGTTTTAATTCCTGAACCCCTTTTTCAGGAGAAACCAGACGGACTTTGCCTTTCACCAGTTGAGACAAGTCTTTGTCGGAAGAAAGAATATAAACTTCATAGTCTTTTTCAGAAAAATAATCAGCCAGATATCCGATCACATCGTCTGCTTCAGTTCTTTCCAGCATGGCAGAAGGAAAACCGGTTTCTTTCACCATATCTACAATGGCTTGAATCTGTATCTTTAAATCATCCGGCGCTTCCTGACGGTTTGCCTTGTATTCGGGATAAATTTCTTTCCTGAAATTATCAGGGCTGTCAAAAACAGCTGCGGTCAAGTCAGGCTGAATCTCTTTCAAAGCCCTGAAATACATCCTCCAAAATCCCATGACAGCAGAAGTCGGAAATCCTTTTTTTGTGGATAGAGGCTGTTTAATCAAAGCATAATAGCTTCTGAAAATCAACCCGAAAGAATCAACCAGTAAAATTTTTTTCATCATTTCCCCATTATTTCACAACGAATCTTATTGATTCAATAAAACATTTATAAAATTTAAAACACTTTAGAAGAAAAATGGAAGAATTATTGGATTTTTGATAAGAATTTTCATGAAAATTCATGATTTCAGCAAATCCTTTATTTCTTTCACCCTCTTTTTTTAGTTAAATTTTCCCATCATTTTAAACAAAGCAAGAAATAAATAACACTATGGGGAACCAAGTTGAATACAGATCAAAACCTTTGCCCTGACTGCAGAATTTTCAAAGAAATCTGTTTGTGTGATCATATCAGGAAATTTGCATTAAAAACACGCTTGACTCTTTTGATCCATGTCAAAGAAATAAAGAGGATTACCAATACAGGAAGATTTGCGCTCTACAGTCTTGAAAACAGCAAAGCTGTCCTAAAGGGAGGGCTTGAATCAGTCTATCAAACTCATGAGCTTGTGCCGGATGAATATCAATCCATTCTCCTCACTCCGCATGCTCCCAGTGTTTTAAATAAATTCTCGCTCCAGTCATTTTCAAAACCTGTGAATCTCATTGTTCCAGACGGAACCTGGCAGCAGGTGAGAAGGCTGATAAGTTCTGAAAAAAAGCTTCATGCTATCCCTCATTTCAAGCTTCCATCTGAAAATAATGTTTTTTCAACCTTACGCAAAGCGCCTCAGGAAAATTTCCTTCCCACTTTAGGGGCTATTGCGCAGGCTTTAGGGATAATAGAAAACCACGAGATTCAAGAATATTTTGAAAATTTGATTGAAATTATGATTCAGCGGTTGAAAAAAAGACTGTATCGGAAATCTGATTAAATAAAGCTAACTACTTGATAAATATTAACCTGTTTTCTATAAGAATGAGCGAAAAAAACAGATTGTCCGAATAACTCTGACAATCTATTGTTTTTTTAAAAAGAAGCCGACAGGTAAAGCTCCAGAATTTTTGCAGAAACTTCTACACCGTTGGAGTCCAGTTTTTCATAGTAATACTTAAATCCTATCCGGAATGGAAAGTCGAACAGCCAAAAGTTTTTATCAATTTGAAAACTCATGAACCAGCCGTCCCCCAGTAAATTATTCGGAGCATCGGGCTCGCTCAGATAAATAATTTTTCCAAGCTTGAATTGATAATCAAAAAGAGAAAAAGTGTAGTTGCTGCCCAGACTAAAGAAAGGCTCAAATCTGCTGTAAGAAGCTTCGCGGCTGCTATCCACTGTCAAACTGTCCAGTTTGCCCTGCGCCTGTATGCTCTGAATATCAATTTGAGTGCCAATCTCAATATTAACATGATCAAATGTATAAGAAAGATCCGATAAATTTGGGAAACGGTAAAGCAATTCAATATTTCCCTGCCAGTAACTCCCCGTTGTTTCCGCTAAATCAAGACTCTTAAAACTTCGATAGGACCAGATAGCATCTAAAGAAAAAAAATCAAAGTAAGTAAAGTAAGCTAAGGATGCACTGAAAACATTTCCAATACGGTTATCTTCTTTTTCAAATGAAAAATTCCCTGATAAATGAGAGGATTTCATAAGATTATACCCGAAACTTAAAGAAACCCCATAAGACAGGATCGAATTGGTATCGTTATCGTTGGCGCCTCCCGTAAAAACCCTTGCGTAAACCGGAAGATTTTCCATAGCATCCATGGTGATTGTTCCCATCAGTCCATAGCTGGATTCCTGAAAATTAAAATTACTGCCGAATGCCCTTCCGATCAGATTATTGTCTTTTCCGCCGTAATTAAAGGTATAAGGAAGAATATTGTTATAGCTTTTATAGTAAGTTTTTCCCGCGATACGAATTCTTTTCTCTGCCTGCTCTATTTCCGCCATCATTGTAAAATGAATATTTTTAGTCTCGTTTTTGGCAACTGTTACATTTTGGGTCTGCTCTCCGAAATTTCCGGCTATCACCTTAACCGTGACTTCAATTCCCGCTTTTATTTTGATCGTCTGGGGCGCCGTGAAATAATATTCTCCATTGACATAAATATCAGTATTTTCTTCACTGGAAGTAACGGCGATGTATCCATAGGGAAGCTTATTTAAAGGAAAAGAGAAATTTTGTTTTTCTTGATTGGTTATGTTGACTGTTTTTTCAAAATCCTCATACCCTTCTTTCGATAATTTCAAGGCAATGCTTTGCTGTTCTGCCGGAATGGTATATAAATAAGGAGTTTCCCCAAGATAAAGATTTGAAACATACACTTTCACTTTATCAGGCTTGGAATCAATCGTAATTGTTTTATTTTTAACAATCTTTTTCAATTCAATTTTAAGCGGGGCTGAGATTTTTTCCGAATCCATTTTCCCTATATAATCCAAATACCCTTCTTTGCTCAGCTTAATCGTCCTCTCTCCGATCTGAACCGACTGGGACAAGGGGGTTTCTCCGAGTTTTTGAAACTGATTGTCAATTTCAATATAAACAACAGCGCCCGAAGGGTTGGATTGAATATCCACTGTTTTTTTCTCTATTTCCAGATCAATGCTGTATTTTTGTTTATTTTTAGAATTAATTTTTAGAATTGTTTCCTGATACCCGGTCTTGACCAGCTTGATTTTTTTTTCGCCTACTTTTATTTTGGTTTGAACCGGTGTTTTTCCCAAAAGTTCCCATTTGCCGTTGATTTCAAGATAAACCTCTGCAAAGCTAGGATTAGAGGAGATCCAGACTGTTTTTGAATCAAATGTAGGGGTCAGCCCCATATCCAGATCCAGATTCGCAAACAGAAAACCAGGAATCCATAAAAGAATCCCTAAAATTATTTTTTTCATTTTTTACTCCTTTATTTCACCACTTTTTCCAGCTGGTTGCGGTGATTGTAAACTGCAAAAGTTTTATCTTTAGCTCCGTTTTTTTCTTCCAGAAGTTTATAAATAATCCTTTCTCCGCTGTAAAAAGCGTATGCTTGTCCTTCAGACTCTTTTGAAATACTGTAAAGCAGCTGACCTGCCCGGTTGAAATAGGCATAAATATTCCCCTGTCCTTTCCCGGTAAAAACAATTTTATGATTGACAATCTGAAATCCGGAATAACGCTCATAAGCTATCTTATCCAGATTGGGAAAAAGCCTGGATTCAATTTTCTGGAGATAAGACTTAAAAAGCCCCGCTTTTTTCATCGTATCATAGTCAGACAAAAGAGCTTCTAAAGCGGAAATAGTTGTTTCGTATCCTGATACAAAATAACCTCCGCTGAAATAGAAATCCGCTTTCCCCAGCCTTTTTTCAATCATCGCCTCTTTACTGTCCCAGGCATGCTCTTCCATATCTGTCATCTTCTGCAATACGGAAAGCTTTATTTTTAATTTGTCATACGCTTCCTGATAATAACGATCCTTTTCTTCTTTCCGGTCAAATAAAAGATTTTTTTCCCATAAAAATACCGGATAGCTGATTTCTCCCATCTTGCTGGATTGTTCTATCACTTCAAACCGGCTTCTTTTCAAGTTATACGCTTCTTTTTCCTGTTCCGTGAGCACAAGCGTTTCATTGTATTGATTAAGAATATTATCCAGAAGTTCTTTTTGTTTTTCAACTTCCTGGGATTTTTCTTTCAATCCTAAATCATTGACTGTTTTTTGAATGCTTTTTTCAATCTCTTCTTTGAGTCGGTCAAGACGGCAGGAAACCAGAACATGGGCTTCCATAAAGCTTCCGGCAGGTTCTTTGACTTTTCTTGCATAAGTCCCTTTTCTTTCAATAATCTTTTCAATATCAGGGAGATTTCCAAGAATTTGTTTTTGAATTGTCTTCGACATTTCTTCTCTTTTTTCATCGTTTTCTACGATCATCTGGTAATCGACTTCATAATCCATTTTTAAACCGATGAAATAATAGACTTCCATAAGAGCCTGCTGATAGGCTTCCTCTAGAGTTTCTTCCGTTCCTTTTCCCGAATGGGTCCGGGTTCCGATAAAATAAAGGAGGTTGTTTTTTTCATCAGGGAGTTTCACCACCCAGCCGGGCATAG
>MIAO01000129.1 GCA_001829155.1 Spirochaetes bacterium GWB1_36_13 | reverse complement strand
CAGCCGGGCATAGGAGAAGGATTTTCTTCCAGTATATTCTCCCTTCGAATCATCACCGCAAGCGGCACGGAAATCGTTTTTTCGTGAAAAATTTCTTTCACCAGTTTTGTAGTCACAGTTTCTGTTTCCAGAATATTGATAATCTTTTTTTTCTGAATCTTTTTGATTCTTTCTTCAATCTGTTTTTCAAATTGGACCGGATCTTTCTTTTTTTCAGAAAGAGTTTCAGACAGCTGCACTTTCGGCGCTGGTGTCGTCAGCATCCGAATGTCCAGATAGGCGAAAACACTGAGATTTCCCACCAAAAGAATAAAAAGAAAGGGTTTTAAAAAATTGTCTGCCTTCATTTTGCATTCCTTGAATCGATTTGAACCATTTTATCAAAAACCTGTTTGTAAAAAGAGTAGGCTGTGGTCAGTTTGCCCGATTTTTCAAGTTCTTCCGCTTTCATTGAGACTTCATAAAGGTTTTCCATTTTATTGCCTGAATAGACCAGAGTCCGTTCCTGATTTAAAACATCCGTCATATCCTTTTGTTTTAATTCTTTCATCTTTGCCTCAACTTCGGCAAACTGAGAAGATACTTTTTGATATTCTTCGATGGTAAGCGTCGATTTCAGAAGTTCTTTTTCATACTCTACCCCTTCTTGTATCGAACGGTCTATATTTTTTTTAGGATAGGCAATCAGAAGATAAAGTTCGTAGCGGACATCTTTTGCACCTTTTCCAGGTTTTAATTTCCGGTAGTATTTGGCCGCTACCTTGCTTTCCCTCATAAAAGTATTTTTAGAACTGGCGACAATTTTTTTAATCATTTTCTGATTTTTTTCTTCGCTGTCCGGCGAGGTTTTTAAAATACTGACCGTAGTATCGATCCCCAGTTTAATATAGCGGCAGAGCTCTTCAAATGATTTAAGCTTCGCCTCCTCGAAAGCCGCTTCATAGTTATTGTTTCCAAAAGATATCCCCACCGTGTATATCTCGTTATTTTTTGCGTCAACCGGAGTTTCAGCCGCCCACCGGGGTTTCTCGGCAGGAATTTCTTCCAGAATATCCTCGCTGGAAGCTTCTTTTTCAACTACGAAGGTTTTTTCAACATTTTTTTCAATGTGAAGCTCATCCACAATAGTCTGATAAATCAATTCTTTTTTTTTACGAATCTCTTCCACCTCTATCTCAACCACCATGTCCCGGTACTCGGTCAGTCGCTGGACAGAAGGCTCCTGAGCTTTGGATTGCAAAACAGTATGAACAGAAGAAGACACCGCATTGCCGGAAAGATAAAAATAAGAAACGACAGCCAAAATATTTAAAACCAGAACCGGTAAAATCAATTTTATACTCATTATTACCTCTTTTTTTGACAATATGAAAGAAAACACTAATATGAATTTAACCAACAAAAACAGCATTGTCAAACAGCTTTGATTTATACTTTTTTTACCAAAATGTCTATTTAATATAAAGTCTAAAAAGTCGGACAGGGAATCCCAGCGTCCTGCGGGGTTAAAAGCATTTTCCCGACCTTTGTCAGGCGTGCACTGAGCGGAGTCGAAATAATGACAAGCGGAGGGGCATCCTATCGCCGAGACTGAAAACTTCTTTTCCCCCGCTATCTTGTTGGCGATGGAGTTGGCGCCAGGTTTCCGGAATTGAAAAATTTCATAAAAGATTTTTATTTTACTATTAATGTAAATTTCTATATATTTATATTATCAATTAATACAGGTTTGAAAATGACTCGCAAAACGAAAAGACTTTTGTTTTCTGTTCCGTTTTTTGTTGCCATGTTTTTTTCAATGTGTATTTTGCGGCTCTGGTTTACTGTTTTTATTTTCTTCGGTCTGGCGCTGCTCATGACTTTGATTCAAAAAAAAAGGACTTATTGTTATTTGATCTGCCCGCTGGGAAGTCTTCAGGAATGGGTCTATGACGAGAAAAAGAAAAAAAACCGTCCTCTCCCTCAAATTCCATGGATAAGAAGAGTTTTATTTATTATTTTCTGGCTCTATCTTATAGCCGTTCTTTTCCTTTTTCACCAAGAACCTTTCACTCTCTGGAGTTTTATTTTAAAACTGATTGTCATTTCTTCTTTTACAGCTCTTTTGCTTCAGGAGTTTTTCGGCAAGCGGAAATGGTGCTCTTCTTTTTGTCCTCTGGGAAGGATTTTACATTTTTCTATCCATAAGAAATAGATATTTTTAAATAGTTTTTTGGAATTCAACTCTTATCCATTAAATTTTTAATTAAAAAAAATGGAAAATGATATTAAATATTAAAGTTGTTCCAAAAAGCAGCAAAAACAGTTTTTCATGGTATGAGCAGGATAAGAATATTTTCAAGCTCTGTATTACCGCTCCTCCGGTGGATGGGAAGGCAAATGAAGCTATTATCGAGTTTTTATCTGATTTTTTTGATATCAGGAAAAAACAGGTTCAGATTGAAACCGGGAAAACAGCAAAACTGAAAAGAGTCAAACTGGATGCGGATGAAAAATATTTATTAGAAAAAATAAAAACAATTTTATAAAGAGGGATGTCCATGGCAGAAATTGCGATTATCGGCGGAAGCGGAGTGTATCAGATAGAAGGAGTGAAAATTATTCAAGAACTGGATATTGATACTCCTTTCGGAAAACCCAGCGATAAGATCATGATTGCTGAAATAGAAGGGAAAGAAGTGGCTTTTCTTCCAAGACACGGTAAGGGGCATAGAATTCTTCCGGGAGAACTGCCAGTCGAAGCCAATGTCTGGGCATTGAAATCTATTGGAGTGCGGAAAGTCATCGCTGTCAGCGCTGTCGGAAGCCTCAAGGAAAAAATCAAACCCAGAGATTTTGTCATTCCTTCACAAATTATCGACCGCACTAAAAACAGGCCTTTAAGCCTTTTCGGAAAAGGAGTGGTCGGTCATGTCAGTTTTGCTGATCCTTTCTGCCCTCACCTTTCTGAATCCCTTTATCAGACTTTGAAGAAATTGAATCTGACCGATATTCATAGAGATGCTGCTTATGTCTGCATGGAAGGTCCGCAATTTTCTACCAAAGCGGAGAGCAACCTGTACAGAAGCTGGGATGCCGATATTATTGGAATGACCGCTATTCCTGAAGCGAAAATGTTTAGAGAAGCTGAAATCTGTTATGCCATGATTGCTCTCTCTACAGATTACGACTGCTGGCATGAAGAAATTGTGACAGTCGAAATGGTTATTGGAAACATGAAAAGCAATGTGGAAAACATCAAAAAAGCTCTGCCTGATATTATTAAAAACATTGAAATCAAATCCTGCGGATGCGAACAAGCGGCAGCTTTCGCCATTATGACCGATAAAAAGATGATCCCTCAGGAAACTAAGCAAAAACTTTCTCTCTTTTACAAAAAATACTGGGATTAAAACCATAAAAAAGAACTTTTTTTCTAAGATTTTTATTTTGTTTTTTTTTATTCTGCTCTTTCCTCTCTGCCTGGCAGCGGAGGAAGAGACTGGAACAGACTTGAAACAAAGCGGTTCAAATCTTTTTTCTGACTCATCCGATACTTTATTCTGGACCATTTTACCTGAAAAAGACAACCATCAGAAAATGCTTCAAAAACTGAAAATAGCGACTCAGGAGGGAGAAGAGTCTTTTTTAAGACGGGGAGAAATTACTTTTTTTGTTTCATTTGGATATGTTTATATGTACCAATTTATCCTTTATGATCAAATTTTCAGATCCGTTTTCAGGGAAAAAGATACATCGGGAGAATTAAAAGATCGAAACCTTTATTTTGCTGTCTTGACCTCCCTCGTGATGGCTCTTTTTATTTCAAGAAACGATCTTCAGAGCTATTATTACATCAACAACGGGCATTATTACTATTTCCCTTCTTATTCGGGAAGTATGAATTTTGACCGGAAAGAAAAAGGCTACAACTGGTATTTTAATTTTTTTTCATGGGAATTTTAGTTTGATAAAAAACAAAGTTAAAATTATTCAGGAAATTTTATCTTTTAAAATTATTTTCTACAGTGTTCTTATCGGGATACTGTGCGGATTTGGGGCTGTTCTTTTCACTTACGGTCTTGAACTGGCGGTCTGGTTTTTTCAGCATGTCCTGATGGGGCAGCCTGCCGGAACCAATAAATTTTCATCTATTTTTCAGACACCTTCCATCATTCTCCCCTATGCGATGCTTTTAGTTCCGATGGCAGGCGCTTTTTTTTCAGGAATCCTTTCCTATTTTGCACCTGAAACACAGGGGGGAGGAACCGATTCGATTATCGCCTCCTTTCATCATAAAAAAGGTGTTATCAAAAAATCCATTCCCATTATCAAGACTTTCACCACTATTTTCACTTTGGGATCAGGGGGAAGCGGAGGAAAAGAAGGGCCTATCATGCAGATAGGGGCAGGAATCGGATCTTATATTGCCCAAAAACTCAAACTTTCGGTTAAAGAAAGACGGATTTTACTTTTAGCAGGAGCGGCTGCGGGGCTCGGCGCTGTTTTCAAGGCTCCTTTGGGAGGAGCAATTACAGCAGTCGAAGCGCCTTATAAAAAAGATTTTGAGCTTGAAGCTTTGATCCCCTCAGTAGTTGCGTCGATCACAAGCTATACTCTTTATTGTACAATTTTCGACTATTCTCCTCTTTTTACTTTCCACAGCAATTTTTTCAGATCCCCGGCATCTCTTCTTTTTTACGCACTGCTCGCTATCATAAGCGCGGTACTGGGACATGTTTTTATCCTGATTTTAAAAAAATCTAAAACTATTTTCAACGCAATTAAACTTCCCATTTATCTAAAAACAGCTCTGGGAGGTCTTCTGGTCGGCGGAATCGGGGTTTATTATTTTGATGCCCTTGGACTTGGTATCACTACAATTCAAAAACTCATCTCCATTCCTTCCTATCTTCCCCTTTACGCATTGCTTCTTTTTGCGCTTTTAAAAATCATGACCACATCCCTCACCGTTTCTTCGGGAGGAAGCGGAGGTCTTTTAATACCCTGTCTTTTTATCGGCGCTTTCGCAGGAGCTTTTGTCGGAAAACTGGGGATGCAGATTGCCCCTGAAATCGTCGATTCTTACGAACCCTTTGTATTGGTGGGGATGGCTGCCATGCTTTCAGGGATAGCCAATGCCCATTTGGGCGGTATTATTATTGTCAGCGAAATTTCGCAAGGATACGGTCTTCTTGCCCCTCTTTTGTTTACCTCCAGCCTGACCATTCTTTTGACCAGCCGTGTCAGTATTTATGAAAATCAGGTGGAAAACAAACTCCATTCCCCTGCCCACATTGATGAAATCAAGATAAAACTTCTGGAAGATAAAAAAGTGGAAAAAGAAAATCTTTCATTGAATCAGTCCTGCTTTGTTTCACAAAATGAGACTTTAAGAGAATTGATGAAAAAAATCACCCGGCTGGGAAACACGGATTTCATTGTCGTCTCTTCCAATAAAAACAAGAAGTTTTCAGGCATGCTTTCCGGTATCGGTCTTGATATTGAAGACATCAAAGAGATTCAGGATATAGCAGTTGTCAATGATCTGGAAATTAATCCCACCACTCCTGTCATCGTTCTTGGAGAAAGCATGCTGGACGCTTTCAGAAAATTTATCACCACTCCCTATAATAAAATTGCTGTTGTTGAAAAAGAAGAGGTCGTCGGTTTTTTAACCTATGACCATTTTCTGACTATTTTTGAAGGAAACGCTTAAAATGGATGAAAAATTGATCAAAGTAGAACACCTGGTTTTATCTGAAGGAACAGGACAGAGGATTGACGCCTATCTTTCTTCAGTTTATCCTGAAATTCCAAGAACCTTAATAAAAAAATATCAGGACTTTCTTTTTTTAAATGGAAAAAAAGTCAAACTCAGCGCTAAAATGAAAGAAAATGACAGGATTTTATTCAGTTATAAAAAAGAAATTGAAGTCAAAAACCTGACTCAGGAAGAAATGGATATTCCCATTGTTTTTGAAGATGATTATCTGATTGTTGTCAATAAACCAGCCGGCATGGTGGTGCACCCTGCCAAAGGAAACTGGAGCGGCACTCTGATCAACGGACTTTATTCACATTTAAACATAGAAGCGCAAGAGGGAGATTTACGCCCCGGAATTGTCCACCGTCTGGATAAAGAAACTTCAGGTCTTCTTCTTATAGCCAAAGACAGAGAAACACAGGAAAAACTCTCTCAGGAATTTAAAGAAAGAACGATTATCAAAATTTATCACGCTCTGGTCTGGGGATTTATGAGAAACTCCTCGGGAATGATTGACCTTCCTATCGCGCGCCATCCGAAAGAACGGAAAAAATTTCATGTTTCAGAGCTGGGGAAAGAATCCTTGACAGAATATAAAGTACTGAAAGAATTTGAAAAAACTTCTTTCCTTGAAATCCGGCTCCATACAGGGCGCACCCATCAGATCCGTGTCCACCTTGCTCATCTTGGGCATCCGGTGGTGGGAGATAAAATTTACTCCAGACGCGCCTTTCAAGATCCGATGTGCCTGAACGCAAGCCGTTTAGAATTTCTTCACCCCGTCACTGGAAAAAAGGTTTCTTTTGAAGTCCCCCTCCCGGAAGATTTTCAAAAAACAATGGAAAGCAAAATAAAATCATCTTAAAGGGTTTTAGACAAATTTTTCATTTACTTTGTCATTCCCGCGAAGGCTGGAATCTATTGACAATAAGTGTTTTAAATAACAAATTCCGGTCTTTTACAAACAAATACCGGACAGGCGGTTATTTTATACTTCAGTTTACTCTATCATCAGGCTTTCGATTATTATTTATATAAAGTCTATTTTAAAAACAATAAATAATCAACCCTGAAAAAGTAAAAAAACTTTACAGTAAAGAATAAATCATAAAAAAGAAGCGAAAAATTTTCAAGATTTTCTCTCTCTTTGTCAATAACCCGGTAAAAAATGGAAGTTTTTCCAACACATTCTTTTTTGAACTGTCTTGAAGGTTTAATCTGATTGGACTCAAATCACCTTATTTCAAGACTATTCCAGCTACTTTCAAATCCAAACCCCTAACCCCTTATCCTTAAGTCTTTAAGGACAAGGGGGAGTCCTCCGTGATTTCCTCCGTGAAATCAAGTCGGACGGGGAACCCCTGCATCGTGCAGGGGGTAAAGAAATAAAAATCGAAGAAAAAAATAGAGGTTATTTTAATATTAGTTTTTAGACTTTATATAAATGAACTTGGACACCGAGCGGTGTCGAGGTGTCACTTCGGCTCCGCTCAGTGACCGTTTACAAAATATCAAATAATAAGAAGATGATTCAATAGAAATAGATTTCTTTTTTTCACCAGAAAGAGGAGAAGTTGGTTTTACAATGGATAACTGGGTCTTTGAATATTTAAGACTGTATTTTAATAAAGAAGCACAGGAAAAAATGCTGGCTGCGGTGGATAAGTATCTGGAATGGAACCAGAAAGCGGTCAAACAAAAAGTGAAGCTGGATAAAGAAATAGACTATTTTGGAGGACAAGTTTCTTTCAAAACAGCTGCCGGGACTAAAGGCACAGTCAATGTAACTTTTTATACGAGATTTTTCTCTCAGAGCCCAAGCAGGCACCAATTCCTAATTCGAATATCTAGTATTAAAACAGACAGCTATAATACTATTGAAATCAATCAAATCTATCTTGATTATGATCAGGTATCGAAACTTAGAAAAGCATTCGATATCAAAAGCCACCGGAAAAATTTCACAAAAATAATCAAAGAAAGGGTAAAGAAAGCGACAGATTTTCAATAAAATTGATTTTTCTTGAAAAATCAGGAATTTTTATTCTAAATCAATTTCAATCTATTGTACTCAAAAAAAAGTTTAAAAACACAGCAGGGGGTTCAAATCCCCGGCTGTTTTTATTTTAATTTCTCAATCTCTTCAATCGAAAGTGCTGTATATTTTTGAATTTGAGAAGCTGAAAAACCGTCTTTCAGCATATTTTTTGCTGTTTCAATTTTTCCTTCAATTTTTCCTTCGATCTTTCCTTCCCTTATCCCTTCGGCTATTCCTTCTTTCAATCCTTCCATGAGTCCCTCATATCGGGCAGTCTGAAAGACAGATTTCTGATAGCTTAGATTTTCAAGGTAGTGGTCATA
>MIAO01000128.1:8006-54141 GCA_001829155.1 Spirochaetes bacterium GWB1_36_13 | reverse complement strand
AAAACATTGAAAAATAACAGAGATTCATCTTAAAAACTCCCTTTGTCTTCCTCTGGGAGATAAGGGGCTGGGGGTTTGTGGGTAAAAAATTTTCAGATTTTTTATTTGAAAAATGACTTTTTCAGGGTCGACTAAATAATAATCGACAGTCTGATTAACTCCATTTAAAAAAAACAATTTATGAGAACTTATTTTTCTGAATTTCTTTCAAAGCTTTTAAAAAAAACTCAATTTCCTCTTCTTTGGTAAAATAAGATAAACTGATTCTCACAGATCCTTTTTTTCCATTCCCCAGCCTGTCATGAATCAAGGGAGCGCAGTGAACCCCTGTCCGGGCTATGATTCCATAGCCTGCTTCCAGAATATATCCCATATCTTCGCTGCCAATCGTTTCAGACTGAAAGGAAACAATCCCTGACCTTTCTTTTAAAAAAGGCGCATTGATACGGATATTATTTATTTTAAGCATTTCCCTGACCAGATAATCGGTCAATTCTGTTTTCCTTTTCCGGATTTTATCCGCCCCTTCTTCCAGAATAAAACTGACCCCTTCACTGAGAGAGAGGATTCCCGTCATATTCATTGTACCCGCTTCATAGACATCAGGTCTTTTCTCCGGCTGGAGAAGGTTTTGGCTTTCTGTTCCGGTTCCGCCGGTTTTAAGCGGAAGAATCCGAAGCCCCTCTCTTATATAAATTCCGCCGATTCCTTCCAGACCAAATAACCCCTTATGCCCTGTAAAAACAAGAATATCTAAAGGGATTTCTTTCAATGAAAAAAGATGGCTTCCCATTGACTGAGAAGCGTCCACTATCAAAAGAATTCCGTGTTCTTTTGCGATGTTAGAGATCTCTTTTAAGTCCTGTA
Organism: Spirochaetes bacterium GWB1_36_13; assembly: GCA_001829155.1. Classification (GTDB taxonomy): domain Bacteria; phylum Spirochaetota; class GWB1-36-13; order GWB1-36-13; family GWB1-36-13; genus GWB1-36-13. The sequence goes on along the minus strand of MIAO01000128.1, from coordinate 53,274 downwards.
ATGCCCCTGTTACATTAGAGCAATGATTGATCACCAGAGCCAGAGTGTTTTTTTTGATATTTTTCTCAATCTCCTCAGTCAATATCATTCCGTTTTCATCGCATTCTATCAAAGAAAGCGCAATTTCTCCCTTATTTTCAAGGGTTTTCAAAGGTCTTAAAACTGAATTATGTTCAATCACACTTGTGATAAAATGCTGATTCTGATAGGCAAGACCAAGGATTGCCAGATTTAATGACTCTGTCGCGCCGGAAGTAAAAGAAATCAACGAAGGATTTTTTATATCTAAAAGATTTGCCAGATTTTTTCTGCATTCTGCGAGAATCTGAACTGAATTGGAATAAAAAGAATTGCTCCTTCCAGAAGAAAGAGGGGGTGTTTCCAGATATTTTTTGACTTTTTCCAATACTTTTGGAGGTTTGGGATAAGAGGTGGCTGCGTTATTGAAATAAATCATTTCTTTTTTGCCTGAATGAAAGTACAGAGGCTCTTAAGCGTCTGTACTCCTGTTTTTTTTAATAAAGCGGGAAAGCCTTACAAAGTTCGATAACTTGTTTTTTTGCTTTTTCAACAATCGATTGATTGGTTTTATTTTCAAGAATATCCGCCATCATAGCCGCAATAACTTCAGCTTCTTTTTCTTTCATGCCGCGCGTTGTGATGGTTGGCGTTCCGATACGGATTCCGCTGGTCACAAACGGAGAAAGCTTTTCGCCCGGTACCGTGTTTTTATTAACGGTAATATTCGCCTCTTCAAGGACAAGCTGGGCTTCTTTTCCATTAATGTTTTTATTGCTCAGGTCAAGAAGGAAAAGATGGCAGTCCGTACCGCCGGAAACCACTTTAAAACCTCTTTGCATAAAGATTTCAGCCATTTTACGGGCATTTTTTAAAACCTGCTCCATATTGGCTTTGAAACTATCTGTCATAGCTTCTTTGAAACAAACCGCTTTTGCGGCGATAATATTTTCAATCGGTCCGCCCTGAATTCCAGGAAAAATAGTTTTGTCAATTTCTTTCGCATATTCCTCACGGCAGAGAATCATCCCGCCTCTCGGTCCTCTCAGGGTTTTGTGAGTCGTTGTTGTAATCAGATCCGAATAGGGAGCAGGAGAAGGATAAACCTTTGCCGCGATCAATCCGGCATAGTGAGCCATATCCACCATCAGATAAGCCCCGACCTGATCCGCAATCTCTCTGAATTTTTTAAAATCAATCACTCTGGAATAAGCAGACGCTCCAGCTACGATCATTTTCGGCTTGTGCTGTTTTGCCAGTTTTTCGATCTGGTTATAATCCAAAAGTCCGTTTTCATCCACACCGTAAGAGAAAGCCTGATAGATTTTTCCGCTGAAGTTTACACTGCTTCCGTGAGTCAAGTGTCCGCCTTCATTCAGATTCATCCCGAGAATCGTATCTCCCGGCTTTAAAACGCTGAAAAAAACGCCCATATTGGCCTGGCTTCCTGAATGCGGCTGAACATTCGCATGTTCCACTCCAAAAAGCTCCTTGGCTCTTTCTATCGCTAAATTCTCGATCACATCCACATGTTCGCATCCGCCGTAATATCTTTTATTCGGATAACCTTCCGCGTATTTATTGGTTAAAATACTCCCGATTGCTTCCAGCACATTCAGTGAAACAGCATTTTCACTGGCAATCAGCTCCAGAGTATTGTTTTGTCTTTCTTCTTCCTTTTCGATCGCCTGGGCTATCTCAGGATCAAACTTTTTTAAGTTCTCCAAATTCATCTATCCTCCCATTTTTTGTAGGTTCTTGACCTCTTCTTCAAAAAACATTTTTTCTATATCCAGCAAGATCACAACTTTTGAATTGTCATCGATACGGGTTACCCCTTTAATATATTCTTCCTCAATTCCCGAAAGAATGGAAGGCGGCTGGGCTATTTCAGACTCTTCCACCTGAATGACCCGGAAAACTTTATTGACAATAATCCCCAGAAGGCTGTTAAAAGCCCGGATAATAATAATTTCTCTTTTATTTTTCATCCCTGAGACCATGTGAAACTTCTTCTCAAGATTGATCACAGGAATAATATTTCCCCGAAGATTGATAATTCCTTCCACATACTCTAATGAATTGGGTATAGGGGTCAAATCGGGAAGCCGGATAATTTCCTGAGTGTTAAAAATATCAATGCCATACAATTCATCGCTCATTAAGAAAGTTACAAACTGCTTTGCCATAAAATCCCCCTATTCTTTTTTTTCCTTCATCATTAAATTTAAGATATATTCTTTAATTTTTAATAAATCGCCATGCTTAATATCTACAAACCGAACTCCCATTTTTCGTTTTCCGTCAAAATTTTCAATTTTACCATTAAAATTTAACTTAAGTTTTTCGATTTCCATAACAGCATTTACTTTTTTTCCTCTAAAAACCAGATAAGGATTGACATCTTTATTTACAATGACTCCTATACCGCCCAGACTGATATCTGTCAGACTGCCGATCGAAAAATTATCAATATTTTCAAAATCAATTTTTATCAGATTGGGCTGAACATTGTCTATTTTAAACCGAGGGTGTTTCCGAAGAGTATTACCCGGATTTTTTTCTATTAAATTAATATAATTTTTGACTTCTTCAAGAATTCTGGGATAGGCCATTGGTTTTGGAACTACCCCGTAAACTTTATATCTTACCAGTATATCTTTTATCAGAAAATTGGATATTTGAGTTAAAACAACAATTTTGGTTTTTTCAGATAAAACCCTGATTTTTGCCAGAATATTTTCATCATGCTCGCCAAAATCATCGTAATCTAAAATTAAAAGGTCGCATTCGCTGTTTTCCAGATACTTTGAAAGAGAATCCAGAGCAGTAAAACCGCTTACTTTATACCCGGCTTGAAGCAAAGGGAAATAAAAGTAATTATTAATTTCTTTTTTACTAAAGCAAAAGGCAACCGTTAACATTCATTTTAAAACTTTCTAATTGCGAGGACTTTATTCCGGGTGCTTTTACAAAATCCGTAAGCCAGGTTCCAGTATTCAACCGCTGCAAAAAGTGCGTTTCCTCCGTCATCTTCTTCACTTTTATCAGTTCTGAAAGATGCGAATTCCAGCATTTTCTCAAAATCGCCCTCAGCAAACGCCTCATATCTTTGTTTGAAAAAATGATTCCATTTTTCCAGATCTTTAAATCCTTCACCTTCATCCTGAACAATTAAGTGGATTTCTTTATCTTTAACATTAAAAGAATACCATACTTTGATTTTTTTACTTGGCACACAGCGGTTTCCGTGCTTAATCGCATTTTTTACAATTTCACTGACCTGTTGTTCTAAAAGGTTAACTTCCTTAAAAGTATCAGGAGCTTTTTGAACAATAAAAAGAGCAAAAGCGCGGATTTGATTGTAAAGACTTGGAAATTCTTTATAATACATCCCTTCTGTCGAAAATCTAGGGTCATTGTCGTCTATCAGCATTATTTCCTTATAATCTTCTGCTACCATGACTTCTCTCCTTCAAAAAATAGGTCTAAAAAAAATAGCTATTTTTAATAATTATTTTTTTAAAAACAACTTAAAAATTTATTTTGTATAAAATTAATAATTTTTATCGTAAAATAGTAATGAAAAATTGAGAATATTTAAAAAAGATCATTTTTTTTAACCCGCTTCCTCTGAAATTTCTAAAATAAGCTTTTCAATAAAATAAGGAATAAACACAGGATCAAACTTTCTCATCTGAAGTTCCAATTTCGGAATACTCATAATAAGAGATTCTAATTTTTGAATTGAAAAACCTTTAGACGATTGAATCATTTTTTTAACCAAAAAAGGATGCATTTTTAAAGAAGAAGCCAATTCAGTTTCCCCCGTGCCTTCCTGTAAAGCTTTTTTAACCGCAAGGTATTTTTGAATCTGGTTTAAAAGAAGCAGTGTCAGAGGAATAGCCGACCCACCGTCAGCTAGATAATCGTTGACAGATAAAACAGATTGATTGATTTTTTTATTCAGAATATCTTCAATAATCAAAAAGATCTTTGCTTCGCTATCGCCCTTCACCCGGTAAACAGCTTCCAGATCCAGATAATCTATTTTTTCTAAAACCATTGATTCTTCTATCTCATCAATATCCAGAATACTGGTTATGCTTTTTGAAAGATAAAAAACCGCTTCTGCCGAGATTTTATTTTTAAACTTATTAATAAGATATTTTTCCAATTCATAGTTTTTAGGAAGATTAAAATTTTCTTTTTCAAGTTTTTTTAAATTTTTCCTAAAAGGAAGGGTTTCTTGATAGGAAATCATTAAAACGATATCTTCAATTTCTTTTTCTAATAGAGTTTCAATTTTCGGTATTTTTTCACAGTCATAAATTTTATAAAGTATTTTTTCACCAAAAAGACTTCCTGAAGACAGTTGATTCATTAAAGATTCATAAGAGGGATTTTCAGGTATCACAATCTGAAGATCAGGATTTTCATTTTGCATTTTTTTTTCAAAAACAGATGTTTTTTTTCGAATCAGCTTAATATCATTCCCATGATAAAGGACAAAAGGCATTGTTAAAATCCTTTTATTTATACTTAAGATTAAAAATTTTAAGAGGAATAAAGTTTAGAGAAAAAAAAACAAGAGGAGAATCCTCCTCTTGTTTCAAATAAGAATCAAAAATTATTGAATTTTTTCTTCTTCAGTAGAAGCGTCTAATTCATCTAATTTAGATTCCATATCAGCATAGAGTTTTTTCTGTCTGTCGTTCAGCTTGGTTTCTTTTTTCTTCTGATCAAGAACTCCGTCTCTTGCAGCAATATATCTGTCATATTCCATAGAATATCTGACATAGTACTCATACATAGGAGTTGACCATCCAGCCAATTTACCATTTACGATTTTTGGTTTTACAACTTGTCTGTAGTATTGGTCACCTTTGAGCATACCAGAAACATCTACATTTTTAGATACTTGAGCTTCAAGTCCTTTCATAACTTGCTCTTTTGATTCGTCTTCACCAGAACCAATTGATTCCCAAGCTCTTGCAACTTGTGCTGTAACCAGAGATTTGATTGCTTTCGCTGCTGCTGCCGCTGCATTTAATTGAGCAGCTTCTTTAGCAGTAGAAAGGTCTTTTGACTCTCCGTATCCGATGAAAAAGATAACTTTTTGCTTTTCAGAGTTCACTCCAACAGAGTCACCTGCGATTACCCAAGAAGGCATAGGACCCATTGGAGCATCAGTTACTTTTGCCTGTGGAATTTCTGGTTCAGTATTTGCTGCAGTAGTTTCACCTTTTGCACCGCCGCAAGAAACCAGAGATACGAGCAGAGCCATTACAGCCAAGAATGAAAGAAGTTTTTTCATTTTTTTCTCCTTTTGAAAAAATTTTTTAAAAGACGAGTTAAAACTCTAAATAAAATATTAACAAAATATAAAAACAAAACAAAATTTTTTTATTTTTAACAAAAAATTGATCTTTCATAAACATTCTTCCATCATTGATAGAATAAATATTCCAAGCATTCGCACTTTTTTCTTTTGCAAAAAAATCATATCTTTATAATCTTAATTATTCCAATTTATGATTTTTAACTCAAAAAAGAGAATTTTAAATAATTTCTTAATTAAATATAGAAAAGAAAGATTTAAAAAACTAAACAAATTGAACAATCTTTTATAAATTATTTAACAGAAAGATGATAACAAAGACTTATAAATTTCATTCTTTGAATGAATCTTTTATTTTTAATTTAAGTTTTCATTTCATTCTTTTTTTCATTAAATTTAATTCTTGTTTATTTTTAAATACATTGAAAAAAATGGTAAAACATGCTTGAAAGATTAGAAGAAAAATTTGACGGTATTTTCAGAAAACTGAAAGGCTTAAGTAAAATCAGCTCTAAAAATATAGAAGACGGTATCAGAGAGATCCGCCTGGCTCTTTTAGAAGCAGATGTCAATTATAAGGTTGTCAAGGATATTATCTCTGATATAACTGACAAAGCTCTTGGACAGGAAGTCTTTAAAAAAGTCTCTCCTTTAGAACAGTTTTATAAGATTGTTTACGATGAATTGATCGCTTACCTGGGTACTGAAACCCCCGAGCTCAATCTGAAAAGCGGAGAAACTACTGTTATTATGATGGTAGGTCTGCAAGGAAGCGGAAAAACTACGACAGCTTCAAAACTCGCATATTTCTTAAAAGATAAAGCCAATGTACTTCTAGTCGGAGCCGATGTTTACAGACCTGCGGCAAAAGATCAGCTCAGGGTTCTGGCTGAAAAAGAAAAATTCGCTTTTTATACTGAAGATCATCAAGATGCAGTTTTGATTGCACAAAACGCCTTAAAATATGCCAAAAAAAATATCCACAATGTCTTAATTCTGGATACTGCCGGTCGTCTTCATATCGATGATGAGATGATGAACGAATTATCCAGACTGAAAAAAGAGATCAATCCCCATGAAATCCTTTTTGTAGCAGACTCAATGGCAGGGCAGAACATTGTAGATGTCGCAGCTTCTTTTAATGAAAAATTAAATCTCACAGGAATTATACTCTCAAAGTTCGATAGTGATTCAAAAGGCGGCGCCGCTTTATCCATCAAAAAAGCTATCGGAAAACCGGTTAAATTTATCGGGGTCGGCGAAAAAATCAAAGATCTTGAAATTTTTTATCCAGACCGGATTGCTTCCAGAATTATGGGTCGGGGAGATATTTTATCTCTTGTTGAAAAAACCCAGAAAGTCATTGAAGAAGATGAAGCGGAACAGTTAGCAAAAAAAATGATGTCCGGCAATATAGATTTAAATGATTTTCTTACTCAATTGAAAATGATGAGAAAAATAGGCAGTTTTTCTTCGATTATGCAGATGATGCCTCTGCCCGGAAATATGAAAAATGTAGATGCTTCTAAAGCTGAAGCGGAAATAAAAAAAATGGAAGCTATTATCTTCTCAATGACAAAAAAAGAGAGAGGACTTTATAAAATAATAGAATCATCCAGAAAAAGAAGAATTGCAAAAGGAAGCGGCACTACAATTCGAGATGTCACAATGTTTATTGAACATTTTCAGAAAATGGGAAAAATGATGAAAAAACTCTCTAAAAACATGAAAATGGTTGAAAAATTGATGGGAAGCCAGAAAATAGATATGAATATGCTGGGAAAAGGTTTTTAAAAAAAGTGATAAACTTTTATTAAAATAGAATAGAACACAACAGGAGGTCATCTTTTGGTAAAAATCAGATTAAAAAGAATGGGAAAAAAACATGCCCCTTTCTACAGAATCGTAGTTGCAGAATCTACTACAAAAAGAGATGGAAAGTTTATTGAAGAAATTGGATATTACTATCCCAACATCTCGCCCAATGAAAAACTCGTAAAAGAAATTCAGGTGGATGTAGAAAAATACAAGGCGTGGATAAAAAAAGGCGCACAACCAAGTGACGCAATCAGTCAAATTGCAAAAAAAGCAGGACTGGTTTAGTTTTTTATTTAATGTAAAATCTTGCTATTGAGTGCATCAAACTAAACAAAACACCAAGGAGATATACTATGGATAAAGCTAAAGAATTCGTAGAAGGTATTGTAAGATCAATTGTGGATCATCCTGAAGATGTCAAAATTAAAGTTGTTGAAGGTGAAAAATCAACTATTCTGGAACTCAAAGTCAACCCTGAAGATGTCTCAAAAGTAATCGGAAAAGGCGGAAGAATAGCTAGAGCAATCAGAACTTTGATTGGAGTGATCGCCGGTAGAAGCAACAAAAGAATTATTCTTGAAATTTTAGAGTAAACTCTTATTTTTATAAGAATTCAAATTCCGGTCTTTCTGATCGGAATTTGAGTTTTTTATCGTTAATCCCGTTCAAATAATACATTATTTTTTGCTATGACAATCTCCACAGCAATCCTTATGATGAAGATTCATAAATTGATGCGATTTTTTCGGTTGTGTGTCTGTTTTTTTTAACGCTTCGTAAAAAAATTCCTTGATATTTTCATAATAAATTTTTTGGATTTCTTCCTTTTCCTCCATTTATATCCCCAGAAAATATTTTGCGATTGAAAAATAAAGAATTAACCCGGTCGCATCATTCAAAGTGCTGAGTAAAGGACTTGAAATAACAGCGGGATCAAGTTTAAACTTTGTTAAAATAATAGGAAGAACACTGCCGACTATATTTGCCCAGATTATAATAATAAACATTGAAAGCCCTAAAACAATTGCAAGTTGAAAATGGCTGATCGACGCTAGTTCAATATCATGGATTAATGCAGTTCTAAGGTAAAGCCCCATAGCGAGAGTACTGCCCAGTAAAAGCGCTGTAAAAAGCTCTTTTCTGACGACAGAAAGCCATTTTCCTATTGTCAGCTCACCCATAGAGAGCGCACGGATCACCAGCGTAGAAGCCTGAGTTGCAACATTCCCGGCCGAACCCAAAATAACCGGGATAAAAAAAGAAAGAGCAATGATTTTTTGAAGAGATTCTTCAAAATAAACCAGAATCTGAGATGAAAAAAAATAAGTCACAAAAAGCAAAATAAGCCAGCCGACTCTCTTTTTATAAAGATCCCAAAAACTGGCTGAAGTATATTTCATTTCAAGAGGATTAATCGCTGCCGCTTTATGAAAGTCTTCAGTTGTTTCTTCAGCCATAACCTCAATAATATCATCGCTTGTTACAATTCCTAAAAGGATTCTGTCTTTTGACAAGACAGGAAGTGCAAGAAGACGGTACTTTTCCATAATCTTTACGGCTTCTTCCTGATCAGCATCCACAGAGACAGAAATAAAGTTTTCATCCATGAGAAAAGAAACCGTCTTATCTCCTTTTGTTAAAATAAACCGTCTTATTGGAATATCATCTATTAAACGCCAATTATCATCCACCACATAAATCATATCAATTGTTTCAGCATCCTGACCATAAAGCCTGATATGTTCCAGAGCCTTTTCAATGGTCCAATGGGGTCTGACGACAATATAATCCGGAGTCATCAATCTTCCGACACTGTTCTCAGGATATCCTAAAAGTTTTAAAGTTTCCCGTCTTTGTTCATTGGGCAAAAGATTCATCATTTTATGAAGCGCTTCATCCGGGAGTTCTTCAAAAAAACTCGTTCTATCGTCAGGCGAAAGTTCAACTAAAATCTGCTTGATCTGTTCGCTGGTCATTTTCTTTAAAAGAAATTCCTGATCTTCAGTATCTAATTCAGAAAAGACTTCTGCCGCCAAATCTTTTTTTAAGAGCCTGAAAAGAATAATCCGATATTTTTCCTCACATAAAAGAATCAAATGCGCGATATCAGGCGCCGGCCATTCTTCAAGAATCTCCTTAACTGTGGCCCAATCCCGAAGCTCAACCATTTCTTTAATTTCAGGTCCTAAAAGATTTGCAAGCATTTTTTATCCGTTCCCTTTATTCAATAGATATAACATCGAAAATTCATAATTAATATAATATAAAAAACTCTATTTTCCAATAAAGCTTTTAAAAGTCAGATATTTGACATATTTTTTTATTTTTTCATCAGCTGGTTATGAAAAATTTTCAATTCTGCCTGCACATCTACAGACCGTTTCCGCGTCATAATTTTTGCCGCCAGAGAAACTATTTTTTCCATATCCAGCGCCTGCACTTTACGGACAATTTCTTCTACTGCAGTAGGAACCATGCTTAGTTTTTGGAATCCGGCTGCCAATAAAAGAGGGGTCAATAAAGGATTTCCTGCAATTTCACCGCATAAATTCAGTTCAATTTTATTTTTTTTAGCCTCTTCTCCGATAAAAAACAAAAATTTAATAAACCCTGGATCATAAAAGCTATACGAATCATCATTGTAAATATTATTTCGGTCAACCGCTAAAAAATACTGCAAAAGATCATTTGTTCCTACACTGATAAAATCAATCGAGGACGCCATATTAGAAATATTAAAAGCCGCTGCTGGTGTTTCTACCATTATCCCGATAGCCGGAACTTTGTATTTTTTCTTTTCTTTGATCAGTTCTTTTTCAGCTTCCCTTAAAACAGAAAAACAAAAGCCTAAATCTTCATTATTATTAATAAGAGGAAACATGATTCTCGTTTTCCCGTTATAGGAAGCCCTTAAAAGAGATTTTAACTGTTCTTTTAATATTTGAGGGTGTTTTTTAAAAATTCGAATCGAACGAAATCCTAAAAGCGGGTTCTCCTCTTCAGGAAGAGGAAAATAGGAAAGCTGTTTGTCTCCTCCAAGATCGAGAGTTCTGAATGTAACTTCTTTTCCTTTTAATTTTTTTAAAATACTGACATAGATTTCATACTGCTCTTCTTCTGTCGGAAATTCTTTTCGCAAAAGAAAAAGAAATTCGGTCCGATAAAGTCCTACATCATGAAAATGGGAAGATAGAACAGAGGGGATTTCATGCATCAGACCTATATTACCCGAAAGTTTCACAAAGACACCGTCTTTTGTGATCGATTTTCCCTTAATATGGATTTTAGATAATTTTTCAATGTTTTTAATCAGATTTTCATACTCTTTTAATACTTCCTGATAAGGATTAATAATGATTTCTTCTTTTTCAGAATCAAGAATAATGACATCATTATCCTTTATAAACTGAAAAACATCTGCAACTCCGGTAATCATGGGAATCTGTTGTGCTCTTGCCATAATCACGCTATGAGATGTTGTTGTCATTTTTTTAGTAACTATTCCCTTGATCCTTGTAAAATCGAGTTGGATAAAAAGAGACGGGAACATTTCATTGATCACAATCACACAGTCTTTTGGAAATTGTTTTTCATTTTTAGTTTGAGCAAAAACCAGAACCCGTGATAAGATGTCTTTGATATCCAGAAGTCTTTCCTGAAAATAGGAATCACTCATATTCTCAAAAATAATTTTATATTCTTCTAAAGTCAGTTTAAGCGCAGATGCCAGAGAATATCCTTTCTGTATAAAATTTTTTATTTTTTTATAAAGTCCAGGATCTTTTAGAAGCATAATCTGTGCTTCGATTATTTTCTTTATGTCCTCTAAATTCTCGCTGAGTCGAAGATGAATTGCCTCAAGTTCGCTGACCGCATTTTTTAAAGCAGCTTCAAAATAATTTTCCTCTTTGTCAATATCTGATGAAGCGATTTTTTCTATTTTTACTTCATCAAGATTTTCGGTATCCCTGATAATATAAGCGGCGCCAACCACAATTCCCTTGGATACCCCCTTCCCTTTTATTCTTCTATTTTCCGAAGAACTTGTCTGTGTAAAAAGTTTATCTTCAATATGTATCTGATTCTGATAAAGCTCTGAATTGCGAATTAAAATTGCCAGTTGAGCTGCCAGCGATTTTAAAAGAGAAATTTCGATATTATTATAATTCTTTTTTTTACTGGATTGAAGCACCAAAACACCGGTTTTAATTTTTTTAAAACTGATTGGAATCCCAAGAAAAAGGGGGTAATCTTCTTCTCCCAGACCAGGTATATTTTTATAATAGGAGTTTTTAACGGCATTTTTCTCATAAATCACTCTTTCATCCTGAAATACATTTCCAACCAAGCCTTCCCCAGGATAAAGCCGGATCGTTTTAGCCACTTCTTTATTTAAGCCTTTATTTGCCTGAAGATAAATTTCAGAATTCTTTTCATTAAAAAGATAAATTGAACAAACTTCAACTTCTATATGTTCAGCTATAATCTCAACGCATCTTTCTAATAGCTTATCAATATCGTCATGAATAGATTCCCATAAGGAACTGATTTTACCGATTAAAGCCAGTATATTATTCATTGATTCCTCCAGAATCGCCATAATGAATCATTCTTTTTCCTCATCTGCATTTTCTTTTTTCACTTTTATTATTTCAAGTTCTTTTGTCCTTTCTTCAACTATTTTTTCTAATTTTTGCTTTTCTTCCTGCAATTTTTTATAGTTTGAGGCATTCTCGGCTAAAACACCGAAAACACTGGAAAGAATATTTAATATAATCAGTAGTTCTTGATGAAAAATGTTTTTCATCTTTGCATTCTCAAGATAAATCACCCCAATAAAACGCTCTTGAAAAACAATAGGAAGATAAAGATAAGAATAAGTGCAATGATGAGGATTAACAAAATATTTTAATGTTTCATGGATCGTTTTCATAACAGATTCATCTGGTTTAAAATCTCCTGAAATTCCAATTTGACATTCAAGTTTTATTCCGAATTTTTTTTGAAGAAACAAAGCTCCCTTACTGCAGCCTGAAAGAATAATAAGCATATCCATCATCTCGGTAAAAAGTTCTTTGATATCTTTTTCCTTTTCAATCAGACGGGTTACTTTATGGATAATTTCAAACTTCATTTTTTCATTCATAACTTCACGATTGGCCTGAACTCGGTATTCAAGAATCTGTTTTTTCAGATTTTCCTCTTCCCATTTCATCTCATAGCGGCGGAACAAGGATAAGCTTTTTTCTTCCAGACTAAATCCTTTATCAATCTCTCCAAGATTAAAACAAATGACAGAATAAGTATAATAATTTCTTACTATTTCCGTTTTCAATTTCAGTTTTTTGGAATATTCAATTGCTTTCAGAATCTCTCTTTTAATTTTAGCCTCATCCGCATTAACCATATAGCTCATCCTGAGAGCGTTTAATCGTAAAAGCCACTGAGAAATAAAAAGATTGCGCTGTTTTTTAATCATAAATTTAATTTTTTTAAAAACTTTTATAAACAATGCATGTTTTTTTAAGTGGACCGCTATCTCAGCCAGAAGAATATACGAAGCCTGAATTCCTACTTCCATTTTGAGTTTTTCACCAATTTTCACAGAAGTCAGGACATATTCAAATGCTTTTGCTAAATTTCCTTTTTTATAGTAATAATACCCTACGCTAAAATATAAACTATATTCCAAAAGCTTGTTTTTCTGCTGCTTCACTTCATTCAAGTAGGATAAAGCATCCTGTTCGTCCAGCCAGTCACAGTTTCCTATTCTGCTTCTTACCAGAATGGTGTAATGAATTCCGATATATTTTAAATGAGGATTTTTTTCTTTTTTAATTAAAGCTTCTACCTGTTTTAAAAGTTTTTCAGCTTTTTTATATTCTCCCAGATTAGCATAAGCAAATCCGAGCGCACCCAAAAGGGAAAGCATTCGGCTTTCCTTGATATCATTGCTGTGATAGAATTTTTCCGCTTTTTCAAAATACCAGATAGCATCTCTGAATCGGCTTGAAAAAAGATAATTGATTGAAATATTTTCATAAACATTTCTGATCAATGTCCCGTTTTTAATATTTTCAGCGATTTGAACAGCTTTTTGATACCACTCTTTTGCAGCTTTAAAATCTCCTTTGAGAGCATAAAATTTTCCAAGATTGAGATTAATTCCTGCCAGACTTTCCTGATTTTTCTGATTCTTTCCAGTTTCCAAACCATAATCTTTTAATATCTGGATAAAATTATCATAATTTCCTTTAAAAATATAAATATTCATCATCAGTTGAATCAATTCATAGTAGTAAAGATAATCATCCGAACCAATTCCTTCTATTTTATAAAAACATTCCGATATTTTTTCAAATACTTCTATTGCCATACTATAGGCATACTGATGAACCATCTCATTCACCAGACTTTTTCCCCAAATATAAGTTTTACGAAATTCCTGAGTGTGCGAATAATGATAAAAAAGGGCATAGTTTTTATTCTCGATTCCTTTTGATCTTTCAAGCGTTTTTGCGATTGCAAGATGTTTTTCTTCTTTTTCTTCTTCACTATTAAGATTATAGAAATAATAATAGTATTTTTGATTATTAAACTGATAATTTTTTTCTTGTTTTTCAAGTATCTTTTTTTCTTCAGAAAGTTTAAAAAGTCTTTTTATTTCCTGAAATGTTCCTTCAAAATCTCCTTTCATTTTCTTTACAATTTCAATATCAATTACAAAACCATAAATAGAAATATCTTTCAAAAATAATTTCAGCTCATCTTCAAGGATATCAAAATTATTATTGATCAAAAGATTGCCAAGAATTTTTCCTAATTTCTCTTCATTTTGGTATTCCCATTTTTGATTAAAATAGACTAGATTTTTACTTTCATATAAAAATTTCAAGATAATTTGAACTGTTTTCAGATTCCCTTTCGCCTCCTGCAAGATTTCTTCTACAACATCTTCCCTTAATTCTATTTTTTCATCCAGTAAATCATTGATATAATTTTTAATTTCTACTCCGGTAAAAAGAGGAATTTCTACTGTTTCTTTTTCTATTTTCAATTGATGGAAAAAAGAAAAAGACTCTTCCTCATTTAAAACACCAATCCATTTTAAGTCTTTCTTTTTTAAAAGCAGGTTTAAACTTGATTCATCGATTCTCTGTATATTTTCAACCAAAAGAAGAGGCAGATTTAGATCCATTATTTTCTGATAATCTTTTATTTTTAAATTCAGCTTTTTTTTGATCTCATCCAGAAATGAATAGGGATAGGAAGAAAAACCTTTAATTTCCTCATAATCTATTTTATTTTTAGATATCATATCCGCTATTTTTTTTAAAATATAACTTTTACCAGTACCGCTTTTACCTTTCAGGATAAAGAAAAATTTTTCTTTTTTTAATAAATTGCTTATTCTTTCTTGAATTTCCTGGTAGAGTTCAGGTCTTAGAATGATTTTACTTTTATCAAATGAAGGAAGCGAAAAATTGAACTTTTTCTGAAAATCTTTCATCAAATTATTTACATCGGGATAACGGGAATCCATTTCTTTTTCGGTCATTTTTTTTATAATTTCGTGTAAATCATTTAATTTCATTTTCATAAGACGATCCGGAAAATCATAAGTTAATATTTTATGAAATATTTCTTCAAGATTTAATTTTTTTTCTTCAAATATTTTTTCTCCAGTCAGAAATTCATAACAAAAAACACCCAACGAATAAATATCACTTCTTTGATCTTCTTCCTTTTTTATAAAACCAGTGGATTCAGGTGGCAGAAAACGAAAATAAGCGTTTTTTTCTTTAGAAGAAAAAAATTCCTGATCAATAAACAATGCCGCATAATCAAATGAAACATTAAGATTTTCATCAAAATAAATATACCTTGAATCAAGATTTTTAAAAATAATTCCTTGAGCGTGAAATGACTCAAGGCGTTGAAAAAGCTCTAATAGAATTTTAATTTTTTTTTCAGGATGAATTTGGATTTTAAAAACATCTTGTTTTTCAAACCATGGATAGACAAATACAAAATCATTTTCTTCATAAAAAAAATCACTTATTTTAAAAAATTGATGTATTTGTAATTTATTTAAAAAAGAAGTTTGCTCCAGATGATTCAGATTGAAATTGAAATATACCCTCAGCACTTTATCATTACCATCATGATAATCGTAAGCTTTCCAGAGTTTTGTTATTTCATCCTGCTCTTTTAATTCATATCTTTCATGAAAAATTTTCATTCCTTGCTCCGTTCACATTCATTAAAGCAAAGGATGCAGATTCTAAAAGGATAAATAGAATTTGTTGAGAGGTGATAAAAAGCGGGAAAAAACTTTCCCCGCTTTATTTATAGTTTTCTATTATCTTTGAATCTCATTTTCTATTCGATTAAAAATAATTTTTCTCACAAGTTCCTGAATCCGTTCTACTTCTTAGTGTCCGCCTAAGTATGCTTTTTTAATATCCTCATTAGCAAGTAAGACTTGCGCTTTATCTCCCATAACAATTTTTCCAGTTTCAAGAACAAATCCAAAATGCGATATTTTAAGCGCTTTCGAAGCATTCTGTTCGACAAGGAGAATTGTCATTCCCGTTTGTTTATTCAGATTTTTCAGCATTTCAAAAATCTCTTTTACAATAACCGGAGCAAGCCCTAATGAAGGCTCATCTAAAAGAAGAACTTTTGGTTTAGCCATAAGCCCTCTTCCTATCGCAAGCATCTGCTGCTCGCCACCGCTTAAGGTCTGACCGATCTGATTTCGTCTTTGCTTCAGTTTTGGGAAAAAAGTATAGACAATATCAATACTTTCAGCTCTTTCTTTATTATTCTGTTTGACAGAATAAGAACCGATTTTCAAGTTTTCTTCAACTGTCAATTCAGGAAACACTTGTCTTCCTTCAGGGACATGGATTAAACCTCTGGCAACTATTTTCTCAGGGCTGATGTGTACAATTTTTTCACCAAAAAGTTCGACATCTCCGTTTGCCGCTTTTACCATACCTGAAATAACACGAAGAGTGGTTGATTTTCCAGCTCCATTTGCGCCCAAAAGTGATACGATTGCTCCTGTAGGAACCCCAAATGAAACTCTTCTTAAAGCCTGAACCTTTCCATAATACGCATCTATATTATTAAGTTTCAATGCCAAGTTCTGAGAATCTACTTCTTCTCCATCCAATTTCGGCGCACGGCAGATTTTAGAAGGTTCAATAACAAGCGTTTCCCAATCAACTGTTTCATTTATTGCTTCATTCAAACCAGATTTTTCTTGAGCCATTTTATTCCTCCTCTTTTCCAAGATAAGCTTCAATAACGGCTGGATTGTTCTGTACTTCAGAAGGTTTACCTTCCGCAATCGGTTTACCAAAGCTTAAGACATAAATATATTCAGAAATACTCATTACCAATGACATATCATGCTCAATAACTAAAAGTGTAATTCCAAGCTCATCTCTGATTCTCTTTAAAAGAATTCCAAGCTCTTTTTTCTCTTTTTCATTCAGTCCAGCAGCAGGTTCATCCAGCATGAGAAACTTTGGTTTCGTAATCAGCGCTCTTGCCAGCTCTATTAATTTACGGGTTCCATAAGGAAGAATACTGACCAAGAGATTTTCAATTCCGCGAAGTCCAAGGAGATCGAGTATTTTTAAAGCTTCCATTACAGCTTCTTTCTCGACTTTTTTTGTAGAAGGTAAAAGGAACATATCTGAAAAAAAAGATAAAATCCCCCCTACTCCAGGTGTTTTGACAGGTTTAATTTTTAAATGCTGAGCTACCAGCAAATTGTTTAAAACTGTCAAGTTATCAAAAAGCTCAAGATTTTGAAAAGACCGTGCAATCCCAAGTTTAATAATTTCATGAGGGTCATATTTTCTTAAATCTTCATTGTTAAAATAAAGTTCTCCATTGGTTACTTCGTAAATTCTTGTCACACAGTTGAAAAAAGTAGATTTTCCGGCACCGTTTGGACCGATTAAAGCAACAATAGTTCCTTCTTCAATTTTCATATTTAAATGGTCGATCGCAGTTAAACCGCCAAATCTCATTACTAAGTCTTTTATTTCCAGCAATGCCATGTTTTAGCTCCTTTTTTGGGTTAGTTTGATTTTCATTTGCCAAAGCATATAAACAATCCCTTTTGGGACGAAAATAACGGCCAAGACGACACAAAGTCCCATGATAGTGCTTCCCAGCATCTGCCCCTTTCCGCTTGAAAAAATCAGAGGAATAACCTGCATGTTTAAAACCTGGAAGAAAAAAGCTCCAATAATGGCTCCTTGAATCGTTGCGATCCCTCCAATAATAATCATGGCTAAAATCATCAATGAAATAGTCAATTCAAAACTGGTTTCATCCAAAGCTCCTGTGGTATGCGCATAAATCGCTCCCGCTATCCCGGCATAAAATGCAGAGAGTCCAAAAGCAATATTCTTGAAAATCGCAATATTAACGCCAAGCATTCTTGCTGCCACTTCACTGTCTCTTAAAGCTGCCAAAGCTCTTCCAACTTTAGTGCGTAAAATATTTCTTGCCATATAAACCAATAATACAAGTATCACAAAAATAATAAAGTATTCTGTAATCTGACCAATTGATTTTGTTATTGTATCGACAAAATCATAGTAAAAAGGTTTGGATTTTCCTAAAATTTCTATTTGATAATCCAAAGATGAGAGAGAATTTTTCAGGCTGTATTCCCATGATTTAGTCAAATAACTGATTTTATGAACTTCAGGCATTTTTGCAGACGCCCCAAAAACGACCCCTTTCAATTTATCTTTTACCAAATTATAAATCAAGACATGGAGTCCCAATGTCGCGATTCCCAAAAAGTGTCCTTTTAAGCGGAGAACCGGTGTTCCTAAAAGAAATCCGACAATCGCAGTTCCAATCCCTGCCAATAAAATGGATAAGAACAAAGGAAGTTCCGCATGCAGTACTAATGCAGAGGAAATATAGGCTCCAACCGCATAAAAAGCAGCGTGTCCCAAAGAAATTTGCCCTGCATTTCCAAGAAGGATATTGAGTCCAATCGCTAAAATCGCATAAACAAGGGCAGTATTAATCCCCTGCACCCAGCTGGTCATAATGAAAGGAAAGAGCAGGATAAAGGCTCCTGCCAGCATTTTATAAGTTCTTTTTGTAGATGGTTTATCTTTTATAAAGGCCAGAAAGAAAAAAAGCATCCCTGCCAGCCCGAAAATCGTTGATATAAATGTGGTCATCGTTACACTCCTTTTGGTTTATATTAGACTTTCTTGGCTCCAGAATGCCCGAAAAGTCCGTCAGGTTTGATAATCAATACAGCTAAAATAATACCGAAAGAAAGAACCTCTCTCATATCGGTATAACTTAAAATATTATCAAATATTCCAAGTAAAAATCCTCCCAAAACCGCACCTGGAAGACTTGAAAATCCTCCTAAAACCGCAGCAGAGAACCCTTTTAACATTAAGTTTCCAAAAGAGAATGTCAAGATATTGGTTCTCATATCGGTTGCAATTGCAAAGAAGAGCGCCGCGATTGAGGCAAGAGTGATAGAAACCACCCAGCTAAAAATAAAAACTTTATCAACATTAATTCCCATCAATTTTGATGTATTCTGACTCTGTGCAGTTGCCCGCAATGCAATTCCCAATAAAGTATATTTAAACAGAAGGAAAATAATCAGCATGATAATCAGTGTAACGCCGACCGCGAGAAGACCGTCTTTTGTGATGGTGACCGTTTCCGTAAACTTAATAATCGCACTTGGAGGCACAATTTTCATTTCCCCTTCTTTCTCTGAAGCAAAAGTATCTATTGAATAAACACCCATTAAATCCTTTGTCTTGTTTTTTTGAAGCGATTCTAATTTGATAGTTTTTTCTTCATCAGTCAAAGAGGAAGCTTCCACAGACGCTTTCTCCTTGTCAAATTCATCTTCTATCGCCTTTGTTTTAGCATCATAACTATCCCGGACATCTTTATATTCTTTAGGCGGAAGATTGGCAAGCTTTTGAGCTGTTTCAATACTTTTTTCTAAATTAACTCTCACATCAGATAAATCGTTTTTTACATTTTTCAAATGCTGGACAATTGTCTTAATATCCTTGCTGTCTTCACCGTATGAATAAAGACCTGAAATCTTATCAATAACCTCGGAAAACTGTTCTAGTTTATCATAGCTCATTGCTTTTTCTATTTCAGCCGAAAGCATATCTATATTTTCAATATTTTTCTGGTTTTTAAATCCTTCTACTGCCCCGTCGATCTGAACTTTTATATCTGTTTCAGAACTCATGACAATAATATTTTTAATCTCTCCCGCAAAAGCGTTGTTTTTAGTTTTTATATCTTCATAAACAGAAGTTCTGTAAACATCCCGACCAATAATATTCGGAAGTGTATGAGGATCTTGATCCCATAAAACGACCCCGCTGATTCCCATAAAAAACATGCTGAGACCAAGTGTCAGAATAATCTGTGAAATCGGATGCTGTTTTTGAATCGGCTTGATAAAAACCATTTCTGTCAGAGCGCCAAAACCTCCGGCAAATAAAATCATGATCAGAATCGCAAGACCATACACCATTGCAATTTCTGATGGATAGGTTGTCAGAAACTGATCTGAAAATCCGCCCAAAATAGTTATCAGGAAAAATACAGATACAGTAACCATATCTGCCTGAGCAAAGTTAACCAGATCGGTTGTTTTAAAAATCAGGATGATCGCAAAAGCCATCAACGCATAAAAACTTCCCGTCGTGATCCCCTTGAGTAAGGCTAAAGCAAGCTGCTGGGAATCAGATAAAATATCTGTAAAAATAATCCCTGCCAAAAACGCAAAAAAGCCCCCAAACAAAACTTTATTAATCTGTTTTTTCCAAGGATGTCTCATTCTCTCCATAGAATAATAAAGGTGATAAGGAAAGAGAAATGCGTACAATCCTCTTTTTAATCTGTCTCTGAATGCTATATAGATAACTAGGATACTAGCCCCTCCAAAAGCAATGAGACCGGCATTTTTCAGGAAAGCTCCAAAATAAAACAGATTTGATAACTCCATTTGCCACTCCTTTTAAAATATTGATTTATCGAAAAAATTATTTCCTGTAAAGTTTTTTCAATATAATATGCTAATAATTTTAATAATTTATAGTTTTACTTCCAAATGTTTTTAATGTTTCTTTGTTTTTTCTTTTATTTCTTTCTCTTTTACCTGGGGTCTTTCAGAATGATTTTTCAGCCAGTTTAATAATTTTGTCCAGCCTACCTGCTGAGCCATAGGTTCAAAAGCAAGCCCGACATGGCTTCCGGGAATAATTTCCACCACACTTTCTTTTGATCCGACATAATCGTTAATTATTTTTGTCGAATCAAAGGGAACCAAATGATCCAACTGAGCCGCCATGTTTAAATAAGGGCAGGTGATTTTTTTTAAATCGACTTTTTTACCGTTAATTTCAAGATTGCCTTTTAAAAGTGAATTATTTTGAAAGACATTTTCAATAAATTTCTTAAAAACTCTTCCGGGAAAATCTATATTCTCGTTCATCCATTTTTCAATCAGCATATAAAGATGGAGAAATTGAGGATTATTTAAGTTTTCATAAAAAATGTTGTTTTTTAAAAGTTCTCTATCCGCATAAATTTCAACAACTCCATAACGGATAAACTTTCCGGGAATATTTCCGAAAACATCGATAATTTTGTCTATATTAAAATAATCTTTATCTGCCCATACCGAAAGCATTCCTCCCTTAGTTGTGTCTCCTGGTGTGGTGAGCGTAATTAAAGAATTTACTTTCTCATTATGGAGAGCAGCGTAAATTAATACCAAACTACCCCCGACACACCATCCAAAGAGGTTTACTTTTTCGGCATCTGAAAATTCTCTTGCCTTATCAACACAACGGTCAATATAATGCTCAATATAAAAATCAAGCTCAAGATACTTATCCTCTTCAACAGGTTCACCCCAATCAACCAAATAAACATCCTGACCGTTTTTCACCAGATATTCAATCAAACTGTTCCCGGGTCTCAAATCCAAAATAAAAGGCTTGTTAATTAAGGCATAAACCATGACTAACGGGGGTTTTGCCGGATCAGGCACCTGTGCCTTATACCGGTAAAGCTTCACATGCCCTTCTTCCCAAACTGTTTCCTTAGGCGTCAGGCTGACTTGCGGAAGATCTTCGGGAGCAATCAGATATTCCCATCTGTATCCTGGAACCATATCTTCCATTTTAAAAGAACCGTCTCTGATCCGTGAAGGAATGACTGTCATTTCATGAATAAAGATATCCTGTATTTTTGAAACAAATTTTTTATCCATTAAAAACATTGAAGCATCCTCCTTCTTCTTTTGAAAACTGAATAAAATCAGGTTTTCACCCATTCAATTTGAGAGATTATAGCAATATAAAAAAAGTTATTTTATTTCTTGTCAAGATTTTTTTTCAAATATTTTAAATATTTTATCAGAATAAAAGTTTTTAAACTTTTTTGAATCAAAATTGAATAAATCGGGCGTCCTCGATTGGAATAAAGCAGTTTCAACTTTTTTCACCTGTGTCGGAGAACCTAAAAGCCCTACTCTTTCTTTTTCTGTTTTCAAAACAGATGAATCAAGAATCTGAACTTTTTTTTCACCATTAAAATAGTTTTTTGCTTCAGGAAAAAGAAATTCACTTTTTTCATTTTCAATAAACGAGACTGTAAAAGGTGATTCTGCTTCAAAATCAATAATATCTTCAAACTGGCAACAGACAAAAGACTTGCCTTCTTGATAGGAAAAATTCAGCACATGTGTAAAAGAAGGGATTTGAAGGATTTCAGCCGTCTCATTAGGCACCTGGCCTGTATCGCCATCAAGACTCTGATGCCCGAAAAAAATAAAGTCCGCCCCGCCTAAAAACCGAATTGCTTCAGACAAAACAAAAGCAGTCGCCCATGTGTCGGAGCCTGAAAAAAAAGGGTCTGAAAGAAGAAAAGCTTCATCAAAACCTAATGATAAAATATATTGAAGGACTGTTTCTGTTTGTTTAGGTCCCATACTGAGAACAATAATAGAAAATCCATGATTTTTTTTAAGTTCTAGCGCATAAGAAAGCGCAGTTTCATCTGAAGGATTAATAATCGAAGAAGCTTTTTCCCTTTTTAAAAGCCCTGTTTCAAGATCAATTTCAATCTCTTTTGCATCAGGGACTTCTTTGATACAGACAATGACTTTTTTCAAGAAGCCTCCGTTTGTATTTTAACCTATAAAAGATTGAAAAGATAAAATGAGCTTTATTGAAAAACTCAAATAAAGCTCAAATATTACCCTTATTTTAATTTATTAATAATTGTTTTCTCTGTCTCTTCGAAAATTATTTCTTTTATAACCACCGGTATTTCTTTGTTTTTCGCGTGCAATCGCAGCCATTACTTTTCTTCCGTTTAATTCCTGATCATTCAGTTTTTCAATTAAAGCGGCAGCCTGCTCTTCTGTTTCCATCTCAACAAACGCAAATCCTCTTGATCTTCCATTTTCTGGATTCTGAATTACTTTAACAGAGACGACCGTTCCTACTTCAGAACAAACATCGTTAATTTCGTCTTCAGTCATGGCAAAGCTCAAGTTGCCCAGATACACTCGCTTCATTTAAAATCTCCTTCTAATTTTCCCCATTTTTTATAAAAAATGGCATTATCAAATAAATCACTTTATTAAAATAATGTCAAATTTTTTTTCTTTCTTCTATGCCTCTTTTCATAAACCACTTGCTATTTTTCATCCCAGGGCATGATTCCTTTCTGTCCGTATATTTGATCCATCACTTTATCGATTAAAAACTGCTTAAAACTTTCTTTTTCTCCCTGAAATTCTTTTTCCCCGTTTTGAATCAATTCTTTCCCGCTGACAGGTTTTGAAAAAATAACATTAAACTGGTCTATTTTCGGTATTTCCCACGCCATCCCGGTTGTGGTCGGAGGAAGACAGTTTCCATTGATTGAAAGATAAATAATCTGTTCAAAGTTTTTAAGATAATTATAAACTTCCTTAATCCCTTTATAAGTATTTCTATCCCATGGTCTCGATCGGGTTCCCGTAGGATAAACCAGAAAAATATATTTATCTTTATTATTGCGGATAAACCGCTGGGTCGCCATATTGATTTCAAGAATTTTTCTCTGTTCTTCCTTGTCGTCAACCTGTCCTTCTCCTTTAGGGACAACAATCACCCGGTTGAAAGTCTCGGCAATGATTTTTACAAAAATACTGTCTTCATTGAGCTTGCGTCCTGCCACAAAAACAATTTTCTCAAATATTTCGCTGAAAACAGGGTTTTCTTCCCGATACATCATCGCACAAAATCCAGGCACATCAAAATTACTTTTGTGCTCCCCCAGAATCAAAGAAGATTTTCCAGCCTGAAAATTTTTATAAAACTCTAAAATATTTTCTTTGCCGATAATCTTACTTTCAGGGCGGATCAGATAATTCATAAATTTTTGAAATCTATCGCGATTGGTCAATTTTGCGGGCTGAAAAACATTTTGGGCTGTGACTGCCTGATTGTCATAAATATCTACAAAGGCTTCCATTTCTTTTACCGTGTTTCTAAAGTATTGCGCCAGCATTTCAGGTGAATCTTTTTCCATCCTAATCCTCCATCCAATGTTTTTTAATAATATAAATATTGTGCAAGTCAGTGACAACTAAATCTCCGTTTGAGCTGAATGTAAGCCCCAGTATAAAACTGGCGCTTAAAATTTTTCTTACATGACCTTCCGGATCAATTTTAAACACAGCTCCATCCTCCCGCGTATTTTCTACCCAGAAAAATTCCCCCTTCGGATTGATCGCGATTCCGCCCAGAATATTCATCGTTTCAAGATAAGGTTTAACCGACTGCTCGCGGGTAACGCGGTAAATTGAATTTTTCCCCACATTGGAAGGAATAGAAATAAAAAGATCATCGTCTTTTGAAAAAACAAAGTGATAACCTTTAAAGCTTTCAGGAATCGAGGTGAAAAAAGCCGCTTTCCCGGTTGAATCTACTTTAAAAACACTCCCAGTCTGATCCCCTACAAAGATTTCACCCAGAGAATTGACTGCGGTTCCAAAAACACTTCCGAGCCCCTGAGCCATGACTTCATATTCTCCCTGAGCCACACAGCGGTAAAGTTTCCTGTCCACCATGCTGGTAATATAAAGCACTCCTTCAAAATAACTCAGTGAGGTAGGCGCCGGAATCCCAATAATATAGGGAATCAGCTTTTTTTCATCAATCAGATATTTATAGATAATAGACTGCTGATTCTCCTGCAGCTCTCTGAGATCCACAAAATAAATATTCCCATAAATATCACAGACCGGGCTGCTCCCTAAAATATGGTTGGAACAGATTTTAATCGGAATATAAACCGTTCCTTCCTTTATTTTCACCTGATCATTTTTAAACAAAACAGGGAGCTCCATAAACTGTTCGTCATAACCCACTACTTCCGCAAGAATTTTTTCAGATGACGAGGCAATCAGCTTCAGATTTTTCTCGCCGATGAAAATATCCTTGTCTTCAATATCCCATGAAGGAATCCCTCCGTCGGAAATAATTTCCAGTCTCCCCCCGCGTAAAACAATACCGGGCTCTATTTTTTTAATTTTCACTGTTTTTATTTTTTTCTTAGCAGTCATAAAGATTCCTTTCTTTGATAAAATTACAGAGCACTTTTTTTAAATCAGGTCTCATTAAAGAATACTCTAAAACCGCTTCAAAAAAAGCTTCTGCCTGACCCGTATCGATTCTTTTCCCTGTAAACTCATACGCAGCCACTTTTTCTTCCAGTGCCAGCTCTTCTATTCCTTCTGTTACATAAAACTCGCCTTTTTCATGATTTACAAGCCTTGTTTTCAATTTTTCAAAAATAGACGGCTCAAAAAGATACCTTCCGATTGAAATCATCCTGCTCGGTTCTTTTCCGGGCTTCGGCTTTTCTACAATTCCTTTAATCTGATAAGTTTTCTCATCCAGTTTCTTGAAAGGATCAATAACTCCGTAGCGGGACACATCGCCCGGAAAAGACATGACAGCCAGAATGCTCTTTTGATGTTTTTGATAAGCTTCAATCATCTGGAGAGCAAGGGGTTTTTCAGAAAAAACAATATCATCGGGATAAGCCATCACAAACGGTCCTTCGGAAAGCCAGCTTTCCGCCTCCAATAAGGCATTGCCTGTGCCGTTCATCACCTTCTGGCGGGTAAAAACAATATTGGCGTCATAGGGTTTTATTTTTTCCAGTTCTTTGATCTTGCCGTTTTCTATAAAAACTTTTTCAAGCTCAGGGTCTCTGTCAAAATAGTCTTCCAGCGCCTTTTTTTTCCGGTGGGTGATAATTAAAATATCCTTTATCCCGCTTTCAATAAATTCCTTGATTATAAAATCGATTGAAGGAGTATCGACCAAAGGAAGCATCTCTTTGGGCAGGGTCTTGGTTGCAGGTAAAAGCCTGGTTCCGTAACCGGCAGCTACAATCACGCCTTTTATCTTCATACTTAAAATATCCCTTAAATAAGCTTTTTATCTTTTCTTAAATTTATCAAACGAGACTTTTAAAAATAAATGTTTTCTTTTTATATTTTATGACATTATTTTTTAAAAGAAAAAATTGAGACTATGATAAACGATCAGGAAATCAAAAATCTTATCAGCCAATACGCATCTAATCCGAAAACCTATATCAAAATTAAAGAAATTTTGTCTGAATTTATTTATCATTTTCCTTCTATCGGGTTTGAAGTTTACGATGAAGACATCAAAGGCGATTTTTATCTTTATCTTTGTGAAAGACTTGAAAAAATCATATCAGATTACAAAATTCAGGAATCGGCGCAGTTTAAAACTTTTTTTTATCTGGTTTTAAGAAGGCATTATCTCAACTTTATCCAATCCAGAAAGAAAAATTTTAAAACTCTGCCTATTGAAGAAGCGGAAAAAATCATCCATGAACCGGAAGAAAATAAAAATCTGGAAAAAATCTCCCTTCTTTTTGCTTCCCTCACTCCATTTCAAAGGCTGATTTTAAAGCTCCGATGCCCAGATTTTCTTATGCCGGAAGATTTTTTTGAACTGGGAAAATTTTTTAACAAACCTCCTTCCGAGCTTTTTTCAAAAATTGATATTATTCTGGAAGATATCCGTAAAAAAGAGGAAAAACGCACCCGCATCCTTTCTTCCAAAAAACAAAGCCAGCAATCAGAAGAGAATATTCCTGTGGCATCTCCGAAAGCGATTGCCCTTTTTCTCGGAGTTAAACCCAACAATGTTTCAAAATGGCTCTTGGAAATTAAAAAAACAGCAAAGGCAGAAAAAAATGTGTCCTGATGATTACCAGATCGCTTCTTTCATTGACGGACTTCTTGCAGAATCTGAAAAAACAAAGATTGAAAATCATCTCAATCATTGTCTTTCCTGCATGGAAAAAGTTTTTTTCCTGAAAAAAGCTCTATTTAAGGAAGATTTTTTTTCAAAGGAAACTTCTATTATTGAAAAACTGGTGTTAAAGATTAAGGATTCATTTTTGGAAATCAAGGAGAAAACAGGCTCGTTTATCTGTCTTCCGCTCGAAACAGCGTATCGAAACGGAGTACAGACTGAGAAATCGATTCAGCTTCAGATTCATCAATCAGTATTCAAATTGTCTTTCCGTCAGGGCAGTCTGATCATCAGTTCTGAAAAGCCTGAAAAAATCACTGTCGCTTCTATCAACGGACGGCTTCTTTTCAGCGGAGAACTTCTTCCTGAACAACCTTTCACTCTTCCTTTTTCTGAATCTTTAGAAATAGAAACAGGCGGAAAAAAAATAAAACTGGATTTTGAAAAATGATGTATGACCTCTTAAAAGACTTTGACCCTCAAAAAATTATAAAGGCAAACTCCCTGCCGGAAGAAACAGAATGCCTCCAGATCATTAAAAAGAAAAATATCAATTTTAATGACATAGCCAAACTTCTGAATTCAGAATCTTCCACTGTTCTGGAAGCAATGGCTTTAGAATCCCGAAATAAAACCTTAAAACGATTTGGAAGAACGGTTTCTCTTTACACCCCTATCTACCTTTCAAGTGAATGCGTGAATTCCTGTATTTACTGCAGCTTCAACCACAACAACCAGTTGGAAAGAAAAACACTTTCTTTTGATGAGCTTGAAAAAGAATGTATTGAAATTAAAAAATTCGGATTTGACAGCATTCTTCTGGTATCCGGGGAAAGTAAAAAACACGCGCCGGTTGACTATTTAAACGAATGTATTAAAATTGCCAAAAAACACTTTTCCTATACTGCTCTTGAAATTTATCCTGTTGATTTTGAAGACTATCAGCTTTTTAAACAATCAGGAGTAGATGGAGTAACCCTTTATCAGGAAACCTATAACGAAACACTTTACCCGAAATACCACTTAAGAGGACCTAAAACTGACTTCAAATACAGGATAGGCACCATGGAAAGAGCGGGAAAAGCCCAGATTAAAAAACTCAATATAGGCGCGCTTTTGGGACTAAACGACTGGAAGGAAGAGACCCTTTATCTGATTTTCCATCTTCAGTTTTTGAAAAAACACTTCTGGGAATCAGAACTAGCCGTTTCTTTTCCAAGAATCAGAAAGCACGCCGGAAGCTTTAACCCTCCTTTTCCAGTCACCGACCAGCAGCTTGTTAAAATGATGCTGGTGATGAGGCTTTTTGACGAAACGCTGGGGCTTTTGATTTCAACAAGAGAAAACGCCGCTTTCAGGAATTCGCTTTTAAAACTGGGGATTACTTCCATGAGCGCAGGATCAAAAACCAGCCCCGGAGGGCATATCGGAGCTGAAAGCCAGACCCAGTTTGAAATCTCAGACGACAGAACCCCTCTTCAGATTCAGGAGTACCTTGCGGCTCAAGGATATGAACCGGTTTACAAAGACTGGGAACAAGGAATTTAAAAAAAATGATTCTATACGCAACTGAATAGAGAATGCAAATGTGTTTTCTATAATTTTAAAAAAAGGAGCATCTTATGATTTTAAGTAAAAAACTTTTGTTTCTGCCCATCTTTTTCTTTCTTCTCTCATCCTGCTTCCAACAGCAGGCCGTTATTACTGAGAGCAAGGTAAAAGGATTTATCGCGGTTCAGAAAAAACTGAAAGAACTGGGGTATCAGAATCCGGGCAGCGATGAAGTGAAAAAAAAAGAACAATTTCAAAAAATGGATGAAATTTCAAAACAATACGGATTTTCAGGAGGGTTTGATTTTATCATGACCGCGCAGAAAATAGGCATTGTCATGAGCCTGGTCATTGGAAAGGAATCAATGAAGTCAGAGGAAAGTGAAAACCCCAGAAAAAAAGAACTTCTGGCAATTGTCAATAATCCAGACATAACTGAATCTGAAAAACAGGAAGCTTTAAAAGAACTGGAACAAATCCAGGGTGTGATAGACCCCAACAAAGTCTTTGCAGACGCTTTTTTCGAGCTTTCAGAAAAAGCCATTGACGAACAGTCTTATCAGACTATTATCAAGTATAAAAAAGAACTTTTGGAAGTCTTTCAGCCGGGAGAAAACAGTTTTCTTGAAAAATAAAACACTATATCAGCATATAGTTATATATTTTTTTGAAAAACCTTTAAAAAATATTATCTTTTATTCTCTATATAGAAAAATTGAAGGAGATGCTCATGTTTAAAAGAGGCATTTTTACTTCTGAATCTGTTTCAGAAGGTCACCCTGATAAAGTCGCTGATCAAATTTCAGATAGTGTTCTTGATGCTTTACTGAAAGAAGATCCCTACTCCAGAGTAGGATGCGAAACCCTTGCCGCCAACGGTTTTATCGTTGTTACAGGTGAAATTACCACAAAAGCAAAAGAATTTGATTATACAGATATTGTCCGGAAAACGGTCAGAGAAATCGGCTATACGGATTCTTCTTTTGGAATTGACGCAGACTCATGCGGAGTTTTAATCGGAGTCAACAAACAATCTCCCGATATCGCTATGGGAGTTGATAAAGACGGAGCAGGAGATCAGGGGATGATGTTCGGATTTGCCACTCAGGAAACACCTGAACTGATGCCGCTTCCGATCCTTATGGCGCACAAACTGACTTACAGAATGGCTGAAGCCAGAAAAAAAGGCGAAACAACATTTTTAAGACCGGATTCTAAGTCTCAAGTCAGCGTAAGATACGAAGACGACAAACCGGTCGCGATTGACACTGTTGTCATTTCTACTCAGCACGCCGCAGAAGTGGATCTGAAAACACTCAAAGAATATGTAATTGAAGAAATTATCAAAAAAACAATTCCTGCCAATCTTTTATCTAAAAACACCACTTTCCATATCAACCCTACCGGACGATTTGTCATCGGCGGTCCTATGGGAGATGCAGGACTGACAGGAAGAAAAATCATTGTTGATACTTACGGCGGAATCGGAAGACACGGAGGGGGAGCTTTCTCAGGAAAAGACTCTACTAAAGTCGATAGAAGCGCTGCCTACATGGCAAGATACATTGCAAAAAACATTGTTGCCGCAGGCATTGCCACTACCTGTGAAATCCAGCTTGCCTATGCAATCGGAGTTGCTGAACCTGTCTCCGTTTTTGCTGAAACTTATGGAACCAGCAAAGTAAACCATGAAAAGATTGAAGAAATGATCCGGAAAATCTTTCCTCTGACTCCAAAAGGAATTATAGAGCACCTTCAATTAAGAAGACCTATTTTCGCAAAAACCGCTGCTTATGGACACTTTGGAAGAGAACTTCCTGAGTTTACATGGGAAAAGAAAGACATGGTCGAAAAAATCAAAGCTTCATTATAAAAAAGCTATCCAGACAGAGGGGTTCTTCCCTCTGTTTTTTCCTTATATCTTCATTTTTTCAATCTTTAACGACTTCACTCCTGATTTTAAAATCAATTTTCTCAAAACCCGGTTGTACATTGCCGGAGATTTGAGATTTTTGAAAAAAATATTTCTCATCAAAGACTGAGCTTCTTTTTTATAAACTCCCGCAAAACCCTCCAGCCCGCCCTCCAGTGACCGCGCTAGGGCAAGAGCGCTTTTAAAAGCATAGCTTAGCCCTTCAGCTGAACTCGGGCTGATAAACCCCGCCGCTTCCCCTAAAAGGGCGATTTTTTGACTGCCTGTGCAAATCTGCTTGGAATGAATAGGACGAAAAAGACAGGCACCGTTTTTTTTAATACTTTTCTCAAACTGGAATCCGTAATTTTTCAATTTGTTTTTCAATAGTTGAAATTTTTCACCTGCCTGTTTTCCAGGTTCTAAAGCGGTTCCTAAAATCAGCGTATTTTCTTTCGGGATCATCCATGAATAAAAATCAGTAATTTCACGGTCAAAAACAGCTCCGTAATAATCCAGATTTTTATGGGTCTCAAACCATTCCTGTATCGAAATATAAAGTTTTGGCTTGGGAGAATCGGGAAAAGCCTGATTTCTGAGCATTGAAAAAGCCCCGTCCGCACCCGCCAAAAGCTTTGTTTTTTCTTCATAAATTTTTCCCTGATAAAAAAACTTGACTACAATCTCATCGTTTTCCATGCGGTAAGAATGATAAACTGCATTATTGATAATTTTCACTTCCTGAGGAATCAGGCTTTCCAGCCATTGATCAAATGCCTGACGATCAATATTGATATAGTGTCTTTGATAATAGCGTTCGATATGATTTTCAATATCAATAGTTCTTACCGCAAACATCTGAGGACTGATTAAAACAGATTTTGGTATTCCAAGCCCGAAACGGGCCAGCATAAGCTGGGCATCAGGAGCAATCAGCCCTCCGCAGGATTTTTCCCTTGTCTTATTCAAATCGAAACTTCTTTTTTCTAAAAGAAGCACTTTATAACGCTTCCCGATAAGCCTGGCAAAACTGGCTCCCGCAGGTCCTCCGCCTATGATAACAATATCGTACATTTTTCATGCCTTTTATTATTTTCTGTCTAACTCAATTCTTTTATTAAATTAAATGAGAAGTCAAATCCTATTCAAAATAAATTAAACCATTCTGTATTCAGGCTGTCGATTATTGTTTAAATTAACTCGGACACCGAGCGGAGTCGAGGTGTCACTTCGGCTGTGCTCAGTGACCGTACTGCTCTGATTAATAACCAAAAAAAGCTATGAAAGATTGCATAAGAAAAGACAACTACCTTTTCTAATAAACTTACAAATATCAATGATAACAAGGTATAGTTTTCAATAATCGACAGCCTGATTAATAAAAGTCCAGTGATCAAGATTTTTTTATACATTGCTCCTCCACTATTTCCAAAATTGTATCATTTATTAATCAAATATAAACTTTTTCTGCCAAAAAAAAATAAAATTTTCTTTTTGTGGAAAATAAAAACAATTGCTTATTTTTTCTTTCATGGTTATAATATATTTTATAAAACTAAATTGGAATAAAAAAAATGAACAGAAATCAAGAAAATGATTTGTTAAAACAAGAACTTCATTTGGTTCATTCCATCATGGAAAGAATTCATTTCAATATGGATTCTTTTGAACTGATTGATGAGATAATAAAAACCCTTCTCACCCATCTTCCCTTCGAGCGTGGCAATATCGGAATCATTAATGAAAACGACAAACTTGTTATCCATAATATATTCGAACGCCTCTATCCAAATACTTCACAGGACCTAAAAACATTTCTCGAACCTTTTTTTGGAGTTGAAATTAACTATCAAAAAAACCCTATGTGGATCTGCCAAGCGATCAATCAAGACAAAGAATTTTATTATCCTGAAGTAGTCTTTGAAAAAATGCCGGAAGATACAAAAAAATATTTTTTACTTTCAGGCAATAAAGCTCTTTTTATTACTCCATTAAAACTCGGCTCAAAAATTTACGGTGCTATTTTCTTTACTGACAATGATAAATCAGTTTTTCTTTCCGAGGAAGAAAAATCCTATATCCGCAGAAGCGGATCATTGATCGCTAAAGTTATTGAAAATAATATGATTTACAAAAAAATAGAAAAACAGAATCAGCAATTTGAAAATGAAACAATTCTGGCAGGTAAAATCCAAAAAGACTTTCTTCCAAAAAAACTTCCAATCCATCCAAAAATAAAACTTGTGTCAGAATACCTGCCCATGAAAAATGTGGGCGGCGATTATTATGATTTTATTTACCCCGACCCCAAAGATAATGGGAAATTTGGATTTCTGATTGCCGATGTCTCAGGGCATGGAGTCCCGGCAGCTTTTATTACCAGCATGATAAAAATGGTTTTTCAGTCTGATTTTGTTAAAAACAATGCTTCAAATCCGATCAAAGTTTTAGAAGAAATCAACCGTTCGATTCTTGATAAAACTTCCGGAAACTTTGTCACTGCTTTTTATGCTTTTATTGACCTGGATAAAAAAACGATTCGGTTTAGTTCAGCCGGACACAACCCGTTTTTCAGCCTCAGCCGGATCAATTCTATCTGGAACGAATTTTCCACCAAAGGCAGATTTTTAGGGGTTTTTGATGAAATTAAACTTGAAGAACAGCTAATCGATCTCCATGAGAATGACCGTTTGTTTTTTTACACCGATGGTCTGACAGAAGCAGCGGATCAGAATTTTGTCTTTTTTGAAGAAAAGCTCTATCACATTTTTAAAACTTCTTATCATCTTCCGGTCAAAGAATTTTCCGCTCACATTCTCTCGGAACTCAAAAAACACGCTCTTTTTGGCAATAAAAAAGAACTCGATGACGACATGGCTTTCGTTATAATGGATATTTTTTAAGTATATCATTATGATCACCAAATATACTTTTTATTATTTATAATCTCATTGGCCCGAGCGAGCGCCTGATCAATATCGAGACAGATGTTTTCTTCGCCGATTTCTTTTGCAAATCCTGATTTTCTAAAAGCATCGAGAGGCTGGGGATTGATACCTGAAATAATAAATAGGATGTTGTTTTTCCGGCAATCAAGAAAAACTTCTCTAAGATTTTGAATTCCGGTCGAATCAACCGCTGGAACAAACCGCATCCGAATGATTCGGATTTTAGGTTTTTTCTGGATTTGCGCAATCGCTTCCTTAAACTTATGAGCCGCTCCAAAGAAAAAAGGACCATTGATTTCAAATATATCGACACTTTCTGGAATTTTTCTTTTTGCAATCGAAAGAGGATCATCCTGTTCTTCTTCTTCAGTCGAGATTTTATTTAAAATTTCGACATTAGAAACCGCCGCCATCCTCCGCATAAAAAGAAAAGCCGATAAAATCATTCCAATTTCTATTGCAGTCGCCAAATCGACAAAAACAGTCAGAAAAAAAGAAATGAAAAGGATTGCAACATCGCTTTTCGGATTTTTTAATAAAGAAACAAAAGTCCTCCATTCGCACATATGGTAAGAAACCACCGTAAGCACCGCTGCAAGGACAGGAAAAGGAATCAATGTAGCCCATTTACCAAAAAACAACATGACCAAAAGAACCATAAAAGAGTAAGTCAGTCCTGCAATCGGGGTTTTCGCACCGTTTTTAATATTCGTAGCTGTTCTTGCCAAAGCGCCTGCCGCAGGAATCCCTCCAAAAAGAGGGGAAAAAATGTTTGCCGCTCCTTGAGCAATCAATTCCATATTGGATCGATGCTTTCCCCCAATCATTCCATCTGCAACGACAGCGGTTAAGAGAGATTCAATTGCTACAAGAAGAGCAATGACAAAAGCCGGAGATATGAGATTTTTAATCAGTTCGAAACTCACATTGGGAAACACGGGCATGGGAATGGATGAAGGAATATCCCCATAAATACTGCCGATAGTTGCCACCGGAAAATCAAATAATTGCACCACAACTGTTCCTGCAATGAGAGCTATTAGAGAACCCGGTATTTTTTTAAAAAAACGGTTCCAAATCACAATCAGCAATAAAGCTCCCATCGCAACACCGGTTGTATAGATATTTATTTTATTCATATTACTGATGTAAACTGACCATTTTGCGATAAAATCGACAGGGATTTTATCGATAGGAAGACCAAAAAAATCTTTAATCTGAGTGGAAAAAATAACAATGGCAATTCCCGAGGTAAAGCCTATCACAAGCGGATAGGGGATAAATTTAATCCAAGAGCCGAGTTTTGCAAGTCCCATAACGACCAGAATGATTCCAGCAAGCACTGTAGTAATAACCAGTCCGTCCATCCCATACTGCTGAATAATCGAATAAACAATAATCACAAATGAACCAGAGGGACCTCCGATCTGCACCCTGCTTCCGCCAAGCACTGAGACAAGAAACCCAGCTACGACTGCTGTAAAAAGCCCCTTGTCGGGTGATACGCCTGATGCAATAGCAAATGCGATAGAAAGAGGAATAGCGACAATAACCACAATACTGCCGGCAATAAAATCATTCAAAAACAATTTTTTATTATAATTTTTTAAAGTAGTTAAAATTTTTGGGATCAACATAAAAAACTTCCTTGGTTAATCAATTTTTTGATAAAGAGTACTGAATCAAAAAAAGATCACCTTCTGAGAAGATGGAAATAAGCTAGATAATGATTGTGTTTGTGTAAATAATAGATTAAGAGCCGATTTTTTTTCATAAGTTTAAATTTAATAAAAAAAATGAGAGGTAAATAGATTTTTTAAAAATCATCTTGACAAATTTTTGATTTTTGAATAAGTTTAAATTTGTCGCCTCACAATTCTTTTATTACAAGGCGCTAAAAGAGGATTAGTTGTCATGGATTTGACAATCAAAGATATATCTCATTTGTTTCAGTTAAGTGAAAAAGAAGTGAAAAACTTAATCAAAAAAAATGAACTCCCTTTCCAAACCATCAACGGGCAGTGTTATTTCCATAAACAACAGATGATAGAATGGGCGCTTGCCAGAAACCTGACCCTCAATCTCTCAAAACATGAAAATATGAGCGAATATCACATTCAGTCTTTAAACACAGTTTTGGATCCCGATGCTTTTTTTTACCACTGCGATTTTTCAGAAAATTCATATATTGAAGAGATGGTTCAGAAGCTTCCCTTAGAAAAAAATATCGACAGGTCAATGATTACAGAATTATTGAAAAGCCGGGAAAAGCTTATGAGTACAGCTATTGGAAACGGAATAAGCCTCCCTCACCCTAGAATCCCTCTCATGCTTGGAAGAGACAAACCCATGGTTCATTTTTTTTTCCTCGAAACCAAACTTGATTTACAGGCACTTGATCAAAAACCTGTTCATACCATTATCTTATTGATTTCTCAGAGCATAAAACAGCATTTAAGTTTATTGTCTCATTTAAGCTTTCTTTTGTCTAAAGAAACTTTTAGAAAGGCCTTGTCTGAAAGACTTGAATATCAGTCTCTGATAGATTTGATTCAAGAGATTGAGAACCCGAACCATGAATAATTTTATTGTTTTCTTTTTTTCCTCATTATTTCTTCAGATTTTTTCTTCTATTTTTTTAATTGTGTTTCGAAATAACAAGAAAGCATCGCAAGTCTTTCACTTCATTCTTTTAATAGGACTTGTTTCAGGCTTAACGAGCGTTTTATCTTCAATTTTATCAGAAACTCCTATTTTATTCCCAACTGATTTTCCAATTCCTCTTGAATATTTCCGTTTCGACTCTTTGGCTTTTTACTTTCTTTTCCTGATTCAACTCGCAGGCATCCCGATCACAATTTTCAGTTATTCGTACTTTAACCATGAGATCAAAGAAAAAAAGTCTGTCAAAAGCACCTTGTTTTTTTATGCAGGACTTCTTGTCTTTACTCAATTGGTTGTAGTGGTCAATCAAGCAGTCGTTTTCTTGGTTTTTTGGGAACTGATGAGTCTTTTTGCTTATCTCGGGATGATTTTTGAAAAAGAAAAAAAAGAAGTGGAAATTGGGAGTTTTTACTATTTTGTGATGAGTCATGTTGTTGTTTTTGCCCTCGCTTTCTTTTTCTTTCTCCTCCACCGCCACACAGGGAGTTGGTTTTTGAGTGATTTTCATATGAACTCTGATTCAGATACTCTCGTGCCTTTCCTCTACCTTCTTTCAATCATCGGATTTGGAATGAAAGCAGGATTTATTCCCTTTCATTTTTGGCTGCCAAAGGCTCATCCCATCGCACCGACAGTTTTCAGCGCTTTTCTTTCCGCTGTCATCATCAAAACAGGAATTTACGGACTTTTAAGAACCTTTCAATTTGCCCGCCCTGTTTCCGAATGGATGGGCTGGATTGTTCTTTTCATCGGGATCATCAGTGCAGTCTTTGGAATATGGTATGCAATTGTTCAAAAAGACATTAAAAAAATTTTGGCTTATTCTTCAGTGGAAAATATCGGTATCATTGGAATAGGAATCGGTTTAGGATTGATCGGCTCTGCCTGTCAGTCTTTTCCTATTCAGGTCATCGGCTTTGGCGGAGCTCTTCTCCATACTCTCAACCATTCTCTTTTTAAAAGCCTTTTATTTATGGGAAGCGGCATTCTTTATCACAATTTTCATACCAGAGATATCAATCAGATGGGTGGCGCCATCCATAGAAAAACCTATTTTGCAGTTTTTTTTCTGATCGGATCACTCGCAATTACTGGTATTCCTTTCTTAAACGGATTTATCTCCGAATTTCTGATTTACAACGGTTTTTTTCAGGCGGCAAAGGAACTCAAAAACCACTACCCGCTTATGATGCTTTTGTCAGCCGTGGCGCTTGCTTTTGCAGGAGGGCTTGCGGTAGCCTGTTTTACAAAAATTTATTCGATTGTTTTTTTAGGCTCGCAAAGAACAGAAATAAAGAAATTTTATTTTTCTTTTTTTGACGCCTTTTCTCTTGGAATCCTTGCTCTGCTGATGCTCGTCATCGGAGTTTATCCCATCCCTTTGATCCAATTCGTTTCTCAGGTTTTGGGAGATGGTTTTGTAAAAGGAAATCCTCTCCCGATTTTATCCAATCTCAACTGGCTTTCAATCAGCTTGATTTTTTTTGCCTTGCTCGCAGTTTTTGTTATTCTTTTTCTTTTGAAAAAAATAATCTATAAAAAATATGGACAACGAACTGCCCCGGCATGGGGATGCGGCTATGAGAAACAAACTCCGCGAATGCAGTACACCGCTTCATCCTTCTCCGATGAGCTTTCTGAAATACCAGACTCTGTTTTAGGCTACCAAAAAATCGAAAAATCATCCAATTTCCCTTATTCCGACAAGAGCTTTAGCACGCATTCTTCCGATTTTGTGGAAGAAAAACTCCTGCGCCCGCTTTTTAAAAAAATACAAGCATTTTCCCTTCGTTTTCAATTTTTTAAAACTTCGGATTTAAGAACTTATCTTCTCGCTATCTTATTGATGGTTATTTTTTACAGTCTGGCAGGTTTCTTATGGGATTCATAATGATTTTAGTTTTATCTCCGCTTTTTTCCGGTATTGTCAACAAACAAAAAAATTTTTTTACAGGAAGAATCGGGGCGCCTGTCCTCCAGCCCTATTATGAACTTTTCAAGCTGTTCAAAAAAGAGACCCTTCATGCAAAAACAGCTTCTTTTATCAGCCGGATCACCCCCCTTGTCCATTTTACGGCTATCCTCTCTGCCGCCGCAGTCTTACCCGTCGGGTTTAGTGCGCCTCTCATCAGTTTTGAGGGAGATATTATTTTATTTGCCTATCTTTTGAGCCTTTCAAGATTTTTTCAGATACTGGCAGCGATGGATATTGGAAGTTCTTTTGAGGGAATGGGCGCATCCCGGGAAGCTTCATTTGCCGTTTTTGTCGAACCAATTTTCTTTTTTACGCTGGGAAGCATTGCTTTTATCACCGGACTGACTTCAATTTCGTCAATCTATGATTCCATTGTCTTAAATAATATTTCTTATCTCGTTTTTATCTTTGTCTGTTCGATTTCTTTTTTTATCCTTGCCGTTACCGAATGCTCGCGGATGCCGGTCGATGACCCCAATACCCATTTGGAACTCACCATGATTCACGAAGTGATGATTTTGGATAATTCAGGCTTTGATTTATTTCTCTATCACTATTCCTCTTCTATCAAGCTTTTTATTTTTGTAATTCTAGAAACTTCTTTTTTTGGAAGTTTAGGCGGCGGAAACAGAGTTTTGGAAATAGGTATTTTTATCCTCATTGTCTTCTTTTTATCAACTGCCCTTGCTTTTGTTGAGACCGTAACAGCCCGTTTTAAAATGAAAAACATTCCCCAGTATCTTTTATTTGCCACAGCGATTGGAGTCTTGAATTTGCTGATTTTTACTTTTACCCAATAAGAGGTTTTTATGTTCAATCTTTTCAGTATTCTTTTTTGTCTATCTCTCCTCTATCTCTCGGTTACATCGAGGCTGAACGCCTATATCAGCGTTTTAAGGATTCAGGGAATTTTACTGACTCTTCTTCTCTTGTTTCATTCTATCGGTCATTTTTCTGTTTTGACTCTGATTCTTCCTCTTACCTTATTTACAATCAAAGTTATTTTAGTGCCGAGATACATTAAAAAAATTATTTTTGATTTAGAAATCAAGAGAACGATTGAGTCTTCAATGAGACAGTTTTCGTTTCTCCTCCTCGTTTTATTTTCAATGGCAGTTATTTTTTTTGTATCCAATAGTTTATCCAAAAGCGTCAAAATCGATATCATTCCTTTTGCCAGCGGATTTTCATCAGTTGTGATCGGACTTTTTGTTATTATGCTGAGAAAAAAACTGATCGTCCATGTCATTGGTTTTTTAGTAATGGAAAACGGTATTTTTTTATTTGGCTCTGCCTTGTCTTTCAAGATTCCTCTCATGATCGAGCTGGGGGCTTTGCTGGATGTTTTTGTGGTGGTTTTTTTAATGGGGATTGCTTTGAATAAAATCAGCTCCACATTTTCAGGCTTTGATATTACTGAATTAAGGAGATTGAAAGACTGATGCTGGTGTTATCGCTTTCATTTATAGTTATTTCGATGATGATTTGTTATTTTTTTAAAAATATTCAGCTGCAGTATTTTATTTCTCTTTTGACTGCCTTGATTCATCTTATTTTTTCTTTTTGTTTTTTCATGGGGTGGTATGATCCGGAGATTTTCTTTGTCAGTGACGATTCTTTGAGCAGACTTTTTCTTTTTGTCGTCTCCAATGTGTATTTTTGGGTTGTTTTGATTTCTTTGTCTTTTTTAAAAAAATCCTCTGCCTCCAATGGGAAAAAATACTATTTTCTTCTTTTGAATTTTTATCTCCTTGCCAATACCTCGGTTATTTTGAGCAATAGTTTCGGAGTTTACTGGGTCAGCATTGAAGCAACGACTTTAAGCATAGCTCCGCTCATCTACTATTACCGCAGTGAAGAATCTCTTGAAGCAATGTGGAAATATCTTTTTATCGCTTCGGTGGGAGTCGCATTGGCTTTTATCGGGATTCTCTTTTTTTCCCTCGCCGCCGAGGGAGCCGCTTTTGAAAGCAGCGATTTGTTTTTTTCTGATTTTGTGAAACACGCAAAACAACTCAATCCCATCTGGTTAAAAGCGGGTTTTATCTTTATTTTTGTGGGACTCAGCACGAAAATAGGAATCGCTCCGGCACATTCCGCAGATATTGACGCAACGAGCAATTCTCCTAGTCCTATTGCAGCTTTGATGTCGGGTTCACTCAGAGTCACTGCCTTGGTAGGGCTTTTAAGGGTATTACAGATTGTTCAATCCACACCAATATATGGGTTTGCCCGTATCCTTTTAATTTCAGGGGGGCTTCTCTCTCTTTTTTTTACTTTTATTTATATGTTTTATCCAAAAAACTTTAAAAGACTCTTAGCTTATTCCAGTGTAGAGCATTTAGGCTTGATTGTGATAGGGATCGGAATAGGCGGGCTTGCTTTTATCGGTGCTTTTTATCACATTGTTTACAATTCGATTAATAAGACGGTTTTATTTTTCAGCGCTGGAAATATTCATCAAAAGTACCAGACCCGAAAAATTGAAAAAGTCTCTGATATTCTCTCTTTTATTCCTATTACAGGATGGCTTTTTCTTATTTCATTTTTTGCTATTTCAGGGATACCTCCCTTTGGAATCTTTTTCAGCGAATTGACGATTTTTGAGGGCATCCTTTTTTCCGATAAATCATGGGTCTTGGGACCCGTCCTTTTTTTCCTTCTTTTTATTTTTATCAATATGGCTCGTCCTCTCTTTAAAATGCTTTATAGAAAAGATCAATCCCTTGCCTTAGAGCCCGGAAGAGAGAAATTGACTTTTATTCATATTGCCGCCATCGCGCTTCTTCTTTTACTCACCCTTCTTGCCTTATTTTCGCCCGATATTTTGCAAAAGCGGATTTTCACTATTTTAAATGATTTCGGGATGCGGCTGTGATTTCATTAAAAATTCAAAATGCGGAAGTTTTTTCTATCTCTCAAATCCCCTTTCTGGAAAAAAAAGAATTTTTTGATTCTTTGATAAAAGAATTGGACAATGGGTTGAGAATGATCGGATTTTTTCCTCCCGACCCTGCTCTTCCTCAACGGCTCGTTGCAATCCTCTCTGATTCCAGGACTTCTTTTATCCATATTATCGGAGGAATCCTTGATAAAAGAGAATTTGAAAGTCTCTCTTCCCGATTTCCTCAAGTTTTTAATTTTGAATGCGAACTGTTTGAAAATTATGGCTTTTTGCCTTTAAACCATCCCCATCTCTCCCCCGTCAGAAAAGAGAATTTAAACGGGAACCAACCCTACGCCTTTTATCAGATCCAAAGTAATGAAATCCACGAGGTCGCTGTCGGACCGATTCATGCAGGAGTGATTGAACCCGGACATTTCAGGTTCCAATGCCATGGAGAACAGGTTCATCACCTTGAAATCAGGCTTGGATACCAGCATCGGGGGATCGAATCTCTTATTTTGAAAGCTTCCCCTTCTAAAAAAATTCTCCTTTCAGAGTCTATTGCCGGTGATACGGTTATAGGACATGCCTATGCCCACTGCCAGGCAGTCGAAAGCTTGTCGGAAACCCAAATCTCTCTTCGGGCGCAAACAATCCGATCCATTGCCGAAGAACTTGAAAGGACGGCTATGCACATCAGTTCACTTGGAGGCATGAGCAATGACATCGGACTCGCAATTGCCTCCTCCTCCTACGGAAGACTCCGTACTCTTGTCATCAACAGTTTAGCAGAGCTTTGCGGATCAAGATATGGAAGAGGACTTTTTGTTTACGGCGGGGTCCGTTTTGATTTTTCAAAAGAAATTTTAAAAACAATTCTTTCAAATCTGAAAACAGTCTTTCAGGATATCGCTGAAATCCACAAATTTTTATTCTCTTCGGTTGGAAGTTGCGTACGGTTTGAAAAAACCGGGGTTGTTTCAAAAGAAAAAGCCGAAGCAATGGGTTTGACAGGGCAGGCAGCCCGTTCATCAGGAATCGGACTGGATACAAGGATTCAGCATCCTTACGGCGCCTACCGATATTTTCCTGTTCTACTCAACTCTCTTAGTTCGGGAGATGTTTTTGCCCGCGCTTTTCTCCGTACTTTGGAAATAGAAGAATCTATGAAATTTATTTTTGAACAAGTCGATTCACTGCCCGAAGGAAGAATAAAATCAGAAATTTCTTCCCTGCCCCCTGATTGCGCTGTCGTATCAATGACGGAAGGATTCCGCGGAGAGATTGTCCATTCGGCATGGACAGACAAAAAGGGAGCCCTCATGCAGTATAAAATCAAAGACCCTTCTTTTAATAACTGGCTTGGACTAAGCCTTGCCATGGAAAAAACAGCAATTTCAGATTTTCCGCTGTGCAACAAAAGTTTTGATTTGTCCTATGCAGGGCATGATTTATGATGATCAAAGGAGTGAAAAAGTGATACTGGATGCGATTAAACTGAGAATCCTTCAAGGTGACCCCATCGTCCACAATGTCAAAAATGCGGTTTTTCCTAAACGCTTTAGAGGGCTTCCGGTGATTCAAGATAAAGATTGCCCCGAAAATTGCCGTCAATGTCTTGAAATTTGTCCCAATCAGGCTCTTTCACTCAATCCCTTGACACTGGATCTGGGAAAATGTTCTTTATGCGGACAGTGTGCGGAAATTTGCCCCCAATCTATCATCGATTTCAGCAATGACTATCATTTAGCGGTCAATAAAAGAGAAAACCTATTCATTTCTAAAAGCATAAAAAAAATTGCCCCTGAAAAAGCCTCTCAACTGATCAAAAAATACTTTGGTCAATCTTTGAAGCTTCGCCAAGTCTCTGCCGGAGGGTGCAACGGATGCGAACTTGAACTCAACGCTCTAAGCAATGTTAATTTTGATATGGGGAGATACGGGGTTGAATTTACTGCCTCGCCTCGTCATGCGGATGGAATCGTCATCACCGGTCCTATCACTCGAAACATGGCAAAAGCTCTTGAAATCGCTTATAATGCCTTGCCAAGCCCAAAAATCATTATTTTAATGGGTGTTTGCGCTATTTCGGGCGGAGTCTTTCAAGACTCTAAAGAAATTCAAAGACAGTTTTTTGAAACCCATAAAATAGACCTTTATATGCCGGGTTGCCCGACACATCCATTGACTTTTATCAACGGACTCCTCGATTTTTTTGAAAAAAAAGAATAACCCTATGATGACTTTTTCTTGTTTTGATCTCTCTATTTTATCAAAAGTTTTTATTTTTTAGGAGGTAAAAAAAAATGAAACTTTCCAGTCTGATTCAAGAAGATTCTCTTATTT
Source organism: Spirochaetes bacterium GWB1_36_13 (assembly GCA_001829155.1). Classification (GTDB taxonomy): domain Bacteria; phylum Spirochaetota; class GWB1-36-13; order GWB1-36-13; family GWB1-36-13; genus GWB1-36-13. The sequence continues at coordinate 10,405 of MIAO01000128.1, read as the reverse complement.
TCAATCTCAAAGCTTCGACAAAAAACGAAGCGATTTTGGAAATCATCCAGACTTTTTCGCCTGACAAGAAAAAAAATCAGGAAATCTATGACGCTGTGATTGAAAGAGAAAACATCGGCTCTACCCTGATTGAAAACACGGGTGTCGTTTTTCCCCATGTCAGGAGCGCCGCGCTTGACGATTTTTACATCGGAATCGGGATTTCTGAAAAAGGGATTGAAACAGAAAATAATTTGGGAGGAATGGAAAAAGCCTTTCTTTTTCTTGTTGTCGCAGCTCATCCGCTCAAAAACCAGCTGATGCTCAATATCCGCTCCTCTCTTTTGAAACTATTAAAAACAGACCCCGCTCTTTTTGAAAAACTGAAAAAACCTGCCGGCAGGGATGAGTTTTTAAGCATATTATCCACACTCAAAACCCCCCAGAAGCTGTCTCTTGAAACCGTGATGGAAAAAAACCTGCAAACCATTTCAAAAGAGGCAAGCCTGAAAGAAGCGGTGTTTAAGATGGTGAACGAAAAAATATCGACTCTTCCGGTGGTCAATCAAGAAAACGAACTCCTCGGAGAAATTACACCTCAGGATATTCTTTTTTTCTCAATCCCTGAATACGCACTGAGAATGGACAATTTTCTTTTTATCGGCGATGACGACCCTTTTGAAAAATACCTGATGGGTGAATCTGAAATTAAAGTAGAAGAAGTCATGAATCAAAATCCGCTTTCAGTTAAAAAAGACGCTCCTATTTCGGAAGCCGTGATTTTGATGCTGAAAAACGGGAAAAAACATATTTTTGTGATGGACGGGAAGAAAATTACAGGAATGATCTCTCAAAAAGATGTTTTGAAAAAAATTCTATTTATTTAAACGAGGTTTAAAAAAAATGATAACTCACGATATGACGATCGCACTGATTATATTCGGCACTGCTTATTTTCTTATAGCAAGCGAAAAGATTCCGCCTACTCTGGCCGCTCTCGGGGGCGGTTTCATGATGATTTTATTTGGGATTTTAAAGCAATCGGAAGGTTTTCAGGCAGTTGACCTGTCAGTTATCTTTCTCCTTGTGGGAATGATGCTGATGGTCGAAATCCTTTCTGAAACAGGGCTTTTTGAATTTATTGCAGTCAAAATTGCCCAGATTGTCAAAGGGAACCCCATCTTGCTTTTAGTTCTCATGTGTGCTGCTACAGCTTTCTTGTCTGCATTTTTAGACAATGTTACAACCGTTCTCTTAATTGCGCCTGTTACGATTTTTATTGCCGATCAGCTTCAAGTCGATGCAATTCCTTACCTTTTAGGAGAAACCATGGCATCCAATATCGGGGGGGCGGCCACCTTGATCGGAGATCCGCCGAATATTCTGATTGGAAGCGCTGCCAAACTTTCTTTTTCAGAATTTATTGTCAATCTCGGTCCCGTTGTTTTAGTGATTCTCTTGGTTTTTTCGCTCACCTTTCTTCTTCTTTTTAGAAAAAAACTCACTGTTTCCAAAGATTTAAAAGCAAAAATCATGAGCATGGAGCCATCTAAAGCATTGAAAGATAAAAAAACGATGGTTACGGGGTTAGTCATTGTCGGGCTGGTGATCGGATTTTTTCTTACCCACCATATTACTCATATCGAGCCTGCCACCATTGCCTTTGTAGGAGCCGTTCTACTTCTTATCTCTGTCAATAAGCACCCGAAACATTTTTTTTATAAAATAGAATGGAACACGCTCTTCTTTTTTATAGGGCTTTTTATCCTTGTGGAAGGGGTTGTTAAAGTCGGCTTAATCAGTATGACAGCCAAAAACATTCTTTTGGTTACGGAAAACGAATTGAATACCACTACGCTCATTGTTCTTTGGATTTCAGGTTTTCTATCCTCAGTCATCGACAACATCCCTTATGTCGCTACCCTGATTCCAATGATTAAGGAAATGATCCCCCAGATTGCGGATTCCAGTCACTTAGCGCTCCCTGTCGTCTCTTATCCGCTCTGGTGGGCTCTTTCACTCGGAGCCTGTCTCGGCGGCAACGGAACTTTGATTGGAGCTTCTGCCAATGTTGTGGTCGCTTCCATTGCGGAAAAAAACAAGAGAAAAATCAGTTTCTGGGCATTTACCAAATACGGTGTCTTGATTTTGACAGAATCTCTTATCATCAGTACGGTTTATATCTATTGGAGGTACCTGTAGAACTTCCTCCCCAGATTATCCTGAAATTTTAATCTGCCGGTCTGTCTGAAAGTATTTTTCAGGCAGACCAAATTTTTTCGATCCACAACTGAATCAGGCTGTCGATTATTATTGAAATGAACTTGGACACCGAGCGGAGTCGAGGTGTCACTTCGGCTCCGCTCAGTGACCGTACGGCTGTGCTCAGTGACCGTGTCAGCACCGATTAATGACCAAAA
>MIAO01000128.1:0-7981 GCA_001829155.1 Spirochaetes bacterium GWB1_36_13 | reverse complement strand
GACCAAAACAAAGCGATGAAAGATTGCATCAGAAAAGACAATGACACTTTCTGATCAACTTACAAATATCAATGATAAGAAGATGATTGATGGAAATGGTTTTCAATAATCGACAGCCTGAATTATAAAATGCAAAATTTGTCATTCCAGTTTTTGCTTGCAAAAGACCGGAATCTAAAAATAAAACACTTATTGTCAATAGATTCCCGCCTTCGCGGGAATGACAGAAAGGGGGCAGTTTTTTGCAATTTAAAATCATTCCAGTATATTTTATCATAGTCAAAAAACTCTGAAATATTTTTTGTTCTCTCAAAGTTCAGTTAATAAATTTAATGATAATCCGATGAAAATATGAGTAAAAGAAAATATTGAGTTTGGTTCATAAAAATTTTTCAAAAAAGTAAAAAAAGATTTCTCTTTCGCTTTTTTAAAACTTTCACGAGTGAGTTGGCTGAGTAAATGGATTTATTTGAATTTCTATCTTTAAAAATGAAAGAAGGTTTTTTGGGAATGGGCGATTTTAACTGGTCTGCCGTTTTTTATTATTTCAGCATTGTGGTTGATATAGTCGTTGTTGCTTTTGGGGTTTACAAACTCAGCACCTATATTATCAATACAAAGGCAATTAATATCCTGAAAGGAATTATAGGGATTGCTCTCTTTTTTTTCTTTGCCAGTTTCTTTAGATTAAAAACAATACTCTGGCTTTTTGAAAAAAGCTTTGAAATTTTTCCTCTTGCTCTGGTCATTCTTTTTCAGGATGAAATCAAACGGATTTTAACCACTATCGGCGGCACTCCCAGAATTTTTACGCGATTCGGGGAAGATTTAAAAAATTCTCCCCATTCCGACCGGGATAAAATCATTGCCGCTATGCAGCTTCTCTCGCAAAGAAAGATCGGCGCTTTAATTTTGCTTCAGCAAAGAGATGAGCTCATGTCTATTAAGGAAAAATCGGTGATCCTGAATGCCTGGATATCTGAGCCGCTTCTGGTCTCAATTTTTATTCCCACCACGCCCCTTCATGACGGAGCTGTGATTATTAAAAATAACCTTATATTGACCGCAAGGGGTTTTTTGCCGATTACAGAAGAAAAAACAGCTCCCTACCTCGGTTCAAGACACCGGGCGGCTATCGGAATCACCGAAAATACGGATACGATTGCTCTTGTCGTTTCAGAAGAAACAGGCTATCTTTCCCTGGCATACAAAGGGAAAATTTTTTATAATTTAGGAATTCAAAAATTGAAAGAAAAAATTTCAGAAATATTGGATAAAAAATGATAAAAAAGATTTTTTCCTTTTTATTATTGACAAAAAGTAAAATTCTGACCTCAAAAAATCTCAATAAAAAAATTATGGCCATGATTGGCGGCATCTTTTTATGGTATTATGTTGATTCAATTACAACCATTGAAAAAGAATTTATGGCTGTTATTAAATACATCAATATACCCGATGAGATGATTTTAGTCGATTATCCTGAAAAAATAAAATATTCTTTGAAAACAAACAAATACTACCCTGAAAATATCAACGCAGATCTGGAATTTATCGTTTCATTGAAAAATGCCCATATTGGAATGAATTTTCTCAAAATTGAGGTAAAAAATGAGGATGTGCTCTCCAGCTATACTTCTATTTCCATGACTGATAAAACTGTGAAAGTGGTTTTAGAAAAAAAAGAAGAAAAAATGATTTCTGTCAAACCTGAAATCATGAACACCCTCCCTCCAGACTACAAGCTGGAATTTATTTCAGTCACCCCGCCCCGCATCAAAGTAAAAGGTCCTATTCAGGCTTTAAAAGAAATGAAAGAAATTTCAACAGAAGAAATCAGGATTGATAAACCGGGAGAACACACTTTTGACGCAAAACTCTCTCTTCCGGGAGATTCTTCCTTAATTTATTCTGCTGACACGGTCCATATCCGTTTAAAAATTACTTACAATATGATTGTACAGGAAATACTGCTGCCAGTAAAAATTATAAATTTACACAAAACTTTAATTATAAAAGATTTAAATCCGTCAAAAATTTTAGCTAAAATTTCAGGCAGTTATCAGGAAGTAAAAAAAGTAGATTTTAAAACTCTATTTTGTTATATTGATTTAAGTGAAATTAAAACACCCGGAGTTTATAAGTTAGAAATTATTCCAATAAAAACCAATCATATTAATATTTCAGTAGAAAAAAATATTGCTGAGCTGGAGCTCAAGCACTCGGAGAAGGAAAAATGAAATTAAGCGTTAATATTGATCATATTGCTACTCTCAGACAGGCAAGGCGGGGAATAGAACCCGACCCTCTGGAAGGCGCTTTCGAAGTTTTAAAAGCAGGCGCGGACGGAATTACTTTTCATCTTAGAGAAGACAGGCGGCATATTCAGGATAAAGATGTTTATCTTCTAAAAGAAAAGATAAAAATGCCGCTTAATTTTGAAGCAGCGCTTTCTCCTGAAATTGTGGATATTATTTTAGAGATTGCCCCCGAAGAGACCACTTTGGTTCCTGAAAAAAGGGAAGAGGTTACAACAGAAGGCGGACTGGATGTGATTGCTTCTGAAAAAAGACTTTTGAATGCTATTCCGAGAATGAAAGCAAAAAACATTCTGGTATCTCTTTTTGTTGATCCTGATGAGACACAAATCAGGGCATCAAAAAACTACGGCGCCGATGCAATTGAAATTCACACAGGACATTACGCGGCTCTTTCCGATCCTCTTGAAATTGAAAAAGAATGGAACCATATTAAAGATATGGTTTTATTTGCCAGAGACTTAGGATTGATTGTGAATGCCGGACACGGACTGAATTATGAAAATACCCAAAAAATAGCGCTTATAAAAGAAATCAATGAGCTGAATATAGGACACAGTATAATTAGTAGAAGCATTTTTACAGGTCTTCATCAGGCTGTGAAAGACATGCTTAAAATAGTAAAAGGTTAATGATATGGCTGAATCAAAAATTTCTTTTTTTACCAAAGAAGAGATTCGCTGTCCTGTCTGCGCTGAACAGTTTAAAAAAGAAGAAATCCTCACAGGACGGGGGCGTTTGAACGCCAAAGAATTGAGTCCTGAACTCAGACGGATTTACGAGCCTACCGCTAAGTTTGGCGCTGTTTATCCTTTGGTTTACACAATGAATGTCTGTCCAAACTGCTGGTTTTCCGCTCTTGCCAATGATTTTGGAAGACTTGCTCCTGAGAAGGCCCATCTTCTTGCCGATCTGACAGACTACCGGAAAGAACTGATTAAACAAATTTTTCGTCCCCTTGTGGTTGATTTTTATGAACCTAGAGACTTGATCTCTGGGGCTGCAAGCTATATTCTGGCTTTGAGTACCTACTCTTTTTATCCCGATTCTTTTGCTCCCACTTTTCAAAGAGCTATTTTTTCTCTCCGAGCAGCCTGGATTTTTGGAGACTTAGCTTCGGAACACAATAAATACCAAGGGCGTTTTTATAAAATACAAGAAGTTTTTTACATGAAAGCTAAACATTATTACAATAAATCCTATGAAGTCATGTCAAAAAACAAAGAACGGTTTGAATCGGTTTATCTGGGACCTGATACAGATAAAAATTATGGATACGACGGTTTTATTTATCTTATTAACTATTTGAATTTTAAAACTGCCTATCTTGAAGAAGATATTATGAAAAAGGCGGATATTTATCAGGAAATCAAGAGAAATATCGGAAGAATATTCGGAATCGGAAAAGCCAGCAAGGAAAAACCTGGTCCTCTTTTACAAATTGTCAGGGAACTTTACGAAGATGTTGCTATGTACCTTCAGGAGATTGAAGAAAGCACAGACATGCATTTTGAAGACACTGAAGAAGAAGAATAGAGTGAATAGATGCCGGTTCAAAAAACAGTCAGATTAGACATTGCCTATGACGGCAGCCGCTTTCATGGTTTTCAGAAGTTACCGGGAAAAAGAACGATTCAGGGAGAACTGGAGCGGTGTCTTTCAATTATATACAAAGAAGAAGTCAAAACATTTGGAGCTGGAAGGACAGACGCTGGGGTTCACGCGATTCATCAGGTTATCAGCTATAAAACTAAAATGCTTTTGCCCCCTGAGAATATTAAAAGAGCTATGAACACTCTTTTGCCCGAAGATATCCGCATCTATGAAGCAAGTTATCAAGACAGTCAATTTCATGCGCGTTTTTCACCCATTCAAAGAACCTATGTCTATGTGATTTATAACGCTCCTGTCTGCCCCCCTTTTTTAGCCCATTTTGTCTGGCACAAAAAAAATAAAATCGATGTCCGGCGATTGAAAAAAACCTTGAAACACCTTAAAGGGAGTCACGACTTTACATCTTTTTGCCAGGCAGATGAAAATAAAACCAAAACCAGAGAAATTTTTGATATTCAAATCAAGAAGAAAAAACCTTTTCTTTTTATTACAATCCGAGGCAATGCTTTTTTAAGGCGGATGATCAGAATTATTGTCGGAACAGCTTTCGGCATCACTGAAAAACCTCTCTTTCATCCTGATGAGATGAAAAGTATTCTCCTGAAGAAAAAACGGGGGGAAAACCCTTTTTTGACTGCTCCGCCGACAGGGCTTTATTTTTATAAGGTCGATTTTAAAGACAGCAAGAAAAAAAAATTCAGCCGTAAAATTTTCTTTGATTTCCTGACTGGAAAATGGGAATGATTGATATTCCCAAAAAAAAATTTCTTTTTTTTATCTTTCTTTTTCTGTTTTTTAATTTTTCGAGCGGAAAAACAACTTCGGTTCTCATCACAACAAAAATTGAAAAAAATATGTTTCCTCCTTCATGGAACAGAAAACCCATCTCTGCTTCCGTAACCCCTCTTGGGCAAGACGAAGAAAAAAGATTTTATGCCGTACTGGAAAAATCGTTAAAAAAATACCCTCCTTATTTTGCGGCTAAGTATATTAAAAAAATCTACCTGCTGAAAACCATGTCTTTTTACCAGAAAAAATATGGCGGAACTTCAGCGGTGACGCTTAAATATCTCTATTTAACGAATGAGGGTGAAGAAAAAGGTTATACGGATCAATATCTGGAAAATGCCTTTCACCATGAATTTCATCATTTGATTCAAAATCTTGAACCTTCTTTATTTCAGAGATATCAGACATTATGGAGAAAAATCAATCCAAAAAAATTTAAATACGGACAAGGAGGGAAAGACGCTTTAGGGACAACTCTCGCAAGTCTTTTGTGGGAAAAAAAATACCAGAAGCAGGGTTTTTTAACCCCCTATTCCACCTCGCATATTAATGAAGATTTTGCCGTTTTGACCGCTTCGTTATTTTCAGAAACAAAAAAACTGCTGAAAACAGCAGAAAATCATCCTCTTCTTCAAAAAAAAATTACTCTCTTGATTCATTTTTATGGCGAACTCCACCCTGATTTTACTGAAGCTTATTTCAAAAATCTGGATATTGAAAGGGATCTTTAAAAATCCCCTTTTTAAAATTTGAGCCTCTTCTAAAAACTTGAAAATTGTCATTGCGAGGAGTAAAACGACGAGAAATCTTATTGGTATTAAATGATATAAGATTTCTCACTCCGTTCGAAATGACAAGAAAACTACTTTTTAGAGTAGACTCAAATTTAATTACAATTATTTAAATAACTGCAGGAATTAATTTGAATCCAGCCCACGAGTCCAAATTCTGTCTTTGCCAGATATTTATCACTGTAAAGATCATTGGTCAAAAGGAGTTCCATATTTTTTCCTTTCGCAATGGAAGCGATTTTGTTTTTCAGTTCAAAAGAGTCATAGACGGCGATTTCTTCATTTGAAGTCAGATTGATCCCTACAAAATAATAAGGCTGTTTCACTTCGGAAAGCTGTCCATTTTTGATCACATACTTCATTTTTACCGGTTGTTTAAATTGGCTTTGGGCAGAGACATAGAAAGCTCCGTCTTCCGGCAGATAAAGTGTTTCTGCGGGCAGGTTCCCGACTTCTTTCTTTTCTTTGCCGTTTTCCTCATAGATCAGAAATTGTTTCTCAGGGCAGCTTGCGTAAACTAAAGCGTAATCTTTTGAATCCACTTTTGTCTTTAAAACAAGGACATCTTTTCCCTCGCACTCCGCTTCTTCCGATTGGGGAGAAACATAGAAAGGGCTTGAGTTATTCAACTGGCTGGCTTTTTGATTGACTAAAGAAGCTTTTGCAGGACTGTAATAAACAGAAACAGGATTTTCATCCTTTTCTACTTCCAGCTTGCTTAAATTTTGAAAAGAATCTGAAGTATTCTTTTTGCTGTCTGTTTCAGGATTAATATTCGGCGCTTTCACCCCGATTGTCTGATTGGCGGCAGCGCTTTGATTATTGACCGCATTGGTATTAGTTTCCTGTTTTGAACAAAACGATAGAAAAAAACTGAGCACAAGTAATAAAACTATCTTCATTGATAAGCCTCCAAAAATTTTACTTTGTATTAAAAAGTTAATAAATGAAACAGTTAAAATGAAAAAAAATCAAACTTTACCGCCTTTTTCCAATAACCCTGTTTCAGGCCATTTTTCTATATAAACTGAAGTAGATGGAAAAGCGATGCTGATCCCCATTTTTTCGAGAGCGGACATGATTTTAAGGTGAATTTCCTGCTTTGCCTCAAGATATTCAGTCCATACCGTAGTGTTGGTAAAATAATAAACAAGAAGATCCAACGAAGAAGCTCCGAAATCCGTGAAATTGACCAGAAAAAATTCCTGATCCACTGCCGGGTCTGTTTTCAGGATTTCCCTGATTGCCTTTACTGCCTGCCTTACTTTTTCAGCCGGCGTGCCATAAGAAATGCCCAAAACAAAACTCACTCTTCTTTTCGGCATCCGGCTGACATTTTCTATGACAGTATTGGCGATTTCATTGTTGGGAATCGTAATCAGGGTTTTTGAAAAAGTCCTGATTTTAGTGCTTCGAAGCCCGACTTCCTCCACGATCCCTTCCGTCCCTTTGGTTTTGACCCAGTCGCCGATTTGAAAAGGGCGGTCTAAAAAAATCATGATTGACCCGAATATATTGGACAGGGCGTCTTTGGATGCAAAAGCAATCGCAAAACCTCCCAGCCCCAGTCCGGCTAAAATTCCTGAAATTGAATAGCCTATGTTTTGGAGAATCAAAAGAATAATAATAATGAATATCGTTACCCTCATAAATTTCTTCAATATCGGAACCAGCTGATCGTCCAGCTTGGAATCGGTCTTTGCAGCGATATTTTCAAGATAAAGAGTCAATAGATTGATCAATCCCAGTAAAAACCAACCGACATTGATAATCAAAAGGATTCCCAGTGATTTGACTAGATAGTCTTTTCCTGTTTCTGACAAGCCTGTCTGAATAATGTTAAAAGCAATGTAAAAAATTAATATCAGCGCAAAATTTCCAATCGGAGTCAGAATGGGTTTAAAATATTTTTCAAAAAGCGCTGTCTTTGTATTTTTATCAATGACTTTAAAAAATGCTCCCGCTATTTTCATCACAATTTTTCGGACAATCAGCCCCACCACAAGAATAATGACAAAAATACCGATTTGAATATAGTCAATTTTTTTTATCAGATCGGAAAAAAATTTTGAAGTATTTTCAGGCATGTGAATCTCCCTATTCATTTTTGATTTTGGAGAATTCTCAAAAAAAACTTTCAAAAAATATTTTTTTGAGAAAAATCCGTATTTTCTATCAAATTTAATGAAAAATAACTCAAAAATTAAAAACAAGCTTATTGCTCTTTTTTCCATTCGAGAATTAATTGCAGATAAATTCCCTGAAATTGAAAAATTTTCTAAATCTTGAAAAGATGAACAAGGTTTGATTAAATTTTATTATGAATAAAACGATAAAAAAGTTGACAAAGATTGAAATGAATCCTATTACAGATTGAAAATCAAGGAGCCTTGAATGAAAAAAGAACTATTGATTATCCGCCTCAACTGGGTGGATCTGGTGACGCTTTCCGGAGTTTTGACTTCTTCA
>MIAO01000127.1 GCA_001829155.1 Spirochaetes bacterium GWB1_36_13 | reverse complement strand
TTTTGGGATAATGTTTTTCTACCGGATTTATACAACCATGCTTCCTAATCCTTGCCACAAAAAAAAATTGCTACCTAAAAAGAGTTGTGAGTTTAAAAAATCCTTGTTTTTTTCCTAAATCTGATTATTTTGAATATTGATATAAAGGAGTATTTCTGATGAGAAAAATTTTATTCCTGATGCTTTTCTTAATTTTTCCGCTTGAAGTTTTTGCAAACAGTTTTAGAGGCCTCGGTATTCTTGTGATGTTCCTTTTTGCAGGAATTCCTTCTGCTGTCCTGCTACTTATTTTATTTATCATTACCCTTGTCGTCAAAAAATCTCAAAAAATGCTTATCCAAAGTAAAATTCGTTTTAAAAATATCTCTTTGGTCTTCGCCTGTCTTATTTTTATTTCTTTTCCTGCTTCCGCCTTTGTGATAGAGCAGAATTATTTTTTTGAAGATGTCTCTCTTATACTCTTTTTATGGTCACCCACTCTCTTATTCATGATCCTCTATCTGCTAACAGTATTAAAGATAGGAAAGGAAACCGCATGAAAAAAACAGTTTTTATTCTTTTTGCTCTTTCATTTTTCCCTGTGCTTTCTTATGCAAACAGCTTCAGCGGATTGGGCATTATCGTAGCCGGTATGTTTGGAGGAATTCCCTCTGCCGTTATTTTGATCGGCCTGATTATCGCCTCTCTCATTATCGGATCTTCAGAGAACATTTCCCTTTCTACAAAAGCAACCTATCAAACCATTGCTAAAATCGCCTCTGTGGTCTCTCTTTTTATTTTTCCGGTTGTCATGTTTTTCTTTGGCTGGGTCAAAAAAAAAGAAGTTGGTTTCTTCTTCTTCCTCTGGCTTCCCATCATTATCTTGAGCGCTATTTCTTTTTATCTGGCAGCGAGGATTTAAAAATAAAGAAAATTTTTATACTCCATTTATTAATTCTAAATTTGTATTTAACTTTTACACAGTCTAATTTTAAAACAATATAAGTTCTTTAGAAATTGAATTAATTCTTTTTGAAGCTATATTAAAATAATCATCACTAATCTCTATGCCAATAAAATTACGCCCTAATTTTTTTGCAACACTTCCTGTAGTCCCGCTTCCCATGAATGGGTCAAAAACTGTATCCCCACTTTTACTACCTAATAGTAATATTCTTTCTATTAATATTTCAGGTTTTTCTGTAGGATGTGGGGTCAAATGCCTTTGTGCGTTTATCTCCCAAAGATTTTTCATTTGTTTTCCACCATTTATTTCTTTAGCTTTTTCATAATTGAAATAATAGTTTTTAGATTTACTTGCAAGCCATATTAATTCTGTCGAGGGAGCTAGTCTGTTTTTTGATAATAAAGGAGAAGCGTTGCGTTTAAACCAAACTATATCATTAATAATCCAGAAATCTAACTTTTTTAACAAAATACCTATTGAAGGATGATTATGAAGAGTACCCGAAATCCAAATAGTGCCTGTATCGGATAATATTCTTTTACATTCTATCAACCAATCTTCATTGAATTTATGAATATCTTTAATAATATCCCAATTACCTTTATCACATACTACAGGTTTACCGCTTTTTACCGTAAGAAAACCTGCTCCCGACAAGTTGTATGGAGGATCAGCAAAAATTAAATCTATACTTTTGTCTGGTATATCCTTTATTAATTCAAAAACATCACCATGTTTAAGTTGTGTTTTTATCTCTTCGATTTTAGTCTCTCCTTTGCAATTTCTATATAAGAATTATTTTTCTCAATTCCGATCCAGTTTCTATTTAAATTTGCTGCTACTTTTCCAGTCGTTCCTGTTCCAAAAAACGGGTCTAATACAAGATCGTTTATATTTGATGAAGCCAGAATTATTAATTCTAATAATTTCTCGGGTTTTTGAGTAGGATGAGCTGCCCTACCATTTTCTCCTTTTATTCTTTCTTGTCCTTGGACTATTGGAATTTCTATAAAATCAAGAAAATCTCTCATTTGTTTTTTATTACCATCTTTAGTTCTATTGGGATTAAAGTCTTTAACATCATTATAATTAAAAACCCAGTTTTTCCCTTTTACAAACCAACAAACAAATTCTGTTGAATGGGTAAAAGTTCTTTTTGTGATGTTAGGCATTGCATTTGTTTTATACCATGTTAAAATATTATTTAACTTAAATCCAATTTTTCGAGATTCAGTTAATATTTCTCCTATATTATGTTGTGTACAGGACACATAAAGACTGCCATTTGAGAGAAGGACTCTGTAGCAACCAGATAGCCATTCCTGAGTAAATTTAATATAGTCATTATAATTAAATTTATCCCATTCTTCGTTTATCTTATAAAAAGCTCCACCAGTTTTATTGTTTCGTAAATCAAGATTTGTTCCTGATAAATTATAAGGAGGGTCAGAAAATATCAAATGAACTGATTCTGCTTCAATTTGATTTTTCAAGATTGGTATGCAGTCACCAGAAATAATTTCATTTTTTATCAAATTAAGAAACAAGTAATTCTCCCCATTTCTTAATGAGAGAAGGAATTTTTAATACCCATTCTTCCGAGTTAGATACGACAATTGTTTCATTAATTATCATATTAAACAAGTTTCTGATTTTTTGATGAGTTAGAAATTTATTGTTTTTTTTAAAAATAATTAAATATTCTAATATTGTTGCGAACTGATTTATCGTTATTGGAATAATTTTTTGCTTAACACCTTCATATTCATATTTTACAGATATCCAAAATGTATTAATTGTGTCTCTATGTAGCTTAGGCGCAATGAAAATACAATAAGTGTCTTTGTCGGTATATTTTTTTTCAAAATCTCTTATATGCCGCATTACTGGTTGACCTTCATTATACCATTGAGTTCTGTCTGTTAACAATGTAACTTCACAAATTGAGTTAAAACTTTCATAAAAACATTCTATATCTGGTTTATTTGCTGGAGCAGTAAATGTTGGTTCATTATCATCTCCAACTGGATAATTTGGTTTTATTTCAATAGCATCATTGAGTGCATTTAAACCTAATGTAATAGTTCGTTCTAATTCTACAGGTCTTTTTTTATTGATCTTAAAAATATTTTGTAAGGTTTTGATATATGTTTCAGTATTCTGGATTGTTTGAGCATTAAAATGATTTTCTTTATCAAATATTGTTCTTCGATAAATCCTTAATTCTTCTGTTTTAAACTTTAAATAATCAAGATCGTTAGATTCCAGATTTATATCAGGTTGTTTAGGTAAATTTATACCTAATTTTATCAACTCTTTAGATTTAGCCTTAATCTCATTTATTAAGAATTGAATTACATGATTTAGTTTTTCCTTATTTTCCCATGGTAAAACAGGTTTGGTTACATCTCCAATATATGATATGTAGTTTTCTTTTGATTCAAATATGATAGCAGATGCATTGTCATTTTCAATAATAGAGTCAATTTCAATTTTTCTTCTTGGCTCTAAATCAACATACCAACCTTTTCCTCTAATATAAATATATCGTGTAAGTCTAAAATATCGTATGATATTATCTGTGTACTCTAAGGCATTTTCCAAAGATTCAAAATTACAAAAATTATTATTAAAGTAATTTTTTAGATACTCTTCTTTTTTATTGTCATTTATTTTTTCATAATTTTCTCTAAATTCAATAATTTTTTCAGCTGTTTCTTGTATTTTTTCATAATTTGATAATGAAACAAAAAATAAGGCAAACTCAATTTTTGATACACCTTTTTCCTTAATATTTTTACTACGGCATATTTCATTAACCTTAGAAATAAGATGTAAGGTAGCAATAAAAGGTTTAATGTTATAACCATCTTTAGCTTTATATTTATTAGAATCTGGATTAGGGTATTGCCATTTCAAAAAACTTCTAAAAAAGACTTCTCCCAAATCATAATTTTCTTCTAAAAAATAATTGCCAAAACTTGTTATTTTTATTTTGTTTTCATTATCAATATACACAAGCCCCATTTTTTCAAGTGGATTAAATGATTGTCTTCCCCTCATATCACCTCCACCAACATAGTTTTTAGATTCTAAAATACTTTCTCCTTGCTCATAGCTTAAATCTTCAGAAAATAACCAATTGTTTTGCTCATCAGATAAAGTTTTGTGAAATTGAGCTTCTCCAAAACCATAGACTTTGTTTAGAATTAATAATACTTGAAATTTTTTCTGTGTATCTTTATTCCAATCTTCATTTTCCATTGTCTTTAATACTATTAAAAAATTTCGTATTCGTTCTGGATTTCTAACAGTCGTTGATATTGACCAAAATCTCATACTAACCCTTTTTAAATTATTCTATTTTTAGAAAGTTTGATGAATTTTAAGTAAAATATCTGCTTGTTTTTCTTAAGGGAAGTTCCAAAAATAGAGAAAAGTGTCATTTCGATGAGCAACGCTAAGAGAATTGTTTTTTCATAATCAATACTTAAGATTTCTCACTTTGTTCGAAATGACGGGTATTTTGATTTTTAGAACTCCTTTTAAATCAGTTTTTACAAGACATCTATTGTTCTCAAACCCCAATATCTTTTATTAAAAAATAATACCCATCTGTTCAAAAACAAAAAACAGTTTTTACGATTGAAAATCTAATAAATTTTCTTATTTTTTGGATTTTATCTAAAAATCTGCTATAAGTCGGATATTTCAAAGCTAAAAACAAAACCCTCAAGACTATATAAAAAAGTTTAAAAAATTTTATTTATAAAACCAATTAATCTATTGATTATAATATATATTTCAAAATTTTTTCAGGTTGTTCAATCAACACATTCGCTTGATTATCAATTAGTTCTTTTTTTGTTCGAAAACCCCACAAAACTCCGATTGATTTTATTCCGGCATTTTGGGCGGTCTGCATATCTGTTTTAGAGTCTCCGATAAAATAAACCTCATCTTTGGAAACCTGAAAATAATCCAGAGCGTAAAAAACAGATTTTGGGTCAGGTTTTTTTGGAAAACTTTTCTGCTCTCCGATCAGGAGATCAAAATTATTTTTGAAATAATACAGAACAGTCTGTTCGGCAAAATGCTGAGATTTGTTGGTAATAATTCCAAGTCTGATTTTCTCAGATTTCAGTTTTTCTAAAAGAGGCAGAATTCCCTCATAGGGTTTTGTTTTTTTAAAACAATTCTGAAAATAATGATGATTGAAAACAGAAAGAACTTTTTGAATGATTTCAGGATTTTTTTCTCCCTCGGGTAAGGCTCTTTCGATGGCTTTCAAGGCGCCTTCTCCCACAAACTGTTTATAAGATTCTGTCTCGTGCGTTGGAAAACCGGACTGTTGTAAAGAATAGTTAAAAGAATCAGCGAGGTCTTCAAGGGTGTTTAAAAGGGTTCCGTCCAGATCAAAAAGAAGGGCTTTTGCTTTCATTTCTGCCCCGTTAAAAAAAGTTTCAGGGCAAGCGCGGTAAATACTCCTCCCGCCATCCGGTTCAGATATTTTTCTCCTTTTGGAAATCGGGAAAGCCATTCTCCCACCCAGCCGGAAAGAAGACTGATGCTTCCAAAAACAAGGAATGTCGCCAGAATAAAAAGAAAGCCCAGAAAAAAAAACTGAAAAACCGAGTTTTTTTCCGGATCAGCAAACTGGGGAAGAAAAGCAATAAAAAAAAGCGCCACCTTCGGATTGCTGATATTCATCAAAATTCCCCTTCTGTAGAGCTGAAACCCCGTCAGGACAATTTGCGAAGATTTCATTTTTCCCTGTATCCCTGCCCGGAAAGACTTCCAGGCCAAAAAAAGAAGATAGCCCACACCTGCATATTTCAGAATATTAAATGCCCATATCGAATTTTTAAAAATAAGGGACAACCCGAATGCTGCTCCGGCAGTATGAAAAATCAACCCGGTGCAAAGCCCTAAAGTAATTTGTATTCCTGCTTTTTTACCATGCACCAGCGATTCTGTCAGGACAAAAAGATTATCCGGTCCCGGAGCAAGCGCCAGAAGAAGAGAAGCCGAAAAAAACAAAAAAAGAGCGCTGACATCTATCATTGTTTAGAAAAACGCTGCCATCTGTTTTGCTGTATCCAGATCTATCTTTCCCCGGTAATAAAGCTCCGCGGCAAAATCACCTGCCTGATAATTGGTCATTTTCAAAGTATAGGCTGTTTTTGCAATATCATTTTTTAAAATCGGAATGATAAAATAAGCGTCAGTTGATTTGCTTCCGTAGTCCCCTCGGTAAACATCTTCTTTAAACTGTATTTTTCCGATTTTTAACTGGTTCCATTCAAACTGAACCCGGATAAACAATTTTTGAGCTGTGATTCCCCGATAATCGGAAGAAACAAAATATCTTTTTTTTGCGATAATCAGAACCAGATAAACAAGAGAAAGAAGGGAAAGTCCTAAAAAAACCAGATTAAAAACCATCCCCGGTTCTTTGGTTGCAAATCCCATGACTGTCATAATACCGAAAACAAGAAAGAACAACCCGATCACCGCACTTCCGAAAAGACCATGCAGTCGATAAGAATTCCCGTAATCCGGAGATAAGATCCATTTTTTTTCCGCATCGTTGGGAGCAATACAGTTGGCATTGGGATACATTTCCTGAAAGCTATTCATCATTTCTTTTGCCTGCTCGTCTTCATAACTCAGAATATATTTTTTTATCTTCTCTTTTCCGTTTGAATTATAATAAAAATAAAGATAAAAACAGTACCCCATTCCCGGAATAGGATTGGAGACATTTTTAAAATCAATTTTTTTTAAATCCCTTTTAGAAATAACCACCGGGCTTCCCAGAGCTGCTTTGACAGAAATTTCATCTTCCATCAGCGTAAAGGTTATTTTTCCAAGCCCCATTTTACAAGAATAAATTTTTGGATCCATTCTTTTCCTCCTTTCTGTTTTTCATTCTATCAATATAATGTTTTTTTATTCTTTGACAAGGTTTTTTATTATCTTTTTTAACAAAAAAGGATCTTTAAATGCCTCTGGTTAAAATTGAAATTTTGAAAGGAAAAACGGCTGCTTATAAAAAAGCGCTTCTTGACTCTATTCACAGTGCCCTGGTGCAAGTTCTCAAAATACCTGAAAACGACAGGATTCAAAGACTTTATGAACTGGAATCCTCCCATTTCGAATTTTCCTCTCCCAAAACCTCTCAATTGACTCTGCTGGAAATCACTCTTTTTCCCGGTAGAAAACGGGAAACTAAAAAAAATCTTTACGAGAGTATTGTTCAAAATCTTGGGAAAAATCCCGGTATTCAGCCGGATGATATTTTTATTATTTTGCTGGAACCCCCTCTTGAAAACTGGGGTATCCGTGGAGGAAAACCGGCAGATGAAATTCAGTTTTCCTACAAAATTGACTTATGAAAAAAACCGTTTTTTTATTTCTTTTTCTGCCTTGTTTTGCAAGCGCTTTTTTTAATCTTTTTCCTGAGCCGGATCATGAAATTTCTATAGGCCCTTCTTTTTCTCTGATTTCACAGGGCAAAAAAATAGGGTATTCTTTTAATTTTGACCTTTCATTAACCGATTCTTTCGGCTCTGATCTTTTTTATTTTACCCCTTCAATCAATTTGAAACAACTCCGAATCAACAACCAAGTTTTTACAGGATTTCAGACAGAGTTTACAGTCTGGCTTACTGTCAATATCGGGGGAGGATGGGGTTATCTCTGGGGAGATTCTCAGAGCTCTATCATTCATTTATTTACAGGATTACCCATACCTCTTGAATTCGATCCTCCTTTTGATTATTTTCACACTTTCTATCTAGAGCCCTACGGACGCCTCCTTTTCTTTGATGAAAAGCTTTACTATGAATTCGGGCTTTTGATCAAGATGTCTTCTTTTGATTTATAAAAAATGCTTTTAGACAATTTTTTTTAATAAATTTATTACACTTCTTTTTCTGGAGTTTTTATGAAAAAAATTTTCTTTTCAATAGTCTTACTGCTTTTTTCTGCCTGCACAGACCAGACAAATCAAAAAGATTCCCGCCAGCAGAAATGTTGTACCATTCCCTGTATCTCAAAGCTAGGTTATTTTCAATTTTTTGACGATCAGAATCAATACCTCGGAGGAGTGAGAAACAATCTTGATAAATTAAAGTTTGAAGGATTTCTCACACTTAAAGATTCAAAGACAGATATCATTCTTTTTCAGACAGCTCTCATCAAAGACAATTTGTTTTCTTCTCCCGAAAGAGAAAGAAATCTTTTGATCCCTTACCTGAACAGCACTATAAAAATCCTTGTGCAAATAGAAAGCAAAAAATTCAAGCCTTATTCAGAAGAATTCCTTCTTCCGGTACAAGAGAAAAAAGTCTGCTGTGACACCTGCCCCACTATTGAACAAACTATTCAGATTCGATTAAAAAGAAAATAAGATTTAGAGATTGTTGAACAAATATTTAAATTTGTTCAACAGTTATGATTTTTTTTCTGTTTTTATTTTAAAAACATTTTTTGTATCAGAGAAGCCATATTATAGCCGAGATTTTTGACAGTCTCCAGAGCGATCGGGTCATTTTCCATTCCGCCCGGCACTCTTTCCCAAACGGCTCCTCCAAAATGAGAAGTCGGGGCACTGTCCGGTACAATGATCATGTTATGAATCATCAAAGAAGCATGAAT
>MIAO01000126.1 GCA_001829155.1 Spirochaetes bacterium GWB1_36_13 | reverse complement strand
AAAGTGATCAGACCGTCCTGATAATAAGCTTCTGCAATGTAATTGGTATTGGGAAGAATTTGAGGCGTGGAGCCGCCGATAAACTCTTCCTTTAAAATTGTTTCTGTTCCGCTTGTTTTTTTCATGATTCTTAGACCGTAGCTTCTGCTTCCATTTTGAGGGTCTGACCCCAAAAATAGAAGATATCCGCTGTCTGATACAGGGTTATAATGAAGAGCTAGAAGAATCTCTAAATCATCCTGAACCGGGTCGTTGAGAGTTGATCGGAACTTGACCGAAGTTTTAAACTGAGTAAAAGATACTAGCGTATTATAAAGAAAGGCCGCTCCGTCATTTCCTGAGGATTCAGACATTCCTGTTATTTTCAGCTCGCCGATACCGGTAGGTGCATAAGGGGCGGGATTGGATACAACTTGCGACCAATTGGATGTGTTTAAAACCGTACCGTTGAATTCGTCTGAAAAGACGGTTTGATAGGTTCCAATAAAACTATTACGAATATACTCTGTTTTATCATAACTGCTATTATTATACTTGCTTTCGCTTTGAATAGGTCCGACTCCTTTTTGAAAATAGATGAGTTTTTGTGTGAGATAAGGGTTTTGATTATAGCCGTTTGGGTAAGAAAAATCTATTTTTAATTTCACGCAGTCAGAATATTGCTGACCGCCAGGTGTTGTAATGCTTATTCCGACGGATTCAATCGTAATGACAGTATTAACAACATACCCATTACTTCCGGTTTCATCTGTCCAAGTCATGCCAGCAGTCAGATTCTGATAGAGAAGAGGCCTAAAATCTAAAGACGCATAAACAGGGAGAAACCAAGGATTAGCATAATTACCCTGACGAACATATATGCCTTTTTCATCTTTACTAATATGTCCGTAATAATAACCGTTATTTGAATCATTGACATTTTCAATTTTAAAAATATCTAAAGCAGTATTTAACTCAGTGATTTTATAACTTTTTCCTTCTTGATTGGTCCATGTCATATTCAGTTTGACAGGCATATATGTAGTTAAATCAAAATAATTGATCAACCCTCCAAACTGAAGTGTTTTATTTTGAGTTTCACCAATATTTATACTCAATGGTTTTATTTCTGACCCTATATCAGTAGAATATCCAGTATATTCATTATCACCATTGTAATCATAGTAAACGCAAATAAAATAATTTGTTAGATTTTCATTGATTGTGAAGGTAATTGTTCCGTTTTTACTATCGGTGCTTCCTGTCTGATAAATATCATCTAAAGAAGTATAAGGATTTTGTTTCATAATCCAAGCATATATCTTATGACCACTATCCACCGTTCCTGTTCCCTGATAATCAACCGAAATATTTAGAATAGCCGAGGAGTTGGTGGTGGTGGTGGTTAAAACCGTCAGATACAAACTATTTTTCGCATAAACACTTTTATTCCCTGCCTCATCTTTTACTACTACCGTAAAATAATAAGTATTGCCGGCAGTCAATCCGGTCAGGGTTTGTGAGGTAATTCCTGCTGTCCAGTCGCCAAAAGGAGTTTTTTGTTCGGCTGTGGCTACATCATTGGTAAAATCGGCGGTGGAATAATAAAGACGGTAGCTTAGATTTGAGATAGAACTTGTTTCATCCGATGCCGCAGACCAGGTTACTGTGAAACCGTCAGCAGTTTGTCCTGAAATGGTCAGGAGGTTATTGGAAACCATGGGAGAAGTAGTATCAAATAAAACTGATACTTCCGATTCAGAAACTGCCCGGTTATAAAACCTTATGTCGTCCAATGCCCCTGTATAGGGATATGACCATGAATAATGGGTAGGATAAGCGCTATGAACTCCGAAGGTCAAAAGATTGGAATTATTGACCGTAAAAGGAGCGATCGTTTTTTGATCTTTTAATACCCCATTGATATAAACTTTTGAAACTTTGTTTGAACTATCCACAATGATGACAATATGGTTCCACTGGGAATTGTTTAAACTGGAAGGAGAATAAGAAATCGCATTACTATAATCATATCGGCCTAAAAAAAATCCATCGAAATAGAGATAGAAACTTCCCCCATTTATATCTCTTCCTTTTGAAATCATCATTCCACTTGTTGTCGAGCTTGTTTTCATCCAGAAACTCAGGGTATAGTTTGACAGATTGAAAGTCTGGCTGGAAGAAACCGTGATATAACCGCCATTTGAAAAACTGACGGCAGAATTGGGAGTTCCCTGCTTATTTGCAGTGTAAGTCACACTACCATAAGAAGTGGAAGAAAGATTATTTGCACTTGTATCATTGTTATTTCCATTAAAAAGCCATTCGCCGATCAGTCCGTTTCTAAGATTTACAATGTTCCCTTCTCCGCTTGTTTCATTGGGATTGTTTTCTCCTTCCATCCCCGCTATTTGAAAGGGTTCGTAATTGCCTGTTGAACAGGAAAAACAAGTTATTCCCAAAATGATGAATAGAATAATTATTTTTTTCATTTTTTTCTCCTCTGTTAGTTCCATCCAAATCCGAAATAGACTGTCATACTGGCATAAAACTTTGTTTCGCTCTCGCTTGGAACGATCAAAACGCCGGTTTGAAGTGAATACGCAAAATATGAACTCATATCAATGGTTTTAAGATATAAATCAATCTGGGTTTTATCATAGTTTTTCAGATTTTCTTCATCTTTTACTCCTAGCCAGTAAAGTTTGGTTCCAAGATAAAAATAATCTAAAAAAGAAACTCCTATTGAAACTGGTAAGACATATTTTCCCGTCACTTTCTCATCATTTCCAAAATACCCGAAACCGTAATCTGTTAAAAAAACTTCAGCTAAAACTACTTCAATAAAATATGTTTCTGTCTGCATCATATAGCTGAAAAGCTCTGTCCTGAAATTTCCATTTGAAAGTCCTTCAACAGAATACAAGGAAAAAAATCCGGTAAGAGGTTCTGAGTATTTTATCGCAGAAGTCCCAATTGCCATTCCAAACTCATAATTTTCTCCTGAAACTGAATAAGCTTTTTCTCCCATTTTAAGAAAATCTTTCCGGTAATTGAAATAAAAACCAAAATCTCCGCTCAGCATCAATGTTGTGCCCAGCATCCACTCATACCCCCATCCGCCATGTTCGGATTCTAAACTCTGCCCGTTGATTTCAATCGATTCTTTTAAATAGCCGGCTTTTAATCCTACACCTGCGTATGGAATCAGCTGCCATACTCGATAGGAAAGAGTCGCTCCCAGTGCGGTTTCTCCATAGAGCATTTTTCCATAGCCGGATTTACTCTCATTGTAATAAAAAGCGTTGTTCCAGTACATATCAAGACCGCTGCCCATCGGGAAAAAACCGAAATTTCCGCCGTAAAGTTTATCATAGCTTCTTTTAAAGTTTTCATTGTCAAAAGTCCGCCATCCTCCCCCGATTCTCCACTGATTGCCCAGAAAAAGCGCTTCCAGATCAAAATCGGCGGAAACGGTCTCATCCGCTTGTATATCAACTGTTTTCCGGCTGGTAAGATAATTTTCTTTTCTCACTTCTATCTGCACAGAGCTGCCTGCTTTGATTTTATTGGAGGTAAAAGGCGTTTTTCCCTGATACGAGTTGTTGAGATAAACTTCCGCATCATCTGTATCGGCTGAAACAGAAACTTTCCCGTATTTTGATTCTTTCAGGCTGAATGAAACGGTTTTATCGTCTCCGGGGTAAAGATTGAATTTTACTGTTGGTTTTTCATATCCGTTTGAGTCTTCGTAGCCTTCTTTATATACGCTTACCTCAATAGGATTGTCTGTTCCTGTAACACGGAATTTTTTTGGGGTTTGATAGTCTTGTTCTATGCCGTTGATAAATATTTTTGCTTTATCAGGATTGGATTCAATCATAAGGTATCGATCTCTGTGATCAAAACTGACTGTTTTTGAATCATTTTCACCCAGCGTTACTTCACTGTAACTGACTTTTCCGTTTGAAACCACCCAGACAAAATATGTGCTTGCTTTGATCCCGTTCAGCTGAAGGGGTGCGTTTTTCTGGAGGTCGCCGATATTGTAAATTGTTTCTACCAGATCTTTTCCTTCTTCATTCTGGAGAATAGCAGCCGCCATTAATTGGGTTATTTTTTGGCTCATCTGTTTAAGTTGATTTTCACTGTAAGTTTCGTTGTTTTTTGCTCCCTCGATAATAACCTGAAGTAAAATCAACGCAATAAAACTATTTTTATCAATAAGATACGCCTTCCCTTCGGGCGTACAATTGATTTTTAAATCAGCGTTCCCATTCTCATAAAATCCGGGGTGGCTTTCTTCTCCTAAATCAGCAAGATAAGGCTTTCCAAGTGCGCTGTCAATCTCTCCCCAGTGATCTTTAAACCCTTTTTTTACAATTTTAATCTGTTTTTTCCCTACTTTGATCTTGACATTTAAAGGGGTTTTGCCGAGATACTTTGCTTCTTCATTTTCTAAAAGATAGACTTCCGCATCGCTGGGTTTCGAGTCAATTTGAACATTCTGTTCGGGAGACTGTTTTAAAGTAACATTGACCTTGCCCAATGCAAATACGGTGTCGATGATATCGACCAATTTTGTATCGTATCCTTCTTTTTCGATTTTAATCTTACTTCCAATTTTAATAACCTTTGTTAAAGGGGTTGTTCCAATTTTCTTATAATTTTTTCCAGATTCATCCGATAAATAAACAGTTGCGCCCGAGGGGTCGCTGGTAATATGAATATTTTCTTCAAATCCTGGCAATAGTGCCCATAAGTAATTGGCTGATAGCCAGAAAAAAAATACAAGCCCAAGTTTTTTCATTTTCACTTCTCCTATTTCAGTATTTTTTAAAACACTTCTAAATAATTTATTTTCAATAAATTTAAATTCTATTAAATATATCCATTTTTAAGTTCAAATCACCTCAACACCCCCTGTTGATTTTTTGATTCTATCCTTATTATACCCGGCTTTAAAAAAAAATTGAAAAATAATTAAAAATATTTGAGTCCCTTCTAAAAACTTGAAAATTGTCATTTTAAGGAGTAAAAATAGGAGTATTTTTATTGGTATTGAATAATATAAGATTTCTCACTCCGTTCGAAATGACAAGAAAACTACTTTTTAGAGTAGACTCAACCTTGCCAAAAACCGGAAAACAATCTGTATTTCATTGAAAGGGAACAACGATCACTGTTCCCTCCTATAAAGACAAAATCATCATTCTTTCATTGCATTAATAAACATAGCAGTCCCTTTTTGAATGCTTTTCATGATCCGGTTAAAAACAGGTTTAATATTGTTTGGATTTGCAATATACAACTCTACCGAACCGGATACACTGTCTTTGGATATAAAAAATTTAGCCACACTCACATTATAATTGACATAATCGAGTTTGCTATACACTTTCACCCTTTCAACTTCGCTTTCAATCGGCCAAAAAGCAGGGTAAAGCACAAAAAAAGTTTCAGGATCATTTTCAGAAACCCGGATAATATAACTGCCTCCTTCATATTTAAATAAAATCCCTTCGTGTTCTTCCAGCAGTTTGGGAATATAGCCTTCTTCCTGAAGCATTGTCATATAAATTTTTTCCAGTGCATTGGGCACAGGCTCGATTCCCTCCGCACTTGCGTTCAGAAGAGGCATGAGTAAGACAGCTCCTGTAAATAGCAAAAGACCCATTTTTTTTGAAATTTTGAGAATCATTGTTCTCCTCCTTGTTTTATAGTTAATTTTATAATACCCATCTTTAAAAAAAAATTGAAAATAATTTCTTGACCTTCTTTTGTCCCCCATCCGCATCGGCTCATCATCCATAAAAATGAGGTTTTGATCCAGGACATCCGTGAAAACTTGTAATAATCGCCTCCAAAACAATTGTTCTGAACAGCATAATTCCCGATTCTTGGGGAAAAAGCCTGATAAACAACAATATTTTCAGCATCAAAACTTGCATTGACGAGATTTCCGCTGAAAGGCAAATTTCTTTTATACTCATCATAAGAAATCAAGGGTAAATCCATATTTTTAAAATCAAGGTTTTTATATTGCAGCGTCTTGTTTGTCGGGATTATAAGCTTCCTCCTTATGGATTGTAGGTATTTTCCACTCTTTTCGACCTCTGAAAATACATGATCCACCCTACGGTCATCAAGATGTTTTTGATGTAGACTCCGATCAATCCAATAGTTTGATTCAAGAGAGCGAAAAAAAGAAAAAGTACAATTGTGGAAATAAGATAGATTTTTATATGAATATGTGCCTTTTCTTTCATTTTATAGAGACGGAATCCGCAAACCGCTCCGACAAATACCATCGCGAGATTTACAAAGTCCTCAATTGACAGCTTAACCCTGCTGGGATCTTGATAAGCGCTTGCTATGAAAACAAGCATGACGAGGGGGCGGATCAAAGTAAAAAAGATCACGCTGAATCCTAAAAACCCCCTCACACCGACAAGCTTGGATTCAGGTTTTTCTATTTTTTGAATCTCTTCCTCTTCTTCAGGCGGCTCAGACAATTGTCTTTCAATTAAAATTTCCTTGATAATTGAGAATACTTCAGGAACCCATTCATCATTGTTTTTTTCCTTCAAAATTCTTTTCAATTCTTCGTCTGATTTTTTTGACATTGATTCATAAATACTTTGATTTTTATTTATTTTCATATTTTATTCCCTTCTTATCCTCTGATATTCTTACTTTTAATATGAATCCATAAAAATATATTTCCGATTTTATCAAAAACAAAACCAATCGGAAAAAAGATTCCCCATGAAAATAAAGACAAAATAAAAGCGGACAAAAAGAATACTCCTTTTAAAATTCCAAGAGCCGCCTTGTCAGTTCTATCAGATATTTTTTTTAAAAGAAAAAAGAGTTTTGGTTTTTTTTCTTTCAGTTTTTCTTTTTTTAAATAAAGAAAAGTTTTGAGACCCCTGAAAAAACGGAAGCGGATCAAAATCAAAACAACATATTTTTTAAATAGCCAAAGCAGAATCAAAAAGCCTAAAAACCATAAAAACCAGCTGGTTCCTTTATAAAAGGAAATCTTGAGAGAAGAAGGTGAAAGCTTGACTTTGTTTTCCATTTCAAATGAAAGAAAGGCAGTATAATCTCCGCCAGGCAGATCGGGAATACTGGAAAGTTCTATTTCTAATGAAATTTCTTTTCCTGATTCTAAAAATATTTCCACTGGATTGACAAGTAAATTTTCCGTTTCTTTAATATAGGGTTTAGATTGATCTGCTATTTCTTTAAAATAGGCTTTGATTATTCTTGATTTGACAGGCATAACATAGTTTGAAACCAATTTCATGTTTATGGATTTGGTTTTTGAAACCCTTCCCAAATCAGGATCAGATGAAATATCCAAAAAACCAATCATGGATGAAAGCTTGGTTTTAAACTCATTTTCATTGAATGATTTTGAGATTTCAATGTATTCACCCCCCACCATATCCGCCACGAGTTTAATATCTGTTTTAAATCCAATTCCGAAACATAGAAAATTATATCCTTGGAGCTTGATCGGATCTGTTATAGATTGAAGTTTTTGAGCGATGCGGTCTTTATAGGGAAAATATTCGCTTTCGGGAGCAGGATCATTGACCCCGTCGGTTAGAAAAAAAACAAACTTTTTTTCAAGGCTGGTTTTGGTCTCAAGGTATGTTTTTAAAAACGACATGACCCTGCCTATATCAGTCTGCTGCCCTTCTGATTTCAGCTTCGTAAGAACCGGGCCGAAAGATTCCAAAAGCTTATCATGATTGACATTATTTTGGGCATACAACAAGCGTGTATCGGTACTAAATAATATAATATGGATATTATCTCCGTCAATGATAAAATTTTCAAGGATATTGGTTTTAATAGACTGAATCACCTTGCTGAATATCGGCTTCATGCTCCCTGAATCATCTATTACGATTACCACATCCATATTTGAAACCCTTTTTACTTTTCCGGGTATTTTTTCTTCCGCCCGGATAGTTGAGAAAAGAAACAAAGCAATCATAAACAGTATTTTTTTCATATAAAATCTCCTCATAAATATTTTTCACATGGAATAAATATATTATACCCGGCTTTTAAAAAAAATTGAAGGAATTATAACTTTGCCAAGAAAAAAGCTTAAGACCAGCCCATGTTGACAGTTTTAATTTGAGAAGTTTTTCTCATCTATACGAAACTGAATATAAAATGTAAATCGGTTAAAAATACCCTTACTTCCCAAAATAAACAAAAGGAGCCCAGCTGTAAATTATTTTCCAATCATGATACACCTTGAGTTTGGCTTTTTTTAATGCCAGGGGGATCCTATCTCTATTTTTAATATTTTGGTAAAGTTCTATCATCGTAAAAGCAGTTGTGTTATCCAGCACCGGCCAAAGAGAAGCAATGAGCCCTCTAGTTCCTGCATAAAAAAATGACTGTGAAAGCCCAAAAAGCCCGTCTTCCCTGTTTTCTTTTCCGATTCCTGTGTTACAGGCGGAAAGAGTCACAAGCTCAGAGTTGAGTTTGAGGCTGTAGATTTCTTCGAGAGTCAGCCAGCCGTCGTTATTTTGGTCTTGAGTCAGAAGAATCGCCTGTTTCGAATAGTTATTTTCATCAAAAAATCCATGGGTGGATAAGTGGATGTACCGGAAAGGAGTGAGATCCGTCCCTCGTATTTTTGTCTCACTCGCAGCTTCTCCCATTATGATTTCCCCGCCCATAATTCTATGGATCTCTTCCATTTCCAATTGAGTGAATGGAAGGGCAGCGGCTGATACAAGATTTGCATTCCCGATAGAAAAAACGCTTTTTGAATATTCAGGCTGCTTTCGTTCTCTTAAAAGTTTTAAAATTCCGGCTGAATGGCTGTAAGTAATAACAAAAGACTCTTGAAGAAGAAACTTGTTTTTTTTATTTTCCTTAAAAACAAGCGCTTCAAAGGGAAGGTAATAAAGCGATGCATCGGGTACAATAATCAGTCTTTTAAATTTTTTTGCCAATGGGTGGATGGTGGTAAAAAGTGTCTCATAGAGCTCGCTTAATAAAAATAAATCATCTGAATAATAATTAAGTTTTTTTCTAAAATCAGAAACAAGTTTTTTTACGGGGTAATAGGAAATCAGGTTGAAAACCTGAAAATTGTTTTTAGAAACAGCAAAAACAATGATTTTATCATCTTCCCGTAAATAATAAGATAATAAAAGCTCATCGTCATATAAAGTCTTTTGAATATCAGCGAGAGTCACTGGTGCAGGATATCGGATTGAACTAAAATTGGGAGATTTTAGATTGATTTCAATACGCAGTTCTTTGAGTTTTTCGTCATTTTTCCTGATTTGATTAATTGCGTTATTCCGGATTCTTTCTGATTCTCTATTGTATTTCCAGTCGTTTAAAGTGAGTATTTTTAAATTTAAAGCGCTGTTTTGAGCATAAATGAGTTTGATTTCATTCCTGAGTTTCAAAGGTATTTCGGATTGAATATCTATCATTCCCTGATAAACCATTTTCAAGAAACTTCTCGATTTAATTTTCTCATAGTAAGTTAAAGCTTCCTCATTTTTTTGCGTGATCAAAAGAGTATCCAGATAAAGTTCATAAGGTCCGTAATTTTCTTGAAAATACTCACTGGAAAGCTCTTTAAAATTAAACTGTGTTTCTATTTCATCGAGTTTTTCGATCGATTTTTTTAATAAAGGAAGCGCTTCTTCATATTCTTTTTCTATATGATAAACTGCACCCAGACCATAAAGAGCAAGGGATTCCCCTTTTTTTTGCGATGCTTTTTCATAGTTTGAAAGAGATTCTTGAAAACTTAACCCCGCTTCCCCGTAATTTTTCAGCTGAAATTGTATTTTTCCCAGATTGAAATAGATTTCCCCGATTTTTTCATACTGTTCCACCTGCTTAAAAAATATGGCTGCGTTTTGAAAATCTTTGATTGCTTTATTTAATTTTATTGTTAATTTATTTCCAGCCAATTTCTTTTCAAAAGCTTCATAGACAAAAGTTTTAGCGGATATAACCTGATAAAAAGCTGTCATTTTCAAGTTGTTTTGAACCAAGGGAAGTACTTTATTCAAATAATATCTGCAAGTTTGATAGGATTTTTTTCTAAAATAAATCTGTGCCGTATTCATCAGCCGGTGGGCGAGCATTTCATTCAGTTCATCCTTTCTGGAAGGATCAGCTTTGATTTCTTTTTCGAGAAGGTCAATGGAAAGGGTTAAATAGCGCTTTGCCTTATCTTCAGCGTTCAAGTTGATATAACAGACCGCCAGATTATTGTATAAAGCAGGCACATCGGTTTTATTTTGCTTTAAATTGTTTTCAAAATATCGGATCGCTTCATAATACTTATTGCTTTCCAAAGCGATCATCCCAAGATAATATTCTGAAGAAACCCGATAGCTGAATGGGGCTTTTTTCTGATCCATGAGTTTTATAAACAGTTCTTCAGCTTTTGGAAAATCTTTATTGTGAAAATAAAAAACAGCGTAAACGAAGTTTTTCTGATCATTTTCATTTTCTGTCATTTCTTCCAGGCTGTCAAAAGCTTCTTTAAGCTTTGCCGAAGCTTTGACATGATCTCCCATAGCCTGATATAAAAAAGAAAGTTCTAAAAGAAGGGTTTTCTTTTCAAAAGGGAGGTTTTTCTCTGATACTTTGTCATAGATTTGATTGAGAAGAGTTTCAGCCTGAAAAAAGTTTCCCTGTTTTTGAAGGCATTTCGCATAATAAACGGATAATAAAGATTTTTCATCCAAAAGCATCGAGTCCAATAAATCTTTGCTTTTTTCAAAATATTCTATCGATTTCAAACCTTTTTCGGTATCCAGAAATGAAAGCGCCTGATAAGGCTCGGTACGGGAGCCGGTTGCTTTGAGCAGGGTTAGGGTATCAGCGTATTTTGTTTTTTCATTTTTTTCTAAAAAAACCAGTAAAAGCCATTTTAAAGACTGGATTTTTATCCTATTCAGTTTTTCTTTTTGACTGTCCGTTATTTTTTCATTTTCTTGAGAGCTATTGACCCGCTTTGTTTTTTCATAAGATTTTTGATACCAGCCTGCCGAGTCGTCGAATTTGAGTGTTTTGAATGCGATATGACCCATAAATAGAAAAACATCTGCGCTCATAGACTGTTTTTGAAACGGGTCATGAGAGTGATTCAGAGTTTCAAGGCACATAGAAAAATTTTTTTCTGCCTGGGTAAAATACCCAAAATAAAATAGAAGTTTGCCTTTTAAAAGAAAATAGTCTTCGTTTTGAGATTCTTCGCCGTTAATCTGACCTAAAACTGTGAGCGACTCTCTGTATTCTTCCTGATCCAATAGTTTTTCAGCTTTTTTGATTTTCTCCTGCAGACTCATACTGCAGGAAGCAAAAAAGATCAGCAGAAAAAGAATCCAGAGAGAGTGTTTTTTCAGAATAGTCATATTTGATTTTCCTTTTTCTCATTTATTTCTGTTCTAAAGATAATATACCCCGTTTCTGAAAAAAATTGAAAATCTCTCATTTATTTTGAAAATTTTCCTTCATCTCGATAATCAGGATATCACCTTTTTTAGAACAATGACATTCTCCTTGTCTTTCTTTAGGAAAATTATAATGTTTTGAAAAAACTGGACAGACAAAAAAGAAAAGATAAGTAAGTTTTTTGCTCATTTTATAAAAAGCAAAGGAGAAACAACTGCAAAAAAAACACAAAAGAACTTTCGATGCAACTTTTAAAACTAAGGTTGTCTTAGAGAAAACAAAACAATAGCTGAGATACCTTCCCTCTTTGAAAGACCTAAAAAAGAACAAAGCAAAATAAAAAAATGCAAGATGTTTGATTTGCCAGGAAATTTTTATTATTATCAGTTTAAAATTTCTATACCATCCACACACACTTTTTTTCACAGACTCCAAATTACCCAATTGAAATGAAAAAAAACAATTTTTTTTATATCCCTATTTTCATTCTTATCTAGTCAACCCTGAAAAACTTAAATTTTAAAACAACCCCGCCTGCAGATTTTTCAAAAAAATACAGCCCGCAAACCTCCTGCCTCTTGTTCGCTTGAACCTACAATCTTCCGGCAACACAACGGACTTGAAAGTAATTCGCTATAGCGTTGGTGCCGGCATTGCCGCTGTTGAAATAGACGACCCACGCACCGTTTGCATAACTACTGGGAGAGGATGACCAAAACCAGTCGTATTTATTTCCTTGATAATCCCATACCCCTTTCTGCCAGTAAAGCCCCTTCTCTCCGGGACCTTTATATGTATCACAATAACCATCTCCTTTTCTTCCCTTTTCACATCCTATGCTCAGGGTCTGAAGCTCGCTGATACTCGGCAGCCTCCACTCCTGCCCTCCCAGTTTCAGGTTCTTGCAGTAGCCCTTCGCATCTTCCCAGTTCATTGTTCCACCGTCTTTTTCCTGCCACAAAAGCCCCGTCTTTGTGTCCGTTACCGTCCCGTCTCCATTAATCCGATAGTGTCCTACAGTCTTGAGTTTTTTTGCCTCTTCCTCCGCCTTTCTGGCCGCTTCCTCTTCCGCTTTCTTTTTTGCCTCGGCTTCCAGCGCTTTTTTTTCTTCCTCTTTCCTTTGTTTTTCTTTCTCTTCATCCCACTTGAGCTTGATTTCAAGCTTTCCGGATACAAAAATATCCCCGCTTATCTGCTTTTCTGCCGTTTTATACCCCTCCATTTCCAGCCTCACGAGGCTTTCCAGCTTGATCAGGGCTTTTAAAGGGGTTTTCCCGATTTTATGATAGGTTTTTCCCCCGTCTTTTGAGACAGATATCACCGCTCCTTTCGGAGTGCTGGTCACTTCTATATATTCTTCCAGCCCCGGCGTGATCGCCGAAAGCGTGGTAAAAATGAAAAATCCTGTCAGACCGAGCAGCGTTTTTTTCATCTTTGCCTCCTATTTTACGATCCCGTAGGGTGTGATCCGCATCGCTTTTCCGCTTTCCATCTCTATTTTCTTATAGATCACTTTTTCCTGCCGGTAAAAAGCATAGGCATTGCCTGCCGGGTCATCGATCACACTGTAGAGAAGTCTTCCGGCAGGATTGTAATAAGCTTTGATATTTCCGCTGCCTTCCTTTTGAAACCTCACCTGCCCGTTGACAATGTCAAACCCGGAACAACGGGTATTGGGCAGTTTATCCAGATTTTTCAATAAAAGCGCTTCTATTTCCTTAAGCCGCCCATCCATTTTGGTATTGCTTTTTTTTACCGTCAGAAGTTCATCCAATGCTGAAAGCGTTGCTTCATAGGCAGTCAGGGCATGCCCCTTTGAAAAATAGGCTGCAGCGCGGGCTATCCTTTTGTCGATTTTCTGCTCGCTCGTGTCGGCAGGAGATTCTTCTTCTGAAACGATCGATGCTATTTCATTGATTTTGATATCCAATAAACGGCGCGCATTTTGATAACTCTTTTTTGCCTCTTTTTCATTTCTAAAATACAGGTTTTTATCGGCAAGAAACAGCTCGTAAACCAATTCGCTCATATTCCCTTTTTCAATGATTTCATACTCTCTCCGCTTTGTTTCAAGCGCTTGTCTTTCCTGCTCGGTCTGCTCCAGGATCATGTTTTTTTTCTCATCCAGCATTTTCAGCATGGCTTGTTTTTCTTGGAGTTCCTGTGTTTTCCCGCTCACATTGAGGTCGCTTTGGGTTTTTTGAATACTTGTTTCAACAGCTTTTTTTAAATCATTCATATTCAAGGCAATCAAGACATGCGCTTCACAGAAAGTCTGGTCATTTTCCCTGATTTTCCTGTAATAAATCCCTTCCTTCACTGCGATTTTTTCAATATCAGGAATATTTCCAATAATTTCTGCCTGAATTTCTTTTCTGACCCTCACATCCGCATCCTTGTCGTTTTCCTGAACCGTACTGATTTCCATATAATAATCCATTTTTGTCCCGATATAAAGATGCACTTCTTCCAGCGCTCTTTTATAGGCATGCTCCAAAGCGGTCTCTTTATCATAAGCCTTGGTTCTTGTCCCCACAAAATACATAAACTTGTCATTTTCCTCGGGAAGAGCCGCCACCCAGGCGGGCATTTTTTCCGGTTCTTCTTCCAAAATATTTTCCCGATGCACCATGATTGCCACAGGCACAGGAATCTTTTCAGTATGAAGCACGGTTTTCACCTTTTTCACCAGCACTTCTTCGGGTTCTATGATTTTCACCAGTTTTTTCTTTTCAATCAGCCTGATTTTTTTTTCTACTTCAATCACGGTTTCCGGCTCTGAAACAGGTTTTGTCTCTTGAACAGCCGGTTCTTTTTCAATATTCTGTTTATCCAAAATATAAGCCTTTAAATTGAGCCCTCCCAGAGTCAGTGCCCCGGCAGTCAGAATAAAAAATAGAATCTTCATTTTGCCTCCGTTTTCAGGATAATTTTAAGATGCGCCGATATATTTTGATACATATCGTAGGCAAGTTTGACTTTGCCCGCTTTTTCAAGCCTTTCTGCCTCGGTTCCCTGATGATATAAGTTTTCAGATTTATATTTATTGAGAAGAAGGCTCCGCTCTTCATTCACGCTGTCAAATGCTTTCTTGTCCTGCTCCGCTTTTACAAGCTTTTCTTCTGATATTTTAAGCGATTCGATTTCTTTTTTCAGTTTTTCATCCGTTGTATTTGACAATGCCGCTTCTTTTTCATATTCAAGCCCTTCGCGGATAGCAGCATCCACATTTTTGAGCGGATAAGACACTAAAACGCTTGCCTGATAATGAATAAACGGTATTTTTTCAGTGGATTTTATTTTTTTGTAATATTTTTCTACTGTTTTCTTTTCCCGCATAAAAGTATTTTTGGATTTTTCTAAAATCCGCCGGATCATCATTTGGCTTGTTTTTTCGCTGCCCACACTCACAGAAAGGTTTTTCATGGTATAATCCACCTGTTTTTTGATATAGAGCCCGATCTGCACAGTAGAATCCGTCTCGGCTTTCTTGATGCATTCCTCCATCCGGGTGTCAATCTCGCAGGTTCCCACAATGTAGAGATTTTTTTTTCTGGTGTCGGTCGGAGGTTTGATGACCCATGCCGGCATCTCCCCCGGGATTTCCTCAAGAATGTCTTCGTTTTTCACTTCTACATCATAAGTGTATTGCTCATACTTGGTTTCTTTGATATTCAGGATTTCCACCAATTCTTTATAAACCATTTTCTTTTCTCTCTGAATCTCTTCAATTACTTTCACCCTGTCTTCATACTCAATGATTTTTTTGACGATTTTTTCAGCTTTTGCCGCTTCTTCCACCCTGTTTTCAGTCTGCACTTTCAAGTTTTCAGCCGGCAGCGGTTTAAAATAAAATAAAACCCCCAATGCAGCATTGACCGCAGTCATTGCCAATATCCCTTTTTTCATCCTGCCTCCTTTTTGTAAAAGATGATCCTCATCCCCATAAAATAAAAAATAGTGAATATAAAATAATTAAAATTTTTCTCATGATATCTTTTTTTATTCTACCCTGCTTCAAAAAAAAAATTGAAAAATAGTTTACCGTAAAAAATATTGCAGGT
>MIAO01000125.1 GCA_001829155.1 Spirochaetes bacterium GWB1_36_13 | reverse complement strand
TATTTCCTGATAATCAGATAACTCACATATCCTGCATAAGAGAGAAAGAAAACAAAGGCTTCCCATCGGTCAATCCGGTTTCGTTTTCCTGAAAAAGTGCTCAGGAAAAGAAAAAGAGTTGCCGTAAAACAAACATAGAGGTCAATGTTCATGACAGGATCATAAGGGGCAGGACGCACAACAGCACTTACACCTAAAATTAAAAATACATTAAAAATATTTGAGCCGACAATGTTTCCAACCGCAATATCGCTTTGTTTCCGGTAGGCGGCTACAGCAGAAGTGGCCAGTTCGGGAAGGGATGTCCCGATAGAAACAATAGTCAAAGAAATCAGTTTTTCGCTGATTCCGATTTTTTTTGCTAAAATAACAGCGTTGTCAACAACCCAGTTTCCTCCAAGAAAAAGCCCCGCAAGACCGCCACCGATAAAAAGAGCCATTTTCCATGAAGGATAAATCTCTACTTCGTTCTGTTCTTCTGTTATAATTTCTATTTTCACTATTTTTACAGCATAAAACATAAAAAAAACAAAAAGCGCCAGAAAAATAATTCCGTCCATCCTTGATAAAACATTTTCTGGATTTCCAAAAAACAAATTATCGTTCACTAAAAAGAAAAGGAGAAGAACGGCCATTCCCGCAAAAGGAATTTCTTTCCAAACCGTGCTTTTTTGGATTGCAAGCGGAGCAATCATGCCTGAAATACCGAGAATGAGAAGGATGTTTGCAGTATTACTGCCTACCACATTTCCGAAAACCATATCGCTGAACCCGCCAGTAGAAGAAATAATGTTAACAATCAGCTCGGGCATGGAGGTTCCGAAAGCGACAATGGTAAGTCCGATGACCAGCTGGGAAACATTGAATTTTTTTGCCAGTGAAACGGATCCTTTTACCAGAAAATCAGCGCCTTTCAACAAAAGAACAAAGCCTAAAGCCAGAAAAAGAAACGCTAAAAAAATTTCCATAAAATCCTCTTTTATAAGATGTTGTTTAAAACAAACCGATAAAAATTTAATACTTTTTTACAAAAACAAAAAAAATGATTGAGGAGTTGAAAAGCAAATCATTGTTTTTTAATCTTTCTTTTTCTCAAAACCAAGCAGACCGTTTATGAGGCTTATCAATGAATTTGACCTTGTATTTAATTTTCTATATATTTTATTATCAGCAATATTGTGGAGGCAAAAATGCAGAAAAAATTAATAGAAAGCACGGGAAAAGTAGCTGAGCAAATCAGTGACTTGGGCGCTGAATTTATTGAAAAATCGGTGGATCATTACTTTCATAGTGTTACTGAAGTTTTAAAAACTTTCGGTATGAATAATTTTTTTCTAAACCGGTTTTTTGACGGCGGCGTGGTGCCGACTATCAATTCTCTTGTTGAACTTGAAAGAGATATGACTGATTCTTTCTTGAATACTGTTTCAGGAAAAAATGACTGGGCATCGTATATGGAAGAAATGTACAACAGAATGTACGCAGGCTCTAAATACGAAGAACTGGTACAGACTTTTGGAAAGGAGCTTTTTGCCAGTACAAAATACAAGGGAGAAAAACTCCTTTTAGAAAACGACTGGTTTAGCTTGACTTATATTCCTGCAAAAGACGGAGCTGAAAAACAGGAAGCCGCTTTGTTTCATGTCGGAGGAATACTTCCCTATAGCGACGGTGTAGT
This sequence comes from Spirochaetes bacterium GWB1_36_13, assembly GCA_001829155.1. Lineage (GTDB taxonomy): Bacteria > Spirochaetota > GWB1-36-13 > GWB1-36-13 > GWB1-36-13 > GWB1-36-13. The sequence goes on along the minus strand of MIAO01000125.1, from coordinate 31,325 downwards.
CCGCTACCTTCCTGAAGCCAATTTTTTTGACCGGTTTCTGGAAAGAGGAATGTCTGTTTACGCCATGGAGCTGAAAGGAGATAAAGACTCTATCCCGAATTACGGAGCGCTGACCTTTGACAAAATGATCGATTCAGTGGATAAAATGACTGAAACTGCTTTCGAGCACAACAAAGGCAAAAAGATGGTCATCGAAGGATACTGCGGACTCGGAATGCAGGCTCTTGGATTTGTCATCGCTAAACCAAAAGAAGCGGAAGCAAGAATCAAAGTTGCGGCTACTTTTGTTTCTCCAATTGACGGATCTAAAACAGGAACACTGGCAGAAGCCATGACAAAATTTCCTCAGCACCTTCTTTTGACCCAGTTTACAATTTCCAACCTGACCACAGGATATGTTTCAGGCGATAATCTTCGAAGAACCCAGGATTTCGCTTTAAAAGGATTTTTCCCAAAAACTCCTTTCGGACGCTTTGTAACCGGATGGAAAAATAAAGAATATGCAAAAGTAAGAAAAATAGAGGATCTGACTCCTGCTCAAAGAAAAGATCTGGCAGGCGCATACTGGATTTCACCTCAAAACTGCAACCGATACCCTGTCCCTGTTGAAATCGCAAGATACTCAACCCGTCTTTTCTCAAAAGGAATTGACGACCAGGGAAATATCCCTCAAAGCTACAAGGGAATTTCAATGACTCTTCAAACACCTCTCAAACAAACCAAGATTGAATTCGCAGGTTTTTATGGAGCAAAAGACCGTCTGGTTCCTGAAATAAGCGCTGAAATCATGACCAAACTCTTCGGAAAACGATACACTCATGTGGTTCACCCGACAGCAGGACATGTTTCCTACATTTTAAGCCCGGAAGTATGGGACAAAAATAATCCTAAAGGACTGAAACCGAATCCGGTTGATGTGATTTTAGAACTCTACGCAAAATAAATTAAACAAACATGCCTCCTCAATATGAACGAGGAGGCTTTCTCGTACCCAAAAATTGCCACGCAAAAAAACCCTTCCCAATAGACTGCACAGAGTCCGGTATTTTATATTCAGTTTTGTATATTTTTTATCGATTTTACTTGCAAAAAATCCGAAAACAAATATATTAACAGAATATTAGTAGCTTTTTTTAAATAATTGATATATTTTTTATAGTTGTTTCACTACAACATATATTGCAAAAAAACAACATGATCTATAAAAAACTGTTATGTGATTAACATTCAAAACAATACTGTTTTTATATTTGTTTTTTTGTTGCAAAAAAACATCTTTTAGATTTTTTTTGACATTTTGTCTAAAAGAAAATCTATTGATTGTTAATGTGTTGTCTTTTTATTTGTAGTTGGTATAAATATTGCAGTTATTTATATATATTTAAAATAAAGTATATGTTAAATAATAAGAACCGTTTTCTTTAAAAGAGTATTTTAAAAAAATCGATCTCAAGGAGGATATCATGAGAGTAAGATTAATTTTAGCAGGATTTGGTATATTATTTCTGTTTGCTACTGGATGTTACAATGGAGAACAGCTCCCTGATCAAATAGGACAGCTTTCGTCTCCCGCAATTTATCTAGCAGGCGAAAATAAAGCAGACAACAGCAAACTGATCAGCATTAACATTCCTATTCAGGGAATAAAGGTTTATTACACCACTGATGAATCTGAACCGTCTGATAAAAACGGATCGTTATACGAAGGTCCTTTTAAAATCTATAAAACAACCACTATTAAAGGGATTGCAATGAAAACAGGCTGGGGAAAATCTCCGGTTGTTGAAAGGACTTTTATTATTGAAATAATAGAAGACTCGCAAACCACTCAAGATTCTACCGCCTCTACTACGGATACAAACACTACGGTTAATACTACAGAGACGACCACTCCATCCGAATCTACAACTTCTACCACTGAAACAACCGCTGCTGATACAACAACAGTCGCTTCAACCTCTACAACAGCCACAGATTCTACAACCGTTTCTTCTACCGGAACAACTGAAAGCACTACCGCCGATACTTCCAACAACGGAACAACGACGACTACCGCTGTTTCCTCTACCAATACTGGCGCTAATAACGGATCTTCCACTACTGCTTCTAACAACAGCAATACTGGTTCTAATAACGCTTCTTCTTCCTCTAACACAACCAACGGAAGCACTACTTCTGCTTCTTCCTCTTCCAACACAAGCACCGCTTCCACTACTGCTTCTAACAACAGCAATACTGGTTCTAATAACGCTTCTTCTTCCTCTAATGCAACCAACGGAAGCGCTACTTCCACCACCGCTTCTTCCTCTTCCAATGGAAGCTCCACTTCTACTACTGCTTCTAACAACAGCAACGCCGGCTCTAACAATGGAAACGGAACAACTACCACCACATCAACTTCTTCTACTCAGGAAACTGTGACTGAAGAAATGGTAACAACTGTAGAAGAACAAACCGTTGTTACAGGCGGAGATTTAATAAACGAGTCTGACATAGAAACTCCTGCTGAAGAAGCAGAATCAACTATCATTGAAAACGCAACCGTAGAAGAAGATGCAAACACTTCTGAAACAACTGCTGACGAAGAAGTAGTTGAAACAACCGGAAAAGGAAAAGAGAAAAAAGAAAAGATTAAATTCGGTTTTTCAATTAAAGTTAAAAAAACAAAGATCAGTAAAGATCAAATTGAAATCACTTGGGTGATTACAAACAAAGGAACAGAACCAATCAAGGCAGTCAAATCCTATATAGAAAATGCGGAATCTGATATTCAAGTTCCTTCTATTTTTCAACCAGGTCAAAGAACTTTCACTGTTGTAACTTCAAAGACAGGTGATTTAAAATGGGTAATAGAAGTAGTTAACCCTAATGGAAAAAAGATAGTAAAAAAATCAGGCGTTAAAGTTACAGGAAGTAAATTTTCTATTAAAGTAAAAGCTGTCAGCGTTGTTTCTGAAAACGGAAAAGCGCTTGTAACATGGAGCGTAACAAACAAAGGAAAAACCACTGTTACAGCATCTAAAGCTTATTACACTACCAACGAAAAAACAAAACCTCTGACTGTTTTTAATCCGGGAACCACTACTTTTACTCTTGAAACCAACACTGTCGGTAAAATCGGGTTAATTGTAGAAGCGGTCAATCCTAAAGGAAAAACTGTTAAAAAACAAGCTTCTGTCAACATTAAAGTAAAAAAAGAAAAAACTGTTAAAACTAAAAAAGTGAAAACTAAAAAAGATAAAAACGGGAAGAAAACAGTTGTAGAAGAAACTCCTGTTTCAACTACAAAAACTACTGTTGACACTTCTAATGGAAACGGCAAATCTAACGGGAAAAACAAATAATTCAATCTTTTCAAACAGGCGCTCTTTAAAGAGCGCCTCCTTTACAAACAATAGACATTCTTCTTTTTTATCATTATATTTAAATTTTAACTTCAGTAAAAAAGGTGTCCTATGAATAAGGTTTTTTTTACAGACATGCACGCTTTTTATGGAAATTCCATTGAAACCAAATTTGAAAAACTTCTGATTCAATCAGGCATGAAAGATTTGATCAAAAAAGGCGAACTGGTCGCTATCAAAGTACATGTGGGAGAAAGGGGAAATCTGGGTTATGTCAATCATAACTACGCAAGGATTACCGCCGAACTCGTAAGACAGGCAGGAGGGAAACCTTTTTTTACAGACACCAACACCCTCTACAGCGGAGGAAGACACAATGCGGTGGATCATTCTGAAACAGCTATTCTTCACGGCTATTCCTATACAACAACAAGAACTCCCTTTATCGCGGCAGATGGTCTCAGGGGGCTAAACTATAAAGAAATCGAGATCAACCAGAAACATATCAAAAAAGCAAAAATCGCATCCGGAATTCTGGAAGCGGATAAAATTATTTTTCTCACTCACTTTAAAGGACATATGGAAGCGGGCTTCGGAGGCGCTATTAAAAATATGGCGATGGGCTGCAGTTCTATTGCCGGTAAACTGGAACAGCATTCTTCTTCTAAGCCCAATGCCAATCCTGAAAAATGTGTGGGATGCCGGCAGTGTTTCAGGGTTTGTCGCGCTGGGGCTATTTCCATGAAAGACAACAAAGCGGTTATAGACAAAACAGTCTGTATCGGCTGCGGACAATGCGTGGCTGCCTGTAATTACTCTTCCATTCTTCCTGCTTTCAACGAACACCATGAGGTTTTTCTTGAAAAACTGGCAGAATACGCTTTTGCTGTCCATCAAGTATTTCAGGATAAATCTTTTTATATCAATTTTGCGGTTAATATTACTCCCGACTGCGACTGCTGGCCGGCAAATGATACTCCGATTGTCAACGATGTGGGAATTTTCGCATCTTCCAATTTTTTAGCTCTGGATAGAGCCACTTTGGACAAGGTCAATCTTTCACGCCCCAATCCGAATAGCTCTTTCTCAGACAAAATCAAAAACCAGAAAAATATCTTTCAGGAAATCCGCCCCGAAATCCCGGTGGACTACACCTTGAGCTGTCTCAAAAAACTCGGGCTGAATGACGCTTATGAACTTATTAAAATACAATAGAAGGAGTATAAAATGTCATTGAAACAACAAATCAGTCTTTCCAATTTTTCTCTCCAGAAAAAAACTCTTCTTTTCTTTTTTTTACTGGCATTAGAATCTCTTTTCCTCCTCCTTCTTCATTCCTATTTCCCCGGAGCTGGAAAATTGTTTCTTCCAGTTTATTTTTTCACTCTTGCAGGTCTTCTTTTTTTCGGTATCGAAATCGGAGCCGCTTCTTCGCTTTTTCTTCCTCTTTTTTCCTTTCTGGTCACTGGAATGCCCTCAGGTCTAATGCTTTTTATGGTGATCGCTAAATCTCTTTTTTTTGTTTCAGCCTATTTTCTCCTCATAGCCAAACTCTATTTAAAACTCAAATGGGCATTTCTCTTGAGTTTTCTTTTTTATCAGTCTGCCGGTCTAGGATTGGGCGTGTTTTTGGGACTTTCCTCCCCTCTTTTATGGAACGATTTTCAAAAAGGCTTTATCGGGCTTTTTATCCAGCTTGTTTTAGGCGGCGGGATTGCGCTCTATTTAGATAAAAAAAATGAAAATGCTTGAAGATATCAAGGCAAGAATCAGGGAAATTGCTTTTCCTGAAATCGATTTAATCGTTGGAATAGCCCGGGGCGGGATTATTCCCGCTGCCATGCTGGCAGGTTTTTTAAAAAAAGACCTGGATTTTATCTGGTTTCAGTATCGAAACGATCTCCACCAGGTTGTTTTCGACTCTCCCCTTTGTGTCAAACTCCCTGAAAAACCCCTTTCCGGTAAAAAAATTCTTTTAGTGGAAGACCGGGTGAAAACAGGTTCAACTCTTTTAAAAGCAAAAGAAGAACTGGAAAAAAAGGGAGGAAAAATCATTTCTTTAGCTGTCAATGGAAAAGCCGATATCAGCCTTTTTGATGAAAACTGCTTTCCCTTCCCATGGATCATGAATGAACGAATTTGATTTTATCAGAGAAATTAAAAAAAAATTCCCAAATTCATGGGAAAAAAGCATTGGGAACGATTCTGCCGTTTTTCAACTCTCTTCCAAAACAGGCTTGGCAACCAAAGACCTTTTAGTGGAAGGAGTGCATTTTTATCCTGAAATTCCTCTTCAGGCTCTGGCATATAAAGCATTGGCTGTTAATATCAGCGATATTGTCTCTGATGGAGGAAAACCCATTTTTTTCCTGATTGGTGTCGGATGTCCGAAAGAAAAAACATCCCGCCTGGAAAAACTCTACCATTTTTTTTATCAATACTGTTCCCAATGGAATATTCCTATTATCGGGGGCGATACGGTCAATTCGCCTCATTTTTTTATTTCAGTCACCTGTATTGGAAAAAGTCTGAGCCGCCAGCCCTGGCTTAGAAAAAACGCACAAACAGGAGACTTGATTTATGTAACTGGAAATCTTGGGAGTTCTTCTTTTGGCTTTTCAAAAATCAAGGAAAAAGGACATGATCTTTCAGACAAAGATATCAAAAACCATCTTTTTCCTCCTGTCCGCTTGGAAGTATCTGAAGTTCTGAAAAACAAAGTAAATGCAGCAGCGGATATCAGCGATGGGCTTTTCAAAGACTTGTCCCGAATTCTGGAGGAAAGCGGTAAAGGAGCCGTAATCGATGATGAAGCGGTTCCCTATGCTTCATCAATTCCTGAAAAGGATTTTGCTTACTATGGAGGAGAAGACTATGAGATTCTTTTTACATCCTCGAAAAAAATTGATACAAAATTAATTGAAAATAAATATCAATTGAAAATAAATTGTATTGGAAAAATTACTGAAGAAAAAAACAAAATTATTTTGAAGAAAAAAGAAAAAAGCGTATTATTAAATATGCAAGAAATAAACGAAAAAGGGTTTTCCCATTGGCTGTGATGAGACTCTATGAAAACTGGCAGAAAGATCTGAATCTCTGGAAAGAAAAACTCAGGCATCTGAAATGGGTTTCTTTCTACCGGATGAATATCATAGCTGAAAACATTCGTTTGAAAAACAAAAAAGTTCTGGATATGGGCAGCGGTCCTCAGTTTACCACTGAAATGCTGAAAGAAAAATGCGCCTGTGTCAAAACGCTGGACAAATTTGCTCCCTGTGATTTTCCTTTCGATGTCAATGATGATTTTACTGCCTGTTTTCAGGAAAAAGAGTTTGATCTGGTAATTATGGGTGCGGTTATCCGTTATATACAGGATAAAAAATTATTTTTAAAACGGTTAGCAAAAATTATTCAAAAAGATGGTTTTGTTTTTGTGGATGAGTTTGTTCACAACTACTGGAACGATTTTTTTCTGGAAAACATGGTCAGTCTGGGCGCTATGGAGCAATGGCCTCAGGAAAACTTTACCCCTCTTGAAAAACTTGAAGAGATTGTTGAAAAAACAAAAGAGTTTAAAATAGAAAAAATTTATTCCTGCTGGCCTGCTTTTTTTCTGGAGGGAAAATTTCCATTTCCAACCTGGTATTCGGTCTTATTAAAGAAAAAATAATCAAATTTCGATACTTAAATTCAGAATCTATTCTTTTTACGAGGGATTATAAAATGATTAAAAAAATAATTATTCTTGCCGTGAGCGTCTTTCTGATGACTGCCTGCGGAGAAGAAGCCGTCAAACCTGAAAAACAGGATATCCAGCAGGAAGAAACCAAAAATCAGGAAAAAACAGCGGAACTGAAAGAAGAAATCAATCAGGCAACCGCGGATTTAAATAAAGAAGAAGAAGCTGCTCTCGCCTTAAAACAAAAAGAGGAAGAAGCAAATGCGCTTGCTTTAAAACAGGCTGAAGAACAAAAAGAAGAAGAGGCAAATGCGCTTGCTTTAAAACAAGCCGAAGAACAGAAACAAAAAGAAGAGGCTGAAGCAGCGGCTCTCGCTTTAAAAAAGAGAGACGAAGAAGCCATGAAAGCCCTTGCAAAAAAAGAAAGTATCAAAAAAGAAAAAATTCTTTTTAAAGCTGTTTTTTACCCTTATTTTCGAAACCGGGGAGAAGTGCCTTATCAATTAAAAGTCGATTTAGAAAAGAAAATACCTGAGATAATCAGTATTTTGAAAAAAAATCCAAAAGCCAGTCTTTTTGTAAAAGGATATACAACAACCGACGGGTCAAATCGTTTCAATCAGTTTCTTTCTCTCTGGAGAGCACGGGAAACTGCAGAATACCTTTCTTGGAAATCAGGTATTTCTTTGAAAAAGATTAAAGTAAAAGGGTTGGGAGTCAATTCCGGCAAAGAAAAACGCAAGGTTGAAATCGTTATCAGCAAGAAATCATAATTCTTATAAGTTAAAAACCGTTGATGAATCAGCGGTTTTTAACCTCTTTTTATTCTTTCATCCGTCTTACGGATTTTTTCTTTTCGTTTCTACTGGTTTTTTTTCAGTTACTTGTTTTTCAGTCTGAATTTTAGCATTTTTATTGCTTTCATTCTGTTTTTCGCTATAAAAAAGCGGGTTGGTAAAATGAAACCCTGAAAAAGCCTTCTCTACCTGTTTCATGTAGTTTTCAAACATGTCTGAAAAAATTTTTAAACTCTTGTCAAAAAAATCTTGAAATCCTTGATACATTGATATCCTCCTTTCTTTCCATATTATTTAATATAATATTCTTTTGAAAGAGAAATAAATTCTTTTAAAAATCATAGGTCAAAGAAATTCCAAAAAACGGGTATCCGGGATAGTTTCGAAGCTGTCCGTAAGGATTGATCCCGTTATAAAGGTGGATAAAAAGCCCTAACGCATTTTCCTTTGATTTTGAATAAAACTTCCAGCCAAAATACAGATTAAAAGTCCACATCATGCTTTCTTTGACATCTTTTCCCACCCATGCTCCATTTTCGAGTTTATAAATAGGATACCCGTAACGGACTCTATCTCTCAGCTCAAATGAAAAAACATTGACCGCTCTTTCACTTGCGAGAAAACCTTCTGTTCTTTGAAACTGGTATTCAAAATAAAACTCAAACCGGTATTTGCTGGGAGGAATCACAACATCCTGTGTTATCTCGGAATCCTGCCGGACACTAAACCACCCAAGCCCTCTATCGCTGATCCGATACAGTGCGCCAAAACGAAAAGAATGGACATTGTCCTGAAGCTTATCAGGGTCATTTAAAGTAATTTGAAGCTCTGTATATTCGTATGAAACATTGATCCGTGTAATGGGAAGGTTCTGATCCATTCTGTAAATAGTAATCTCATCACCCAGATGCGTGCACTCATGAAAAAGAGGGAGCCAGTTAAAGGAAATGTTTTTAAAAAACCCGTCTCCTTCAAAATTATACAAAAGCCCAAGACGAGGCGATCCGAAGCGGTAATCTGTATTGATGACGGGAGCCGTAATGGGATCAAACATATCTTCTAGAACATGAATACTTAAAGGGATTGTTATTTTAAAACCCCATTTCGGCGTTCCGTTCCTGTCTTCTCCAAACCGCAGGGCATATAAAGGTATTTCTATCCCAAGATGCACTTCAACCACTGGACGGTCAAAAGATTTTGCCTCTTCTTCTAGATTAAATTCTTTATAACTTTTACTGTACCCGCTTTCCACTTTGATCATAGTGCTATGAATTTCCGATAAAAAAGGCTTGCCAAACGGCAGCGACTCAAACAATCCGTCTAAAAGACTTACACTGTTTTCCGACGGGAAAACAAAGTTAAAAGGAAGCAAAAAAAGAAAAATAAAACAAAGTTTCTGTTTCATGGTTTTTCCTTTATAGAATTAGATTTATTATAATATATTAAAACTTCTATCTTTTCCAGAAATATTTTTTGCTTATCGCTTTTTATATCTTTAAATTTCAATTAATTTATTTTTACCTTGCTTAAAGATATGAAAGTTTGAGAATGAAAGAGAAAAAATTAGAAATATTGTATTTTTTAATTATATTAAAAATGAATCAAAATCGGGGGTTTTTTATGAATCTGGGACTTTTTTACGACAACGAAGAAGAAAAATCGGTTTCTGAAAAAATACAAAGTGTTTTGCAGTCCGATTTCCTTTTTCTCTCTGTCAGCCTCTGTCCCTGTCTCACAGACAGCGATATCAGCAAAGCCCTTCAGGAAACAGAAAAATTTTCCTTCGGAATCTTTTTTTCCCTTGATCAGTCTGAAGAAAAAGGGCTTTTGAAAATTGCGGAAAGCCTTTCTGAAAAAGGGAAAATGGTTTTTATCCTTTATGATAAAAAATCGGGGCGGAAAATCAAAATCAACGCAACTGAAGGGACTGTTTTTTATATCGGCATCGAAAAAGAAAAAATATCTTCTGAATATATCCGGAAAATCATTACCCTGATGATGGAAAAAACCGGGATAGATGAAAAAGAAGATTTTTCCCTCTCTTTTTCAGGTCTTCTGGGAGGATTTCTGAAACTGGGCGCTGCTGCCCTGATCACCGATTTTATCATGGAAGAGCTGGAAATTGAAAAACCTAAGAAAAAGAAGCACGGCGGGAAAAAACAAGAAAATGTCTGGAACCTCCGCTAGGGAGCTGTTCTTTTTTCCAGTTCGGCAAGGAACTGGTATGCGTCTTCGTTTTTTACCCCGCACATTTCGGGATTGGGAGTAAGATTACGGCAGACATCGGGATAGCCCGGTAAATTGTGAATCCGGCAGGTGTTGTCTTCCCTCAGACTGGCACACCTCACCCCTGCCTTTTTCCCCTCGGGCATCAGCGGAAGCGGAGAACTGATCGACACAACAATACAGCAGGCGGCACACCCCGCACGGCACTCCATAGACGCTCCTTTTTTTCACCTGTTAAATTTAATGAAAAAGCGCTGATAAAGAGGATAAATGAGAAAAGTTCTTATATTATTCGTAATTCCTTTTTTTCTTTTTGAACTTTACCTATTATTGTAAAAGGCGGTATTTTATGGAATTACTCAACAAAGGTATTCAAATTATTGACCTCACACCAGAAAACATTGCTCAGTATGGGGTCTGCGGGTATAAAGACATAAACAAGCATTTAGAATTACAGAGAAAAGCTGCGTGGTTTAAAAAATACTATCCTAAAGGTCTTAGAATAAAAGCAATCATTTCAGAATCCGGCGGATATCAGGGAATGATCGAATACATACCGGGCGAATTTGCTCACCGACCTGTGGATGCCAAAGGATATATGTTTATTCACTGTATTTTTGTAGGATTTAAAAAAGAGTTTAAAGGAAAAGGATATGCGTCATCTCTGATTGATGAATGTATTGAAGAATCAAAAAATCAAAAAATGAATGGCGTTGCAGTCATTACCCGCAATGGATCATTTATGGCAAAAAAAGATATTTTTATCAAGAAGGGTTTTTCTCTAATAGAAAAGATTGCGCCTGATTTTGAATTATTAGTATTAAAATTTGATAAACAATCAATTGATCCAAAAATGAAAGTCAATTCAATAAAAAATTATTCCAAAGACTTAGTCATTATCCGCTCGCCGCAATGTCCTTATTCAGTAAAAAATGTCGATGCGATTATGCTCACAGCAAAAAAAATGAATCTGAACCCAACATTAATCGAGATGGATGACTCAGAAGCCGTTCAAAACTCACCCTGTGCTTTTGGAACTTTTTGTATCATTCATGAAGGAAATATTATAAGTCACCACCCTATCAGCAATACAAGATTTGAAAATATAATGAAAACAAAGAAATTAGAAGAATAAATTTTTTTTCTTTATCCAAAATATTGATCAATAATTGTTTTTAATTTATACATTGAAAGAGGTTTTATTAAATATTCGAGAGGTTTGACTGTTTGAGCCCTTTGTCTTATTGTGTTGTCTTCATAACCAGTAATAAAAATAATTGGAATATCTGCTTTAGATTTAATAACCGCCGCTGCCTCAATTCCATCAATTTCTCCTGCCAGCCCGATATCCATCAGAATAAGATCTGGTGGAGACTGCTTTGCGCTGAGAATGGCTTTCTCCCCTGTTGTAACATGAGTCAAAAACAAATAACCGATTTTTTTTAATTGTGTCTGTAAAAGCATCGCTGTTATCGCTTCATCTTCCACTACAAGGATCTGAATTTCTTTTTCCATTTTTAAACTCTCGCTTTATATAAATTAATTGGAAAAGCAAAAAAACAAGCAACACCATTATCATTTTTAAAAGAAATCTTCCCCATCATCTGCTGTTCACCAATACTATGAATCAGTTTTAATCCCAATGTGTTTTGTTCTCGAAAATTAAATCCATCGGGAACTCCGACACCATTATCAGAATATTCAAAACTGTTTTTATTTTCATCATTCCTGACTAAACTGATAGAAACAACACCTTTTCTATGATCCGGAAATGCGTATTTCAACGAATTGGTTATAAGTTCGTTTAAAATCAAGCCAAAAGGAATAGCTGTGTCCAGTAAAAAAAACTGTTCATCGATTTTCATATTAATGGATATCTGCTCCTCAGAAAAACCAAAACTCCTTAAAATCAAGTCTGTTAATTCAAAGATATATTCCTTTATGGAAATTTTTGAAAGATTTTGCGATTGATAAAGCATCTGATGAACCAGTGACATCGCCTGAATTCTGTCTTCCGTATTTTTTACCAGATGCTGTATTTCTTTATTTTCTGGGAAATCCTCTCCCTGAAGAACAACCATGCCGCGAATAACCTGCATTGTGTTTTTTGTCCGGTGATAAAGTTCACGGATAAGGGTTTCTTTTTCATGCAGTGTTTGCGTTATTTTTTCTTCCGCTTTCTTATGTTCTGATATTTCCAATTCAAGATATTTTGTTTTCAAGACAACCTGCCGTTTCAGAATAAAATTCCACAAAACCAGAAACAAGCCCACTCCAAAAATTCCAATAATAAACCATTTAAACCAAAGAGGAAGAATTCCTGATAACGGCGGAGTTGTCCATTTGCGAAAAGACTGGCTGTATAACGAATTAGGATCGTTGATCATAGGTTCCAGAAGACGGTTGATATCTTTTAGAAGATCAGTATTTTTTCCTTTTGGAACAGCAAATTCCAAAGCAATTGGAGAAAAACTGATAGGAGTAATGCTAACCGAATATTGACGAGCGAGCTCATTCCCCAATGAATAAATACAGACCCCTGCATCTACAACTCCATTTGAAATGTTTTCCATCACAGTCATATTGTCGTCTGTCAAAACAATTTCACAATTTACCCCAAAAGAATTCATATACTCAATAAAACCAGTGGTAAAAATACTGCCTCTGACAGCTGCCACTCGTTTTCCCTGAAGATCAAAAATAGTATGAAGAGTAATTTTTGGGCTGGTAAACAATACCCCGCTGTCAATATAGACCGGGTTTTTGCTGAAATCATATTTTTCTGCTCTTTGGCTGGTATAACCCACTGCAGGCAAAAGGTCGATTTCACCTTTTTCCAGACTTACCAGTAAATCACTCCATGTTCCCCTTACATATTGAATATTCCAATCCAGTTTACTGGAAAAATACTCGATTAAATCGATAAAAAGTCCTTGAGGCTTGTTTTCTTTTTCTAAAACCAGCGGAGCAGCCGGAAAAATACCAATCCGCACCTTTCTACTTTCCGCATTCAGGGAACCTAATGGAAAAACCAAAAAAAAGAAAACAAAAATAAAAAAATAATACCACATGTTTTTTGTATCAGATACTCGGGCTGTAACATTTTTCTGCATAGACATCTTATCCCCACCCTTTTTTAATACAAAATTTTTTAAACTTTATATATTAATAAAAATAAATATAACTCACAAAATTCACTAGTTCAAAAAATTAAATAGAAAAGATTCCAAAAAAATTAGTATTGATAGCTTAAATGAAATTTATTTTAACCTCTTTTTTTTAGGCTTTGGTTCAGGAAGGTTTTTTGCGGTTATCGTGATTAATTCGCTCAACCATTCCCGATCTTCAATTTTATCTTCTATCAGAAAATAAAGCTTGGCTCCCGGATAAGGAGGTGCTTCAAGCACTTCTTTGATAAATTTTCTTCCAAACTCTGTAGGCTTGATAAAAAGCTGATTATCACAGATTAATCCAACAACCTTAGTTCCAGAATAAAGAGCGTATTCTCCAAACATTTTCCTAAAGCTGATTTGACAGGACTTGTCAATCTGCTCTAAAACAAAATCTACAAAACTTTGATCTGAAGCCATAAAAAACCTTCTTTTCTATAATCGTTTCATGATGACACTATTTTCTTCACCCGTCCCACCAGTCCATTGGAAAGCCTGACCTTAATTCCATGGGGATGATTGGGAGAGTTTGTCAGGATATCCTGCACGATTCCTTCTGTCAGTTTTCCGCTTCTCTGGTCTTCTTTTAAAACAACCGCTACTTTAGCGCCCACAATGATATCCTGCCTGTTTTTTCCCTGCATTTTTTCTCCTGTTTGTTTATCAAAGAATTTACTACCATTGCCTCCGCAAAACAAAAAAAAATGAATACTGTCTTGAATCAATTGACATTGAAAGATCATAATCGATATATTTAATTTCAAATAATCTGAGAGTGTTGATATGAATAATGCGGGAAAATATAAAAATAAAGAGGATTTCCGGTTTTCGATTACCGGAAATGGTGAAAAAATTCTTCTTTTAAACGGAGCTTTTATGGGATATAACGGCTGGAACCCTCTCCGGAAAGAACTGGAAAAGAAATACACCGTCATTGGAGTGGATTTCCCAAATCAGGGCGCTGCAGAACTCAACCCGGATTATGAAAACCTGAAAGACTATGCCTTGTTTATTGGTGATTTCCTGAAAGCAATCAATTTGGAACCTCAGGAAATTGTGGCAAACGGATTGTCTTTCGGCGCAAATGTTTTAAGAATTTTAAACACTGAAATGAAAGTTCCTTTCAAATCCGTGATTTTAACGGGATGTACCCCGCCTTCTCTATTTTCTTATATGAATCTTTTTCAGGAACATTTGTTAAAACTTCTGGAATGCGGAGGATTGGATTTGATGTCGCATGAAATGGTTCTGCGGCTTTTTTCTGCAGGTTTTCTATCTAAAAATCCAAACCTTATGAACTATATTCGGGATCGTTTTCAGGAATCTTTTTCCCATCGACCGGAAGCGGTAAAAAAATTGATCCGCGCTTCTCTGAACAACCGTCAGGGTCAGACCGCCCCTTCTCTTCCTTTTGTAAGCCCTGTATATTTTATTTCTTCTTTAGAAGATATGATGGTTCCTCATGTTTATGCCAAAGAATATGCCGAATCAATCCAGTGCAGAGGATTTTATGAAATTCAGGCAGGTCATCTCCCCATGGCTGAGGCATTAGACGAGAATATCAGGATAATAAAAGACATTATGGATAAAGTTTCAGATAATCTTTAAAGTTTTTCTGTCAATTTGATTGGAAGAAAGGGCAGATTTACCGCCCTTTCTTCTGCTACTGAAGGAATGGTTTAACCAGTTCTTCATCATTAATCAGATAAATAGTGATGGAAACAATGCTTTTTTCTCTTTTAAGAATGACCGTTGCGCCCTTGTTTTTTTCTTTCCGTTTCCTGAAAACTCTTTTTCACCGGAAAAAATTAATATGAAAAAACATCTAGAACTCCCAGAAAAAATCAGAGCTTTGCTGACTTAATAAATTAAAAAGAACAACAAAAACGGAGGATTTTATGGATTACAAAAACCTGACAGCTCCCTGCGGGCTGGACTGCTTCAACTGCCCCATGTATCTGGCAAACACCGACAGCCAATTAAGGAAAAAGATTTCAGAAAGACTGGGGATTGCTTACGAAACCAGCGTTTGTGCGGGATGCAGAAACGAAAAGGGAAAAATCGCCTTTCAGGGAATGAAAAACACCTGTAAAACCTATTGCTGCGCCCAAGAAAAAAATGTGGATTTTTGCCATGAATGCGCCGACTTTCCCTGCGACAATCTCCATCCTTTTCTAGACCAAGCCTCTGTCAAACCCCACAATACAAAAATTTTTAACCTATGCCTGATCAAAAAGATGGGTCTGGAAAACTGGGCAGAAAAAAAAGCAGCTGATGTAAAAAACAATTATTTCAAAGGAAAGCTGAATCTGAACGGGGATTGAGAAGATTTTTTTTGAGTATTTTACATAGAAAGTCTTTAAAACATAAAAAATTGAATCAAAATTTTGGTAAATTTTAAATTAATGTGAATTTTGGATATTGAATGAAATTTGAATGGGATGAAAAAAAGAATTTATCAAATATTAAAAAACATGGTATTTCATTTGAAGAAGCAGCTTTTGCATTTTCAGACAAAGAAGCAATAGCAATCATTGATGAAGAACACTCTAAAAATGAAGAAAGATGGATATTATTAGGAAGAATAAAGATTCATGGGATTATTGTTGTTGTTTATACAGAAAGAATCTTTGGAGAAATTGAATCTATCAGAATTATATCTATCAGAAAAGCTGATAAAAACGAACAAAAACAATACATTGATAGACTAGGAGGGATTTGAGATGAAAAAAAGTTATGATTTCTCAAAGGGAGTGAAGGGAAAATTTTATATTCCTGAAAATGAGATTGAATTACCGATTTATTTAGATCATTCTAATCAGGAATATTTTTTAAATTTAGCCAAAGAAAAAAAAACTGTTATTTCAAAAATTGTCAATCAAATTTTAAAAAAAGACAGAGAACTGATTGATAGTATTAAATAAATAATTCTATTTCATTTTTTATACAGAGTAAAGGAGCCTTGTTCATGGAAATACTCAAAGAAATCAAAGACTGGCGGTCAATCCGTTTTTTTAAAAACCAGAAAATAGAAAAAGAAAAAATTTTGTGCATTCTGGAAGCGGGAAGGCTGGCTCCATCGTGGCAGAATCTTCAGCCCTGGCATTTTCTGGCGCTGGAAAACGAAGACGAGAAAAAAGAAATTTCAAAACTGATTGTGACCCGGAAAATGACCGAGAGGGCGCCTCTTCTCATTGTCATACTGGGAAATATGGAAGGGTTTGACATGGGGATTGCCAAAAAAAGGATCAAAGAACAGGTGGGCGATAAAATGTCCGACGAACAGATGACAAAGTATCTGAACAATAAAAAAGCGTCCCCTGTGCTCAATTCACACCCTGTTCTTTTATCCCGGTTATTGGAACAGGTATCCTACGCCAGCTCGTTTATGACTCTGGAAGCAAGGCATCAGGGTTTGGGAGTCTGTATCGTCGGCGGAATTGAAAACAATCTGAGTGAAAAATCGGAGAAATACGATGAAGTAAAAAAAATTCTCAATATACCAGAGCATTATGATATTCTCACTGTTTTGTGCGTTGGTTATGAAAATGAAACGGTTGAGAAAAGAAGCCGGAAAGATTTGAAGGAAATCGCTTCTTTTGGGGCGTTTGGAAAAGCAGAGTAATAACAAGATTCTTTGATTGATTAAAATACTGGTTATATTTATAAATATCCTTTATTTTGGAGAAATCAATGAAGCGAACTATTCTTTTTTTTATCTGGCTGAGTCAGCTGTTATTTATTCAGACCGTTTTTGCAGACATTCCAAAAACCTATCAGGAAGCGCTGGATAAATATAAAAAAGGGCATGAAGCCTTTGCAAAACTGGAGTATAAAAAAGCAATCCAGTTTTATACGGATGTAGAAAGTTTTATTGATAAAAATCCAAAATTCAAACCCTATTTTGACCATCATTTCAGGAATTTTTCGATGATCGAGATGGTCAGGGAGCGGGAAAAACTGAGCGATATCCGGCCGTTGATAGAGCATAAAATCGGTATTTTTTATATCAAGCATGTGGATGCCGAGTTTGAAGGGAAAAAAATAAAAACAGATTTTACAGGTGATCTGAAAGAAACCGCAGAACTTTCTCAGGATGTTGCCAAACGCCTGATTGAAATTTTAAGCCGCGGGCAGATGACTTTGAGTTTTGAACGAATTGAAATAGAGGGCGCTTTTACGGATCTTTCTTTGGGATATGCCAGTGTAGACGGTGAAGAGGAGGATCGGGGTATTGTGCAGGCCGTAGTGGAATCCATCAAACCCTATCCCTGGCAAACGATGCTCGAAAGCCTCTCCCGCTATGACACTTTTGTTTTTTACTGGAACGATAACCGATTGAAGGTAGGGGAAAAAGGCGGAGCGAAAGCTTTGGGGGGAGCCGCCAGAATTCCAGTGGTTCCTTTTATTTCCTATGGACCCATAAGGGGAAGGATCATTATCTCGGTATCTTTGGCAGACAGACCCGGCACTTTTCTTCATGAGCTTTTCCACACGCTTGAAAAATGCTATCAAATCAATCCGATTCATGGTTTCTGGGATTCAAACAGAAAAAACTTTCCAGACTGGAATGGGCAGGGCGAGTTTGACTATTATCGTTACCATTTTCAAAAAATCTTGAAAAAACAGGGGCTTCAGATTTTTCAGTTTATTTCCCGATTTCCTTCCTCACTCACTGAGCCGGCAATAAAAAAAATCTTTGAGCTTTCATCTGGTCTTTCGTATGACAATTTAAAACAGGCGGCGCAGTATTTTTCTGAGGGAGCCAAAATACAGGTAAAAAATGAAGCAGAAGCAATAAATCTTTATCAAAAAACGCTTGATCTTAATCCTTATCATACAAACGCTCTCCTGAGAATCGCTGCTTATTATCATAAAAAAAATGAAAAAGACAAAGCCTTTGAATACAGCCTCCGTGCTTATCAAATAGACCCTTTTGATTCTGAAATCTGCTACTGGATGGGAGTGGGGAGTTTTCATCAGAAAAAATACAAAGAGGCGGTTTTATACCTCTCAGAAGGTTTGAAAAACGATGAAAATTCTTTAAAACTTTATCAATACCGTGGTTTTGTCTATTACCAGACAAAAGATTATTCCAAGGCAATGGAAGACTTTAAAATGCTTTTGAAATTGAATAAGGGAGATAAAAAATGGTTGAAATCCTATCTGGATCCCAAGAAAAAGACAGGAGACAAAGAGGCTGTAAAAATGATGAAAAATCTTGGAATATAAAATATATAATAGATAAATAAGAGTAAGAATACCAGTTAAAAAAACATAAAATTAAATTAATAATAAACATTAAAACAATTTTTTTAAAAATTTACTTAAAACCAGGCTTTTTTTTCATTATATTATAATCAATCATGAGAGAAGGAGTTTGAGAATGGAAAAGAAACGGTCGGCAATGGATGTTTTTAAGGAACAAACCAAGGTACTGGAATCTGAAGAGATGGAAATCAGTGATAAACAGGATATGCCGTCCATGCTCAATTCATATTCTCAAACCAATGAAATACCTCTGATGCAGCAGATGAGCGGAGGTCTCGGCAAGTCTTTTGATGTGAAGGCAAAACAGAAAAAAGCACAAAACATTCCGATCAACCTGATAAAAACTTCTGAAGAACTTCAGCTGGAAAAAGAACCCATCCGTGTGAGAATCACAGGTCAGTGGTTCTGGAAAAGGGTTATTGTCCCGCCGAATGCTTATGTGATTCATACCCGTATTAATAAACAAAAACCAGTGACCCTGGGGCTTGGAATTTCATTCCGCTATAAACCGAACCGGGATGCTTATCTGATTGTCCCTGCCGCGATGCAGACGATAGGAGTGGTGGCAAACTGCATCAGCAAGGAAAAACAGGGAATCAACATATTAGCCTATGTTCAGTGGCAGATCGATGATTTTTCAATCGCATATAAAAAACTGGATTTTTCAGATTTAAGAGATCCTTTGGGAATTGTCAACGCTCAGCTTCGAGAGCAGGCGGAGGCAGCCATTAAAGATAAAATCGCTACCATGAGCGTGGAAGAAGTATTGACGGATAAGGCTCCGATTATCGAGGAACTGACAGCCCGTTTAAAACTGGTTACGGAAGGAAGCCGTAAGGGGAATGCGGGAAGCGCGGAAGGCTTGGGAATAAAAATCGCTACTGTGCAGATCAGAGAGGCAATAGTCTGCTCTACTTCATTATGGGACGATTTGCAAAGCCCTTTTAGGCACGAACAGAAAAAAAAATCCAGCATCAGTTATCTGGAAATGCAGAACGAGATCAAGGAAAAAGAACTTCTGACCCGAAAAGAAAGAGAAACCCGGGAAGCTGAAACCAATCTGGAAATAGAACTCACCAAACAGAAAAAACTGACTGAGACATTAGAACTGAAAATGAATGAAGAAGCGTCTCGTTATAAAAAAGAACAGGAAGTGATTCAAAATAAACTAAAAATGGAAGAACAGACTGTTCTTTCTCAAAAAGAGACCGAAGAAAGGCTTCTTTCAAAAGAAAATGAAATGAATCAGAAAAGAGAGCTTGAAATTCTCCGGCAGAATGAAATCCGTCAGGCAGAAGAAGAGAGAATCCGGTTTGAGGCAGAAAAAAGAATCAAAAAACTTGAAATTGATCAGGAGCTTTTTGAAGCGGAAGAACAGAACAGGCTTCAGGAAAATATCCACAGAATGCAGATGGCGCAGATTGAACTGGAAAAACAGATTGTTGAAAAACAAAATGATATGGAACTTTTAAAACAGAATTTTACAGAGACAATCGAAAAACGAAAACTCGAAGAAAGCTTATTCAGACAAAAAGAAGAGCAGAAATTTAAACTTTTTGTAGAAGAAGAAGAAAGAAAGCTGGAGTTTGTTTATGAAGAAAACATGGCAAAAGTAGAGAAAATCAGGCAGGAAATCAGAAATATGATGAACTCCAATGATTTATTGAGCCAGCTGATTGAAGAATTGCCTCAGATTGCCGCTAAAATGCCTGAAATCAAAGAATTGAAAGTATTCCAGACTAATCAGAGCGAGCCGCTTTTAGACAGCCTGACGGGATTTCTCCAAAAGATTTTCAGCCTTTCTGAAACCATGGGGATTAAACTCCCTTTTACTCCGCAAGAAGTGAAAAAGAATGAAAAGATTTAAAAAAGACTGGAAAACAATAAGATTTTCGTTTGTCAGAAAAAGAAAGCCGTTTGTCGGTTAAAAAGGATTTTCTCAGTGGAATAGAGTACTTTTTATGAATATTTTTTTAAATTTATCTTTTATTTCAGTTATTTATCTGAAATAATTTTTTTTAATTTCATTTTTTTGTTAATATTATTTAATAGATTTTATTCAAATAATTTTTTATAAACAATAACTCATCATTAGTATTTAAAATTACAAATCATAGACTATATTAGATAAATATTGTTTTTTGTCAGTAAAAATGAGATAAAAAAAGGAATGAAATTCTATGGGAAAACTAAGTGAAAGGATTTTTGGGAAAAAAATCAACAAAACAAGAATTATTCCAATTACTTTAAAAATAGTGATTATTTTTGGTTTGTTTATTCTTGCCTCAAATCTGACATCAAACTACATTAATCTGATGTTCAACCGCAGCGAGCTGATTGACTTGATGAAAAATCTTTTGATTAAAGACTTGAAAGACATCTACAGTTTTTCAAACAATCAGTATGAAATCTATCAGTTTAATACTGATTTTCTATCTTCTGTAAAAAACATTGAGGAAAAGTCGATCCGCGAGTTTAAGAAAGAACGCTCGATTGCTCTTGGAATACATGAAGACGGATCCATTATGTTTGTCGGGAGTAAAATAAAGCTGTTCAGCAAATCGGAACTGGGGGAGGTTCGCTATTTTCCGGATCAGGAAGTCTTAAAATCCATGAACGAAAATAAAGCAAAAAACAAGCTTGAGGATTTTATCTCATTTTATATCAACGGGGAAGAGTATTTCGGGGTCTATAAATACAATCACAAATGGGGAATTTATATTCTCCGCGGTGAGGAAGTGAATGAGTTTTATGAAAACTCAAGAAGTATTTTTAAAAATATTTCTATCATTATCATTGTTTTAACACTATTCTGCGCTTTTGTCGGTATTTACATTTTACGATATACTCTTCGTTTTGTTAAATATATTACCAATGCGATCATGAAGATGAACGCGAATCAGCAGCTGGAGCTGATTAATCTGGACAAGGCGCCCAATGACGATATTACTTTTCTGGGAGTTTCTTTCAACTCTCTTTCCAGTACGATCAATAATCTGGTGAACATTTTCCGTAAATTTGCCAATAAAGATGTGGCGATCAAGGCATACCGCGACCGCGAAGTAAAGCTGGAAGGAGCGCAAAGGGATCTGACCTGTCTTTTTTCAGACATTAAAAGTTTTACTTATATGACCGAAACACTTGGAAATAATATTATCACACTTTTAAACCTTCATTATGACAAAGCGATCCGCAAGATTATCGAAAGAGAGGGAACGATCGGTTCTATTATCGGGGATGCGATTCTTTCGGTTTACGGAATTTTTGAAGATTCTCCTTACAATAAGTCTTATCAGGCTGTTTTATCGGCATATGAAATCCAGAAAGTGGCGGAAGAACTTCGTCTTCGGATGCATGAAGTCAGGGAAGAGATTGTCCGGGAAAAAGGGGCTCTCTCTGAGGATGAAGAGAGGGTTTATAAAGCGGTTTTGATAGAGGTTGGAGTAGGGATAGACGGAGGAATTGTTTTTTACGGGAATATAGGATCGTATGAAAGAATGACAAACACCGTTATCGGCGATACGGTCAATTCATCTTCCCGTCTGGAAGGATTGACGCGGATTTATAAAGTTCCTGTCATCTGTTCGGAATATATTATGAATGACATACTGACTCATGTTCAAAATCCTGAGTTTGTTTTTATTGAACTGGATACGGTGAAAGTAAAAGGAAAAACGATCGGAAAAAAAGTGTTTTGGCCGATTCCAAAAGATTATTACAATGAAAAAATGCAGGTGGAAATAGAATCTTTTTCAAGAGGTTTAAACTTTTACTATGAAGGGAAATGGAAAGAGGCGATGAAAGAATTTTCTTACTGTTCTCTTCCTCTGGCAGAAGTTTTTAGATCAAGAATAAAAGATGCGGTAGTCCCCGAAGGATGGAATGGAATATGGGCAATGAACGAAAAATAAGCGAACATAAAAACAACAAGGATGTGCAGATCTTTTTAAAGGAAGATTTACTGCCTTCCATGACAAAAGTGCCGATTTATTCTTTAGATGACGAGTTTGAAAAGACAAAAAAAAATAAAAATCTCCGCCTGTATGTTATTACGGCACTTTTTATTGCTTTTATTGTTTTAGGAGCTTTTTTTCTGCTTTATGTTTATAATCAGAATAGAATTGTACAGATTGATATCAACGATTTTCAAGATATCAACCTGACAGAGCTTTTGAACAATGCTAAAAAAAATGAGGCAAAGCTGCTTAATTTGAAAGAAGAATTGGAAAACCTGAAACAGGAGATGAATTTTTCGGTTTTTAACGCAAAAGACGATACAAGCCGGGAAATAGAACTTTTGATGGCAAAAAGTCTTCCAAGCGCTGAAAAAGAAGAAATCTTAAAAAAGCTTAAGCAGGAAGAAAAAAGCAAGATGGTTAAACTGATGAATGATTATCAGGAACAAATCAGCGCTAAGCAGGATGAAATCAGTAAGGTTCAGAAAGAAGTGGATTCTTATAATCAAAAAATAGCAAGTGACGCGGAACGGGTTGAAAATGTGATCAACAACTATCAGCGGATCCATGATTATCAAATGAACAAACAGAAAAGCTATTATGACAAGCTGATAGAATCTCTTAAAGCCGGCAACAAAAAACAAATTTCTTTAATCAAAAGATATCATCAGGAATTTATTGATTCTTTGATTTTAAAATATAACCCTGTTTTCGAAGGAGAAGAGTTTAAAAACATTCTTTCTGAGGAGCTGGAAAAAGAAGGAATTGTTATTGATTTAGAAAATTTGAACGCTGATATTTCGTCAGAAGGACTATTAAGTCCGGCCGAATTTGAAAAAATCAAGCTTATGCGAAAAGACTTTGATCTTTTGTTTAAAAAAATTAAAGAGATACCTTATATTAACTCAATTCCCTATGTTTTGGATCATTTTCAGTATCATTTTGAGTCTTTGTCTGGAAGTTACAGCGGTCTTTTAAAGCGGACGGCGGAAGTAATCGCAAAAAAAGACAAACAGATTCAGGAAAAAAACACAGTGATAAAAAAATATCAGGATTCTATTGATTTATTGGCTCAGGATGAAAGGGAAAATGGTTACATTATTTTTAAAGACGGCTCGGGGATTGAAGCGGTAGTTCAAAAAGGCTATCCTATAGCAGATGATACAAAAGCATTTGTTTTCAGAGGGGATCAGGAATGGATTGCGACGGTTCGGCTGAAAAAGAATTTTGATTCTGTTACGGCTGAGATTATTGAGAAGGCAGAGGGAAAAGATCTGCGTTCTTTTGATAAACTGCTTTTAATTATTCAATAGGGAGATGAAAATGAAAAAAATAATTTTTTTAATAATGATAGTGTCGGCAATCGCTTCTTTGTCCTTTGCGCAGTGGGAAGGCACGGGGATTTCTGTTTCTGGTCAGGATAAAGATATTGTTTTGCTGAAAGACAATGAAGGGCATAATTTCGAACTGGTTTCAAAAGGAACGGTAAGTAATGAAGCTGCTGGTAAAATAAAAAAAATGAAAGATATTTTTTATAAGTTTGAGAAAATTTCTTTTACCAGCCTTCGTTTTCTGGTAAGAGATAACGGAATCGTGGAAGCTTATCTGATTCTTTCAAAACTAGTGGCGGATAATGCGGATATCCATTCTTTTGTTCCGTCTGGAATGGTTTTTTATTTAAACTCAAGTCTTTCTTATGATTTCAGAATGGTTCGGAACAATGTATTTTTTAAAATCAAGGGTCAGTTTATCGGAGAAAAAGAACTTTTAAAAAAGATGTCGAATGCGATTGAAAATCCGGTTGCCTATCTTGAAGAAAACTCTCTTGAAAGCCTAAAAGCGAAAATAGAACTCCAGCAGATGGAGTTTGAAAAAATGAAGCAGGAGTTTATTTTTCTAAGAAACGGTGTTCTTATGCTTCATAACACGGGCTTTTTAAGCGGACCGAAGCAAATTCAGACAAAAAAAATCGAGAGAGTGATCCAGCTTAAAAACCAAAATCCAGGATGGAAAAAAGAGGCTATTTCCAATAAAATGGAATCAGAAAAAATAGATATCTCAGAAGATGAGATTGGTTTAATATTAGCGATATTTTTCAATGAATTTGAATAAATAAAACTTTTTTTTTAGAGTGAAAAAATATTGTGTTATTTTTATATTATCTTTTATCTTAAAAAAATACAAAAAAGGAAGGAGAAACAATGAAAAAACTCATTCTATTGTTAGCTTTAACGCTTTCGTTTTCACTTATTTCATGTGGAGGCAAAGATACTAAGCCTACTACAACCCAAGATGTTCCTGCTCAAAAACAGGCTTCTAAAAACACTGAGAAAGTAAGTGAAGGCGGGGAAGTACCAGGGTGGTTTTTTAACCCTCCAAAAGAAAAAGGATTTTTCTTTTTTGCAGGCGTAGGTTCTGGAAAAAGTAAACAAGGCGGAAAAACAGCTGCTATGGGCGATGTTTTTTCTCAAGTCGTTTATATGGTTAATGCCAGTGTAAGCTCGAATACAACGATGGAAAAATTTACTGAAGAAAATGAGAAAGATATCAAGAAAAACTCATCTCTTTATCAAAAAGTTAACGCAAAAGGCGATGCCATTATTGAAGATTTTGAAGTAGTGGAACAGTTTACTAAAAAAGAAGTAGAAGACGGAAATGAAAGAGAAGTTTTCTATGTTTTGGCAAAAGTTCCAAAAGCTGAAATTGAAAAATCAAGAGAAAGAATCTTAAAAGAAAGAGAAGAGAGAAAGAAAAATACAATGGGCGTTTTTGCTGTTTCTGTTTTTCCTGATAAATCAATTGAAGAAATTGATACCATCAAGAGTGAAATCGAAAATCTTTATAAAACAATGGGTTATAATGTTAAAACAGTCAATATCAATTTTACGGCAGACGCTTTTGCTTCAACCGGAGCAACCGTTGATTTTCTGAAAGCAAAGGGAAAAGACTTAAAAAAAGCGTTAATCTGTGTGATTAAAACAACCAATTTAAGAAAAGATAAAACAAACGGATATGACTCAGTCAGTATTTTAGGAGATATGACGATTCGAGAAATAGACTTGACTACAGGTGAAATTGCATCTACTGTCACTATTTCAGGAAAAGGCGCATCTATGAGAAAAAACAACCCTGAAGAAGATGCTTTTAGAAAGCTGATTCAGGATTTGACAGCTAAGTTTTTAGGCGGGGATGAGAAAAGTTCAACAGATGATTATATGTAATAGTCTGATTGACACCGCTTTAAATAAAAATGTATAAAAAAATTGGAGGCAAATAATGAAAAAAACACTACTTGTTTTTGTACTGGTTGCGATTTCTTCTCTTTTCTGGGTATCCTGCAGCAAAGGAAAAACTGTAAAATCGGTAACAGCTGGAGAAACAGTAACTGACGCAGACTGGTCAGCAGACGATCTTCAAAAAGTATCAAAATATATGATTGATTCTATCAGCGATGCTAAATTTATCGGTTCTGCTAAATACAGACAGGAAAAACCAAGATGGATGCTTTCACAAGAATTGGCAAATGATTCTGATGAGCATATCAATACCCGCGTTATCATGGAAAAAATCAGAACTAAACTGATTAACAACGCGGTTGGTATTTTTATTGATGACCAGGCATTGAATGAAGCTTTGAAACAACAGTCTATGCAGCAAAGCGATCTGTTTGACAACTCAAAAGCAGCTCAAGTTGGTAAAATTGTCGGAGCAAAATTGATTTTAAGAGGAAGAATCTCTAATATCAGAAAAAAAGATGCTCAAACAGACATTAATTTTTACAATATTACTCTTCAAATAGTTGATCTTGAAACTACTCAAATCCTCTGGACTGATGAGTATGAAATGGGAAGAGCGGCTGAAAAAGGCACTTTCCGATAATCGCAGTATCATTTTAAAAACAAAAGCGGAGTCATTGAGCTCCGCTTTTTTTATTTCTAAAGGAGAAAAAAATGCGTTTAAAAACATTAGTTGTTCTGATTGTTTCTATCCTGCTGATTTACGGATGCGGAAAAAGAGTATCCAAAACTTATATCGATAATCAGCAAACCTTACTGGGCGCTTATATTAATGGGGATTTCGCTCAGGCTTTCGGTTATGCCGATACATTTGCAAAAGAAGTTGAAAAAGACTATCCTCAGGATGTCTATGTAGCTCTTTTAGAACGGGCGAAAGTGGCTATGGATGCCGGTGTCTATGACAAATCCATCAAAGATTTTCAGATTGCTGAAAAAAGATTTCTGGATATTGAAGGAACCATTGCCCTTTCTGAAGAAGGAAGCGCTCTGTTTTTAGACGATACCACAAAAGAATATGAAGCAGAACCTCTTGAAAAACTGATGATTTCACCTTATCTTGCACTGACATACTGGCTTTCTGGAAGTTTTAACGATGCAAGAATCGAAAGAAACAGAACCATGGTTAAGATCAACCAGTATATTGAAGCGGGAGGAGAAGAAACTCTTTATCTTGAAAATCCTTTTGCAAGATACATTTCAGGAATTATTTATGAAAATGAGCAGAAGTTTCAGGATGCAAAAATTGAATACACAAAAATCAAAAAAACAGCGCCTCATTTAGCAAAATTTATTGATGCGGATCTTGAAAGAGTGAAAAAAGATACTGATCTTTCTGATTTAGTAGTCTTTGTTGATATTGGAAGATCTCCTATCAAGTTTGAAGTAAAACATGATCCGATTGAAGTCAATAATGTGAGAGTTGAGATTGTTTATGCTGAAATGAGAGCGGTTCAATACAATGTAAAAAAAGCAAAAGTTGTGATTGATGGAAAAGAAGCAGGCGAAACCATGCTTCTTCACAATATGGCAGACACTGTTTTAAAACAGTTTGAAGAAAACAAGCCGAAAATGCTGAAATCATTGATCGCAAGGGCAGCAGTAAAAGCAGCGGCTCAAGCCGGAGGAAACAAACTGGCTGAACAGGGCGGAACGGTTGGCGCAATTGGAAGCTTGATTTCTCTTGGAAGCAAAGTTTCTTCAGCGCTTGAAAGAGCGGATTTAAGAAGCTGGGTGACTCTTCCTGCACAGGTTCAGATGTTCCGTGCGTATAAGCTGGGAGCTGGAAAACATACGATCAAACTGATATATTTAAGTGATAATGGGAATGTTTTAGGCGAGTCTCCGCAAAAAGAAG
Source organism: Spirochaetes bacterium GWB1_36_13 (assembly GCA_001829155.1). Classification (GTDB taxonomy): domain Bacteria; phylum Spirochaetota; class GWB1-36-13; order GWB1-36-13; family GWB1-36-13; genus GWB1-36-13. Next base: position 3,728 of record MIAO01000125.1, on the reverse strand, counting down.
TAACGATTGGTGAAAAACAGATTGGAGTAACTCATTTCAGAGTTGTTAAATAATCATTTTAATCATAGGAAATTTTATCAGGAGAGCATTGACAAATACTCTCCTGATCACATTAAAGCGCTTCACTGGAACTCAAAAACGAGCCAGGAGAAGCGTTTTTTTTCGATTCAGCGGATCGGTGATCTGTCAGGAAAAACTATTCTCGATGTCGGGTGCGGCACAGGAGATCTGATCCCTTTTCTTGTCAAGCAGAATATTGTTCCGGCGGGTTATCTGGGAATGGATCTTATGCCGGAATTTATCCAGGTTGCGAAAAAGCGTTATCCCAAGATTTCATTTATCTGTCAGGATTTTTTTCAGACAAAAATAAAAACAAACTTTGATTTTGTTGTCTGTAATGGAGCGCTTAATGTCAGAGAAAAAGACAATATGAAAACTCTTTACGATTTTTTTTTAAAAGCTTTGTCCGAATCAACAACAGGTGTTGCAATCACTCTTTTAAAAGAATGCTGTCATTATATTCATGATGAGAATTTATTCTATTATGAAGAAAATAAAGTTGAAAAATTTTTACAAAAAAATTTTAAAAATCATTTTCAAATCTATTCAGATTATGCAGACAATGACTTTTCTGTTTTTCTCTATCACTGATAAAACAAGTAAATCATTCATTTTTTAGATAAATATCAAATACTATGCCATTTTTAAAAAAAAGATTGACAAATTTTAAAATAAGCTTTTATTTAAATTTATGAGACAATGAAAAAGGTGAACCAATGGCGCATGGGATATTTCAAAAACTTGAACAAAGTCAGAAACAGCTTTTAGCTCCTATTTTACAACAGAACATACAAATACTCTTGTTGAATAATATTGATCTGATGCAGGAAATAAACAAAAGACTGGACGACAATCCCTTTTTGGAAGTGACTTCTGAGGGAAATCAGGATAAAGAACTGGAACAGTTTATTAACTATGCCCGGCAGTCAGAAAGAAAAGCTGAATTTACCCGTGAAGAAGATTTTGATGCCTATAAAGAAACAATTTATGAAGACAGCTATAATTCTTACGGAAAAAGTTCAGGCGGGGACTCTGATGAGAACTCTAAGCAGAGTTTTCTTGAAAATACAATCACCCATACAGATTCTCTTTATGATGTTTTAAAAAGCCAGTTGCGGAGTCTTGAATTGTCAGAACAGGATGAATATATTGCGGATGTGATTATTTCTTGTGTGAATGAATACGGGATTCTTGCCAATACTCCTGAAAATATAGCGGAATATACAAAAACGACTTTGGAAAAAGTAGAGGAAATTCTTAAAAAAATACAAGAGCTTGAGCCGGCTGGAGTAGGTGCGAGAGACGGAAAAGAATTTATTCTTCTTCAGATAGAAAAATTGTACGGAGAAAATACAAATATTTACAGAGTGGCAAAAGAATATTTTACTTTGTTTGAAAAGTATGAACCTGATTTTCAAACTCAAAAAGAAAAAACAAAGAGCAAGGACAAGCTAAAAGAAATCCAATACAACGCTCAAAAATTAAGAAAAAAAATCATTAAAGAAATTGCAGTGAATTTAAATTACAGGCTTCAGGATATAGAAAACATTTTAAAGAAAATAGAAGAGACAGTTGTGCCGAATCCGACCATGCATCTTGAACTGAATCAGGAAAACATTTCTTATATTATCCCTGATATTATTGTTACTGTGAATCAAGAAGATCAGACTGTCAATGTAAAGGTTTTTGATGATTATCTTCCGCAATTGAAATTAAATCAGGAATACAAGATTCTGCTTCGAAAACAAAGGGGCGTGGATGCTACTCCTGCTATTAATGAATTGAAAATAAAATACGAAGAGGCAAAAAACTTTGTTAATATCTTAAAAAGAAGAAACAATACTCTTTACGATCTGACCATGGTTTTATTAGATGTTCAAAAAGAATTTTTTATCCGGGGAAGCGAGTTTATCAAGCCTCTGACAATCAAAGAAATGGCTGAAACTTTAAACCTTCATGAGTCAACGATCAGCCGGATAGTCAATAATAAATACATTTCCACGCCATATGGGATTTTTCCTTTAAAATACCTTTTTTCTCATCATATTGATGGAAATAATGAAGATGTCTCTGCAAAAAAAGTGGGGGAAATGATAAAAAAAATAGTGGAAAAAGAAGGGCACAATAAAAAACTGAGTGATGATAAAATTTGTAAAATACTGAATAACATGGGTATCAAGATTTCCAGAAGGACGATCTCAAAATATCGAAAAAAATTGAATATTCGATCGTCATTTGACAGGTGATTTTTAAAAAAAATACGAATCAATAAGGGAGGTGTTGTTAAATTTTCTATCTCTGTTTTTGCATTTTAAAAAAAATAAAAATAAAAGGCAGATATTGAGTTAAAATGATTCTGTAATACACTACAAGGAGGCTCTTATGAACTTAACAATTACAGGCAAAAATATTCCAATGACCGAAGGTTTAAAGTCATATGTGAACAAAAAAATGGAACGGGTCAAATACTTCTTTCCTCACATGATCGATGTCCATGTTGTTATGGAAGTTGAGAAACTCCTTCAGAAAATAGAAATAAACATTAAATCTGACGGGAAGATTTTTCACTCTGAATTTAAAGCAGGGGATATGTATGGGGCGATTGACGGACTGGTGGACCGTGTTGAAAAACAAATCAGAAGATACAAAGAAAAACTCCATGATTTCAACTCTGAAAGAGTCAGCCTGGTTTTAGAGGAAAAGCATGACGATCGACCTGATTTTGTTTTTACAAAAGTCAGAGAGATCCAGCCTAAACCTATGTCTGACGAAGAAGCAGTTCTTCAATTGAAAAAAAGCGAGTTCAGATTTAATATTTATAAAAAATCTGAAATTTCTACAATGGAAGATTACAAAAAACTGCTTGAGAATGACTCCCTGATTCCTTATGTTAAAACAGTCATGATCAAGGAAGAAAATAATCAGTTTATTGTTGTCCGGAAAATCAATGACAGTTGGACCGAAGAAACGCTGATGCTGGACGGAGAAAATGTGAAAAGCCAGAACAACAGCAAGCATATTGAGGTAGAAGACAAGTCTATCGAAGAAGCGGTGAAAACCCTGGTTGAAAAAAGCAAAAAATACCTTGTTTTTTACGACAAAGATCACAAACAGCTGACTATCATATACAAACGAAGAGACAATACTTTAGGTCTTATCAGCAGTTCAAACCACAGTATGAATTAAATGAACTCTATTTTTAAGAGGGGCGGCTATGCTCCTCTTTTATAAGGAATAGCTGGGTAATCCAATCAAGAGTCTTTTTGATTTAAAATGTTTTTCAGTTCGTTGAGAGGTATTTCAGTTGTGTCGCTGATTTGATCGAGACTTAAGCCAATCTGAAAAAGCTTTTTTGCAGTCTTAACCGCTTTTTTATACTCGCCTTCTCGTATTCCTTCTAATTTTCCTTCTATTTTCCCTTCATTTCTGATTTTTCTGGCTAAAACAGTGAGCATTTGACCTGCCTCCTCGGTTTTTTTAATTTTTCTTATTTCATCATCTTCGATTTTTTCTTCAAACATTTTTGAAAACCAATTGACAAACATCCTGACATCGATGATTTGTTCTGATTTGATAAAATCAATGACTTTTTCTATCGCCGTTTTCAGCTGTCAGCACCGATTTAAATTTGCCGGAATTCGCCGATTAAGATTTTCCGCTTTTTCTTC
>MIAO01000124.1 GCA_001829155.1 Spirochaetes bacterium GWB1_36_13 | reverse complement strand
TCTAAAAGTATTTTTTTGATTTCCTGCCCCCCGCCTGAATAGTTTCCCAAGCTGCCGTTTTTCTGAATGACCCGGTGGCAGGGAAAAAGAAGGAGAAAAGGATTTTTTGCCATCACATTCCCGATAAAACGGGCATGAGAAGGGGTGAGACCTGCTATTTGAGTAAGTTCCTGATAAGAGACTGTCTTGCCGCATGGAACCGATTTGAGGGCATGAAGGACAGTGATTTCTTTTGGAGAAAGGGAAGAAAAATCCAGGTAATCATCTGGGAAATCAAAGGGAAGTGCCTTCAGGGCAAGGTTTAGGGATTGTTTGAGCGAGACAAGAGGTTCTATTGCCTCAAATTCGGAAAAATCTCCCCCATTTTTTTCCCATTCTATTTTTCTGATCAGATAAGGCGGAGAGTCAGTGAGTTGAACGCTCAGAGAAATATTTTTTGAAAAAACAGACTCAATCAGGAGGATTTTGTTTTTTTTCAGGTTCAAAGAAATGGCTGACTCCTTTGTAGTATGAATTTTTAGGGTATTTCCTTAAAAGAGACTGATAGCATTCTTTTGCTTTGTCTATTTTTCCGATCGCATAGTAGCAATAACCTAAATTGCTTAAAGCTTCCTTAAAATTTTCATTTTCTTTTAAAATTTCTTTGAAGAGACCGATTGATTTCAGGTATTTTTTTTCTTCCATCAAGATTCTTGCCATATAAAAAAGGACATTGGTATCTGCCAGTTTGTTTTTAATCAGGTGTTCAAAACAGTTTTTTGCTTTATCAAATTGTTTTTTCTTGAAATAAAACCTTCCAAGGTAAAAATTGACGGAATAATTGTCCTGATTATATTCAAATGCTTCTTTAAACTCTTGAACCCATTCAGGTTTTTTTCTCTGGATCATTTCAAGACCTTTTTGATAGTGCTCCTGAAATTTGGTGTAGTCGAGCCGGGTTTCAATGACAAGTAGGCTCATGTCGTCATTTAAAGGATGCTGATTTCTAAAGGTATGAACATCATTGATAATCATTTTTGCCATTTTATCTGAGGAAAGACAGGAAGAAAAAGCAACTGTCTCTTCAAGCCTTTTGGTTCCGTATTGTTCGCCGTTTGGATTTCTGGCCTCCACTATCCCGTCGGTATAAAGAATCAGTTTGTCTCCGGGTTTTAATATAATTTCCTTTTCCTGAAAAGTCTCCCAGGCGTCTTCAAAAGCTCCGATAAAAAGCCCCTGAGTCTTGAGATTTTCAAAAGAGTTTGTTTCATTGTGGTAATAAATCAGAGGAGGGTGACCGGCAGAAGCGTAGTGAATCTTTAAATCCTGATCGATGACCAGAAAAACAGCGGTCAGATAAAGCCCGGAATCACCCAGAAGCTTAAAAATGTCTTCATTGACTCTTTGAAGGATTTCACGGGGAGAGTCTGAAATACCTGCATGGTTGGAAAAACTCATTTTTGCCATGGCGGTAATAATGGCGGCAGGTATCCCATGCCCGGATACATCGGCAATGAGAAGGCCTTTTTTATTGCCGACAATATCAAAAAAATCAAGATAATCGCCTCCAATCGGATCCAGACTGTGATATTCATAGGCAAACTGAAGACCGTTCCAGGGGCTGATAGACTGCGGAAGAAAGCGGCTCTGAACTTTTTTTGCGGTCTCGAGCTGCCAGTAAGGTACAAGGTAATCTTCGTTCATGATAAAACCTTTTTAAGATTTTTTTTGTCTTCCATATTAAGGATTTTTTCTGTATCCAGAATATGGATGATTTTATTTTGATGTCCTCCTAAAAATTTAATAAAAGATGTGTCGATATCATGAATATATTCAGGCGGGGCATCTATTTTTTCTTCCGGAAAAGGAATGACTTCCTCAACTTCATCGCAGACAATTCCAAAAACATCTTCTTGATCTTCTATGATCAAAATGACACTGAATTTATTATATTGTTTTTCACTAAGCCCCATTTTTTTTTTCAATTCCAATACGGGGATCATCTCTCCCCTGAGGTTGATAATTCCCATAATATAATCCGGAAGGTTGGGCACAGGTTTGGGAGGCTTTTCTATAGGGTAGCCGGTGACTTCACGGATTTTGGAAATTTCAATTCCATAAAAAACATCTTCAATTTTAAAAGTAATCAGCTGTTCTTTTTTTCCTGTCGAATTAAAAATCATTTCAAGATTGAGTAAGTCTTCTTCTTCTGAAAACTTATTGAGAGTCCACCAATTCTTTTTCAATTACTTTGCTCCAGTCTTCTTGATTTAAAACAAGGAAATTTTTATTTATTTTATGAATAAGTACAAAGGGGTCTAATATAAAGATAATATCTCCGTTTCCGAGAATGGAACTTCCCAGAAAATCCTGATGATAGTGATCAATCGATTTCATTTTCTTGATCACAATCTGCTGTTCCCCGATAATTTTTTCACTCGCCAGAAGAAATCGTTTGTTGTCAATTTCCATCAAAATAAAATAGAGTTTTGAAAAATCTTTTGTCTGGTAGGACAGATGGGAAAAAAAAGAATCCAGAAAAAAAACAGGGTAAAAATGGTTTCTGATATTGATAATCGGTATTTTATTCTCTAAAAAAGTCATGCAGGGGTTTTTCAGCCGCAAAAGTTCCTTGATGTTGTATGAGGGAAGACAGAGGGTTTCATCGCCGATTTGAAAAAGAATAGCGTCAATAATGGAAAGAGTGAGAGGCAGTTTGATGATAAAAGAAGTGCCTTTGTTTTTCTCGGTTTGAATTTCAATCGAGCCCCGGAGGTTTTCAATATTTTTCCGCACCACATCCATCCCGACGCCTCTCCCTGAAAGTTCGGTCAGGTGTTCCTGAGTGGTAAATCCCGGGTAAAAAATAAAGTCCCATATTTCAGAGTCTTTGAGGCTGTCAATCTGTTTTTCAGAGACAAGTTTATTTTGAACCGCTTTTTTTAATATTTTTTCTTTATCCAGCCCTCTTCCGTCATCTGAAACCGTAATATAAATATTCCCCTGTTTGTAAGAGGCTTCAAGAGTGATCAAAGCGGTTTCGTTTTTACCGTTTCGGATTCTTTCAGCCGGAGTTTCTATTCCATGATCCAAAGCATTTCGGATAATATGCTTTAAAGGCTCCTGAATCTGCTCAATAATATTTTTATCCAGTTCGGTTTCTTCTCCGGCTATTTTTATTTCAGCTTTTTTATTGAGTTCTCCCGTAATATCCAGTACCATGGAATAAAACTGATTAAAAAGAGGCGCAATCGATAATAATCTCATATTCATCAGTTTATCCTGAAAAAGTTTGACAATCCTTTCAAAATTTTCAGTCTGGCTCTGTTTTTCAATATTTAAATGCTGTTTGATCTGTGAAAATTCAATCACCAGTTCTCCAAAAAGGTTCAGCATTTCATCCAATTTTGAGGCATTGACGCGAATATAGGTTTTTTCGAATTTCTGTTTTTCAATCGGGCGTTCTTTGATTTTTTTTGAAGAAGGTGAAAGAGGAATAATCTTGATTTGATTTTTCTTTTCATCAAGAAAATCAAATATTTTTTTAATTTTATCCGTTGAGAGGAGGGTTTCAATCTTAATATCCCAGATGAGATAGTAATAAAGCGGATTTAAATGATCAAAATCAGGAAGAGCGTTTTTATTGATTTTAAAACTTAAAACTCTGGTTTCATGAGCCAGGCTTTCAATGAAAATCAGGGGGTCGCTGCCTGTAAAAAATATTTGAGGGTCAAACTGAATCAGGATTTGGTATTCTTTTAAAGATTGGGAATTGGACTGTCCTTCGGATGAAATCAGGTCTTCCTGATGAAATTGGGAAATGAATTTATGATTTTCAGCTATTTTTTCCTGCCAGTTGAGATCGCCTAAAAAATCCTTTTCATCAAACCCTAAAACAATTTTGGAAGTAAAAATTTGTATCAGATTGATATTTTTAAAAAGAAAGGAAAGAATGCTCTTTCCCGCTTTCATTTCCTTGTTTCTGATTTTACTTAAAAGATTTTCAACTTCATGAATATATTGTCCAAAATGAGGATATCCTAAAAGCTTTGCGCTTGATTTAAGGGAGTGAAAAACTCTGAAGACATTGTTTAAAGCTTCTTTGTCTTTACCAATGTGAATAATGGAGCTTTCTAAGGTATCGAGTGATTTTTCCAGTTCTTCGATAAATGAATTTAAAAGCAGATTTTTATTCATAGTTCCTTCAGGAATTTTTATTCATTTATTATCGGGTTGTCTTTGCGCTCTTTTAGGCTTCTTTTATTTTAGGCAGTTCGATAAAAAAAGTGGCGCCTTTATCCGGTTCTGATTCTAAGGTAATTTTTCCCTGATGTTTTTCAATGATTTTTTTGCTGATAGCAAGACCGATCCCGCTTCCTTCGTACTCGCTCCTCTGATGAAGCCTTTGAAAAAGAACAAAGATTTTTTCAAAGTATTCTTTTGAAATTCCGATTCCATGATCTTCAATAGAAATAATCCAGTGTTCCTGATTGCTTTGAACTGAGATTTTTAAAAAAGGTTTTTCTTCTTTTTTTCTAAATTTTAAAGCATTATGGATTAAATTCTGAAAAACCTGAACAAGCTGAATCTTATCGCCTAAAATCATCGGAAGAGATTCCAGGATTATTTCCGGCTCGTTGTCTTTGATGAGCACTTCTAAATTTTTTAAGGTAATTTTAACAATTTCATTGAGATCGACAGGAGTCAATTCTATTTTTTGATCAAGTTTTGAAAAGGCAAGCAGGGACTGCATCAAGCTATCCATTCTTTTTGCGCCTTCTACGGCGTAACCGATAAATTCAAGCCCGTTTTGATCAAAATGAGAGGCATATCTTTTTTCAATCAGTTTTAAATAACTGCTTACCATTCTTAAGGGCTCCCGTAAATCGTGGGAAGAAATATAGGCAAACTGCTTCAATTCCTGATTGGAGCGGATCAGCTCTTCCCTGAGTTTTTTCTGTTCGGTGATGTCTTGATGAATGGAAAGAATGATTTTTTTTCCAAAAAGTTCAAGGTAGCGTGTGCTGACGGCCACATCCCGGATATTGCCGTTTTTTGTTTTATGCCGGGTTTCAAAGGAACTGGACATGATTTCAGGAAGTTTCTTCTTGTTTTTTTCGATCTCATCTTTAGAAAACCGGATATCATAATCGCTTGCTGTTAAATGGTCAAATTCATCGGCTTCATATTCAAGCTGCCGGCAGGCCACACGGTTGAATTCAATGGGATGAAGGGTTTCAAAGTCTGCAAGGACAAGACCGTAAGGAAATTCGTTAAACAAGGTTTTGTAAAAAAGCTCAGCTGTTTTTAAATCTGCTTCCATTTTCTTTTTTTCAGATATATCGATTCCGATCAGTCTGAAACCGCAAACTTTTTCTTTGTCTGAAACAGGGGAAGCCGTTCCCAGCATGAAAATAATTTTCCCGTCTTTATTGACCGTCTTTAATTCTTCAAAAGGATGTTCACTGCTTTCCAGATGTTTTTGAAGAGAACGAAACGCTTTGTTTTTTTCCTTTTCATCGGGATAGATAGAAGAAATAAAAAGTTTTTTTTCTGAAATGTCTTTTTCCGTATAACCATAAGTTGAGAGAAAAAAAGGATTGGCATAAAGAACGGTTCCTTGTAAATCCGCTTCGCCGATAAACATGGGCGACAGCTCTGCAATTTCACGGAAACGCTTTTCACTTTGTAAAAGGAGTTCTAAAGCCTGTTTCTTTTCAGAAATATCTTTTGCAATTCCAATAGTACCGCTTTTATGCCCTTCAGAGTTCTGAATAAAATTAATTTTGATATCAATCCAGATTTTGGTTTTATCTTTTTTCAGAATCTGAAGTTCTTGCCGTATTTCTTTGCCTGAATAAATTTCATCATGAAGATGTTTCATCTGTAGAGTGTCTTCCGGCGGCCAGATTATGCTGATGTGTTTACCGATGATTTCAGAAGCAGTGTACCCGCTGAGTTTCTCAGCGCCTTCGTTCCAGTAGGTAATAAAAGAATTTAAATCAGTCACAACAATGAAATCCTGAACATTTTTAAGAATAACAGATTGAAAGATGAGTTTTTGCTCCATTATTTTTGTTTCAGTAATATCGCGCAGCGAAATAACGGCGTTCCAGTCTTTTGCATCTCTGGAAAGATGGCGTCCCCTGGCTTCCAGTATTTTTTCGGTTCCGTTTTTATGCCTGGCTTTAAATTCAGAATAAAGAATAATTTCCTCCTGATTTTCTTCAGTGTTGAGAAAGAAAATCCGGGTTTCCGGCTCTTCCAGAAAGAAAGATTTCAAATCTTTAATATATTTTCCAATAATTTCTTTTGGCTGGTATCCTAAAATACGGTAAACGGAAGAACTGATATAGGTAATTTTATTGTCTTTGTTATAAGTCAGAATAATATCGGAAATATTTTCGATCATTTTTTGAAAATTTTCTTCATTTTGAATCAATTGTTCGTGAGTTTTTTTTCTTTCCTGAATATCCGTCATAATACCGTGAATGTAAAATTGATGATTTTTCTGTTCTGAAAGATAAAGCTGTAGATGAACCCAGTGAGGGGAGTTTTCTTTGATTTCAATCCGGCATTCAAAAGAAACAGCCGATTGGAGGAAAAGAGTTTTCATCTGGATCATAAACAAATCTTTGTCATCTTGACAAATAGAATCAAGAAGAGGTCTTCCTGTGAGAGGATGGGAGTGGTCGCCGATCTTTTTTTCAAAGACAGGAGAAAGATATTCTATAACAAGGTTTTCATTTAAAATAAAAAGAATATCATTCATTGTTTCTACCAGTTCGCGGTATTTTTTTTCAGAAAGACGGATTTTTTCCTCTATTTTTTTATCTTCCGAGATGTCTCGAATCATTGCAATCGCTTCTTCGCGGCTGTAAGGTGAAATTCTTGCCTCAAAAAAATGGATTTCTTTACTTTCTTCAAAAAAAAGAGAATATTCAAAACTCGAAATTGATTTTGTTTCAAAAGCTTTTTCAATATGAAACATGGCTTCATCGGCTGTTTTTTGAGGTAATATTTCGATTAATTTTTTTTTGATAAAGTATTCAGGGATAGTGTAAAGCTCTCTTCTTGATTGAGTTTTAAAGTCAATAATGCTGCCGTCTTTTTTCAAAAGGAAAATCATATCCGGTATAGCGTTTAAAATAGCTTCATTTTGATTTTGAAAGTTGAAAAGATTTTTCTCCAGTTTTATTTTCTCTGTATGATCTTTTATCAGCACGCCAAAGTAAAGAGGTTGCGGACTATAAAGAAGAACGGATAAATCTTTATTCCTGTAGGGATAAATAAATTCAAGAGATGCGCCTTTCATTGAACAGTCAGAAAAAAGTTCCAGTATGTTTAAAAATTCACTTTCTTTTTCTATCAAAACGCTGCCTTTTTTCAAAACAAGCTGATTGTTGGGAATCTCCAATATTTCACAGCTTTTAGCATTGGCGTCAATAAAATAAAAATCAACGGGAATTTTTGAACTATCCAATAGGATTTTACCCAGAAGAAATCCGTCTTTTAAATTCTGAAAAAGGTTTAAATAGTGGGATTCACTTTGAGTGAAAGCCTTTTCAATTTCCTTTTTTTCTGTAATGTCTTCAAAAAGAAGAATTTCTGTCAAAAGAGTCTGCCGTTTTTGAATTTGAATGCTGTTGACCAGATAGGAATGTCGGTTTTTAAGCTCATCGTAAAAAACAATGTCAAAGTTTTTAAGATGGTTTTTCTGATATTCGGGAATAAGATCATAGATGGAAAAAAAACGGTCAATGGGGATTCTCTGCTGAAACAGTAATCTCATTTTATGGTTCATGTCCAGAATGATCCCTTCTTCATTCAGAAGAATGACACCGGTTTTCAGATTATCAAAAATTTCATTCAGATAATCGGATTTATCCGGGTTTAAAAACCGGTATTTTTTTTCTATCTGAAAAAGATAAAGAATGAGAAAAGTGAGCAGAAGAGGTCCAAACTGAGGAATATGGGAAGATGTGAGGTAAGAAAAAATAAAATCAATAAAAGAACCTGAAAGATAAATCAAAAAAAGAACAAAAAATACAGAAAAAGTGATTTTTTTTATTAAACGATCCTTGATGGAATCTTTTATAAATATAATGACAGCATAAGAAAAGGGAAGCAAGAGATTAACAAGGGAAATAAAGGGAGTCAGGGTTCCCGGGGCAAAAACAGGACCGTAAGGAGTTTGCTGAAATGCGTGGAAAACAAAATCGGTAAAACAGGCAATGAAAAATGAAATAAGGGAAAGTGTAAATACAATCCGGATGAAAAGAGTAATTTTTTTTCTGATAAATGAAAAAAAAAATAAAAGAAAAAAAAATGGAGTAAAAAGCCAGAAAAAGCTGGCAAATCTAAACAGAAAAGAAATCCATGCCAGAGGGAAGGGAAGGTATATAAGAAAAATTATAAAAAACCATATTCCCGCACAGCCGGAAAACCATAGAAATTTTTGATCTGTTTCCGTTTTGTTTTTTCTTGAAAAAACATTGATCCAGACAAAAAATAGAGTCAAAAAAGAAAAAAGAGGCAGAAATAAATAAAAACTCATTTTTTAAATCCAATTGATTTGAATTATAGGCGAGTTCTAAAAATTAATTTTCCCGTCATTTCGAACAAAGTGAGAAATCTTAAAGCATTGGTATTGAAAAGATTTCTCTTCGCTTTGCTCATCGAAATGACGATTTTCTCTATTTTTAGAACTCCCCTATAGTCACATATATTAAAATATAATATAGAATATTTCACGATAAACGAGAAATTTGAATGCTGAAGAAAGAAAAGTAACAGTTTGTCTTTCTTCCGGTGTTTTATTAATCAAAGTATGACAAAAGGAGTATTGTAATGAAAAAAATAGGCGTGTTGACAGCGGTTTTGTTTTTAATGATATCAGCTTGGGTATCTGGAGATGAGATTGAATTAAAAAACGGATCGACCCTTAAAGGGAAAATTACTTTCATCAGCAGTGAGAAAGATTCGCTGGTCATTGAATCAGGAGCTACAGGAGCGATCAGCATTAAAATGGAAGATATCGAGTCCATCGAGTTTGACGATGAGAAAAAAGGAGTGGAAAGCTGGTATCTGGAAATTTCAGCGGGGGCGCCTTATCTTGATTATGCGAAAGATTTAAAAAAAGCGGATGAGATGAAATTTATGTCTTTCTCAAGCGCGTTTTACGCCTATAAGACAATCGGAGAGAATATGCTTTTAGGAGGAGGTTTTTATTCCGTTTTCACGCCGGTCAAAGGCAGGAATCTGACGGGATATGCTACTGAGCAAAACGAGGATACGGCTATTCAATACGGCGGTGTTGAAATTGTTTTTAAATACTTTTTCAATAAAATCACAAGCGGAGCCTTTGTCAATGCAGCCTTTGGAAGTTCCAGGGTGATGATACTGAAAGGAGATCTTTTTGATTATAAAAGACAAAACAAAGACGGTAGTCTTTCCAGCAGCCAGAACAATGATCATGACAATTTTTTGCAAAGCAAAATAGGGCTTTCGGGAAAACTGGGACTGGGTTATGCAATTGAAAACAACCCTGATGAATCGGCTTTTTTAATCGGGGCGGATGGTCTTTTCTTTTACAATAAACTGGACAGCCAGAAATGGATCTCCTACGGAGGAAATGTTTATTTCAGCATCCTCTGGTAAGGTAAAACCCCTCGTGAAATCCGGGGGGCATTCTTTTTATGAATATTTTCAGTATATACTTAACAAAATATAAATTGTCCGTTTTTATATTTACTTTGTCATTCCTGCGAAGGCAGTAATCTATTGACAATAAGTGTTTTAAGTAATATATTCGGTATTTTGCAAGCAAAAGCCGGAATGACAGGCGGTCATTTTATAATTAATTTTACTATAAATAGTGAAAAAAGGAATCTATCATGAAATATATTATGAGTTTATTATTTGTTGTTTTTATATTTCCGTTCATCATTTTTGCAGACAAGAAACAATCGAAAAAAAGACCTGATACGATTTTTACAATGACTTTTGATTACGAGCCTATTCCGGATTTTGCAATACTAAACACTAGTTTTTTCGCAAAATTCAAAGTCTTTGAAGAAGATGATTTAAAACTTTTTTTTATCAATCGGATTGAATATCAGGAAACTGAAGGTGATTTAAACTATTTCCCGTCAAAAATTTATTCTTTTATGAGTTCTATCCGTGTTGAAAGCCCAATGATTTTTGCTGAAATCGGTTCTGCCGAACGAACCGACGCTCCCTTTAAAAACTCAAATGATTTTAAACTTTTTACTTATACTTATTATAATTTTTTCCCGAGTCAAACCGGCGGTTTTTTTTTAGGATTGATCTATTTTCCTCTTGAAAAAGTCTTTCCTGACTGGATGTGGTTTGAAAAAGTCCCTTTCCCTTTTTTCATGTACCAGTATCACGACTCTGATTTAGTCCTCAATTTTGGGCTTCCTTTGATGGTTCGATGGAAAATAACTGAAAAACTTCTCTATCAGGTTTTTTATATTCCAGTATACAATATTCGAACCTCTTTAGAATACAACTTGACAAAGCTTATTATGACAGGGTTAGAGTTTGTATGGAGTCAGAAAAGCGTTAATCTTTCAGAAAGGATTTTGCCAAATGAAAAAGTTTATTTTAATTCAAAAAACATTGGTCTCAAAATCAGGCTTTTTTATCTTTTAGAATTAAAAGCAGGTTATTCGTTTAACAACAGTTTCTATAAAGGAGAAGGGGCATCTGATTATATTGAACAAAGAAAATTAAAAAATTCTTTTTATTTTAAAGCTTCTCTTTCTTACACTTTTTAAAAAAATGAAACACTCCATTCCCGTCCCTTGAGGTTCTGATCGGGGCATCATTTGATCTCATCATATTCAGGCTGTCGATTATTGAAACTATTTCTATCAATTATCTTCTTATCATTGATATTTGCTAAGTTGATCAGAAAGTGTCATTGTCTTTTCTGATGCAATCTTTCATAGCTTTGGTCATTTAATCGGAGCCGTACGGTCACTGAGCACAGCCGAAGTGACACCTCGACTCCGCTCGGTGTCCGAGTTGATTTAAATAATAATCAACAGCCTGATTAGTTCTTGTAGCAGATCGAGATATGAA
>MIAO01000123.1 GCA_001829155.1 Spirochaetes bacterium GWB1_36_13 | reverse complement strand
CTGCCACAGAAAAAAATCCCTCCCAGGTTGTATTATGAATCAATGGAAGAAGCAAGAGAAAACTTAGAAAAAGCGTTTGAAATGATTTTGATTTCAAACAGAGAATTGGCTGAACTTGATCAAAAATACAAAAATGGAATGATTGGATTGCAGGTTTATTGCGGGGTTGATTTTTAGTATATTTTAATAAGATAAAATCTTCTTATCACAAAGAAAACAAGCGAGGAAGGAATGGGAAAGACAACCGCAGAGAAAATTTTTGAAACCCATATGGTGGAAAAACCGGCAGAAGACATTAATGTCATTTCGCTGGATATGGTTTTTGGACATGAAGTAACGACTCCTCCGGCAATTCTGGATCTTCAGGAAAAAGGGCTGGATAAAGTTTTTGACCCGAATAAAATCAAACTGGTGATTGACCATGTAACCCCTGCAAAAGACACGCAGACTGCCATTCAGCATAAAATTTTAAGAGACTGGGCAAAAAAACACGGGATCAAGGATTTCTTTGATGTCGGACGAAACGGTGTCTGCCATGCGATCTTCCCTGAAAAAGGATTTGTACGCCCCGGATACACAATTATCATGGGAGATTCCCACACCTGTACTCATGGGGCATTTGGAGCGTTTGCCGCCGGAGTGGGAACCACAGACTTAGAAGGCGGAATGTTGAAAGGCGTTTGCGCTTTTAAAGACCCGAAGACGATCAAAATCGAAGTAAACGGAAAACTGCCGAAGGGCGTTTATTCCAAAGATGTGATTCTGGCTGTGATCAAAGAGCTGGGAGTGAACGGGGCAACCGATAAAGTCATTGAGTTTACCGGCGATACAATCCGCGCTATGTCTATGGAAGCAAGAATGACCTTGACCAATATGGCGATTGAAGCCGGAGGAACCAGCGGAATTATCTATCCAGATGAAATCACGGTGGATTATCTGTGGGATTTTATCAAAGATGAGTATAAAACCAAAGAAGCGGCGCTCAATGACTTCAAAAAATGGTGGTCTGACCCGGATGCAGTTTATGATAAAGTGATCAAAATCGATGCAGCTACTCTTGAGCCGATGATTACTTTCGGATACAAACCCGATCAGGTAAAGAAAGTGAAAGAACTGGAAGGAAGCCCTGTGAATCAGGTTTATATCGGAAGCTGTACCAATGGAAGGATTGAAGACCTCCGAATTGTGGCTGAAATGGTGAAAGGCAAAAAAATCCACCCGGATGTGAGAGTGATTCTTTCTCCTGCGACTCCAAAAATCTTCCAGCAGGCTTTAAAAGAAGGGATTATTGATATCCTGATGGATGCTGAAATTACTGTGACCAACCCGACCTGCGGCGCCTGCCTGGGAATGAGCAATGGAATCCTGGCTCCGGGCGAAGTGGCAGTTACGACTACCAACCGAAACTTCAACGGAAGAATGGGGAAAGGGGGAATGGTGCATCTGGCATCTCCTGCGACTGCGGCAGCCGTTGCATTGACCGGAAAAATCACCGATCCGAGAGCTTTTCTTTAAAAAATAGGTATGAAAAGAGACGACGAATCAAATCGTCGTCTTTTCTTTTAATACTGACTTTATATCGATATAAAAAAATATAATACAATTTTAACATTACATTAAAAAAGTATAAAAAATAATTATTTAATTCTTTATTTTTCTGTTTGTTTATTATATTTTTTTTGTTGAAAAATAATTTGTATCAAGATGCTGGAAATTTAAAATGAAAAAATTGATCTTTACTCTGCTTTGCTTTGGTTTTGTCAATCAAATTTATGGACTTATGCCCGGATTTGAGGAAAACATTACCATCACTTCTTCTCCTTCTGGAGCAATTGTCTCTCTTTCTATGGATGGGGGGAAGCATTACAAGAAGATCGGGAACACTCCTTTGACTTCTCTGATTAGACTGGGAAGCAAAATTAAAATTGAAAAAGAGGGCTTTGATACTTATATTGGAAATATTTCGATGGATGTATTTACTGGACTCCAATTAAATGTAAAACTTGAAAAAATCCCTGAAAAAAAAATCTTTATTGACAGCCTTCCTAAAGAAGCGGAGGTTTATATTAAAATGGAAGATGAATTCCAATATATGGGAAAAACACCGCTTTCTCTCATGCTGAAAACAGGTAAAAAACAAATCAAGGTTATAAAAAAAGGGTACAAAGAGTATTGGGGAACCCTCGACAGTGAAGAAGGAAAAAACTATCAGGCCAATTTAAATGAAGAAACTCATCCAGGATTTTACAGTATCGGGAATTCAAAGCTTAAAATTAACTGTGTTCCTGCCGGCAAAGTGTATTTACTCGACAAAAACACTTTTCTTCAGATACTGACAATTTATTTTCTTACTGAATTAAAAAAACAGGGAAAGTATCAGGATGGGAATGTGCAGATGGCTCAAACAGTGAAAGAGAGACTGGCTGGAGTCTTGATAGATTCTATTCAGAAAAAAGACAGAGATAAAAATAAAGCAATTATTGACTGGATTTACTCTATTGCGGATCTTCAGCAGAATAGTCCGGTTCAGATTGAAAATATCAAGGAAAATGATTATTATGTGTGGGCAGAGGCAAACGGAATGATCTCTTATCAAGATATCCATCTTAGCGCCAACGAATCGAAAGAAGTTTCTTTTGACCTGAGATCAAAATTCCTGACCATTGATTCTGACCCTCCCGGTGCGAAGATTTATTACGAAGGTATCCTTCAGAAATATGTAACACCGATTACTTTCAGTCTTCCTGTTAAACAGAATTCTTTTCATATTAAAGTGTCCAAGGAAGGGTACGAAGGAGAAAACGGAGAGTCAATGCCTTCCCAGACGGTCAATCTTTATCAGGGAGATAATAAAAAAGTAGTATTCAAGATGAGACCAATTGCTTACGGTTATTTGAATATTGATTCTTCGCAGGAAAATTCGGCTGTTTATATCAACACCAGATATATTGGGAAAACTCCCCTGAACAATCTCCGGTTTATGCCCAATCAAAAGGTTATTGTCAGAGTGAGTAAAGAAGGCTATGAAGACGAAGAAAAAGAAGTGATTATTGAAAAAAATATAACAAAAGATGTGGATTTTAGTCTTTCAATGAAATGGAACGAGAAATCATGGAGGTTGGGGGCGGCTTACGGAGAATTTCAAAGCGGTACTTTGGCAAATCCCTATGAGAATATTTATGGAATTGAATTTGCGTATTTTCCGACCGGGGATTATTTAAATTTTTACTGGAATACACTTTTGCTGAAAGGAAATTATGAGGGGAGTAGTTTTTTTTACGGAGACATTTCATTAGGAGTAAGTTTTTCTTTTGTTGCCTGGCGGCTGGTTCCTTTTATAGGGACCGGAGTCAAAATGAGTTATCTGTCTGAAGAGGATTTGTCAGGGAATTACAGCAAGATGAATATCGATATAGGCTATGGGTTTGAAGCGAATGCGGGGGCGACTTTTTTACTGAGTCAGAGTTTGGCTCTTTATTTTAAATTCGGGCTGGATAAAGTAAAAGGATATAAAAAGGAATTTTCGAACCGTTATTATTCTGCTGGTTTTGTTTTAGGCTGGTCCGAAAGCAGTTATGAGGATTATTCGAGTGAACGGGATACACTTTTTTACCTGTTTTCAGGGGGATATAGCAATCTGGGATGGGATATTCGAATATGCGGAATTTTCTATAAATATATTGGGTTGGATATATTTCAGTCCATTGAGAATGGAACTTCTTTTTTTCCGCTTGGATTTTATCTTCCTCTCTATTCCGATAAGCTTTTTATCGGCACTGAAATCGGCTATGTTTTTAAAAAATATGTTGAAGCAGAAGTTCGATATCTTTTCACGATTGGCGGAGATTCTTTTATTCCTGTCTCTCTTCAGGCAGGGTATTTTTCAGGGGATGAAAAAAAATGGTATGCCGGGGCAACTCTTTATCTAGGTAGTTACGGAAAAATGTAGTTATTGAGAAAAAGTCGATGAAAAATCGATATTTTCAGCTGTGTTTCCTGAAACATTACAGATAATATTTTTTTATTTAGAATACAGCTCCATCCGGCAGTTTTCACAGTCAAAAACCAGTTGAAACACATTTCCTTTGGGATCGGTCAAAAAAAGATCGGGATTGGGTTCTTTCTTGTTTTTAAGGCAGATTCCCAGTTCAAACCGGATACAGTATTTTAATGTCATCAGCCTTTTTTTTGGGTAGGATATGCCGGTCTCTAAAGCTTTTTCAATGATTTCACACCCTCTTTTTTCATAAAAACAAGCCGCTTTCCGGTTTGATATATTGCTGTTGAAATCAATTTGTTTGATTGGATATTGGACATTTGAAACAGTTGTGGGAGGACAGGTTGTTTTTTGAGCCCTTTGCCGGGTCACAGCTTCGCAAACCTTTCGCCTGGCTTCGTTTAAAGCTGAGGCAGGGATAAAAAAAGGATTTTCATGGTCAAAAACACTTTCTTGCAGATAAAAAATCGTTTCCCCGAGCCTTTCTAAAAGCTTCTTTGTATTTTCCACAGTTTTCAAAGGATTTTCAGCCTGAATCAAAGCTGTTTCAATCTTGATTTCTGATTTTAATCCGTCTTCATCCACGCCTTCTAAAAAAAGAACGCCTTCTCTTTCAAAAAATTTTAAGTTTAAGGCTATTTTTCTTTCCACTGAACTGTTTTTTAATTTTTTAAAAAATACATGATCCTGATTGCGATAGAGGACAGCCGAAGGGGGAATCAGACCGCAGTGATCGGCATAAACTTGTTTATTGCTGACTTTTTGAACCAGAGTACCAGTCAAAACTCCTTCTGAGGTAAAAAAAGCGATGCCGTCTCCGGGAGAAAGAAAATCCGCCGTTTTATCCAAAAGAAAAGAGTCTTGAAAAATTTTCACCGCTTTACCGATGATTTCTCCTTTAAATTTTGGGCTGTCCCATGAGACGATTCCTTTTTTCCGAGAGTTTAAAAAATAATCCGTGTATCCCCGGTTGAAAGTTTTTTCCAGGTCGGGAATCAAATCTGTAAAAATCTTGCCAGATGAAGCTTTTTTTAAATCTTTTCCTTCCATTAAACGATCCAAAGCCTGTCTATAGAATAAAACCGTATTTTTCACATAATTGATGTCCTTGAGCCTGCCTTCTATTTTAAAAGAAGAGATTCCTGCATCCATCAAGTCTTTGAGGTAAAGGGAAAGATTCAGGTCTTTTAAAGACAGAAGATGCTGGTTTTTTATCAGAATCCTGTCGTTTGAGTCAGAAAGAGTATATAAATTACGGCAGGGCTGGGCACACTCGCCCCGGTTTCCGCTTCTGCCGCCCATGGCATAGCTTAAATAACACTGCCCGCTGTAGCAGACGCATAAAGCTCCGTGGATAAACGATTCCAGCTCAATGAGTGGAGCAGTCTCCCTGATTTTTCTGATTTCAGGAAGAGAAAGTTCTCTTGCCAGAATCACCCGTTTAAATCCTGTATCCTGAAAAAATCGGATTTTCTCAGGGTCACGGTTGTCTGTCTGGGTACTGGCAAAAAGGGGAAGGGGCGGGAGATTCATTTGAAGAATTCCCATATCCTGAATAATTAAGGCGTCGATTCCCGCCTCATAAAGCTGCCAGATCAGTTTCTCGGCTTCTTCCAGCTCATGATCATAGAAAAGAGTATTAAAGGCTGCATAAACTTTTACTTTGTAAAGCCGGGCATAAGATGTCAGTTTTTCGATGGATTCAACCGTATTGGAAGCATTGACCCGGGCGCTGAATTTGGGAGCCCCGATATAAAGGGCGTCTGCTCCGAAGTTTACAGCAGCCTGTCCGCATTCAAAGTCTTTTGCCGGAGCAAGGAGTTCAAGGGTTTTCAAGACTACCCGCCTGAAATCACTTTGATAATTTCAATCTGATCTTCCGGCAGTATTCTGATTTTCAAGGCAGGGTCGAGGATTTCGCCGTTTCTTAAAAAAACAACCGTGTTGTTGACCAGATTAAAATGTTTTAAAATTTCCTGAGCGGATTTCAAGTAGGGAATCTCCACTTCCTTGGAATGAAAAATAATTTTCATACCGCGTTACCGCCCCGTTCACCGGTTCTCACACGGATCACTTCTTCCACAGGTAAAACAAAAATCTTTCCATCCCCGATTTTACCGCCGTTTTCAGTCCGGGCTGTTTTTAAAATCGTTTCCAGAGTGGGTTCTAAAAAAGAATCGTTGACCACAATCTCTATTTTCAGTTTTCGGATAAAATTGACCTCATATTCTTGTCCCCGAAATACATCAGTATGTCCTTTTTGTCTTCCAAATCCCTGGACATCGCTGACCGTGAGCCTTGAAACCCCGATTTCGTTGAGGGCTTCCTTGACTGCTTCCAGTTTTGAAGGCTGGATAATAGCCTCTATTTTTTTCATATCACCTCGCCGACTACCAGAGGGTTTTCGCCGGCGTCTTTTAAAATCTTCAGAGCCTGGTTTAAATCATTTTTATCGACTGCAAAAATTATCCCGATTCCCAGATTGAAAGTTCTTCTCATATCTTCTAAAGGAACATCCCCTTCTTTTTGAATCAGTTTGAAAATAGGAAGCCATTCCCAAGAGTTCCAATCAATTTTCAAGGTTTTTCCCTCAGGAATAATTCTTTTGGTGTTCCCCTCGATTCCTCCGCCTGTGATATGAGACATCCCCTTTACAGAAATGCTGTTTTTCAATGCTTTGATCGATGAAAGATAGCTTTTATGGACTTTTAAAAGTTCCTCTCCCACGCTCATGCCCAGTTCGGCTGAATAAGTATTGGCTTTGTATTTATCCAGAATAACTTTTCTTGCCAGAGAATACCCGTTGGTATGAAGACCGTTGGAGGGAAGCCCGATTAAAACTTCTCTTCCCTGAATATCATCGCCCTTGATAATTTTATCCTGATCCACAATTCCCACAATCGTTCCCGACATATCGTATTCACCCTCATTATAAAATCCAGGCATTTCAGCTGTTTCTCCGCCGATTAAAGCGCAGCCGTTGTTCCGGCATCCTCTAGCCATACCTTTCACAATCTCGGCGCCGATCTCAGGCTTAAGTTTTCCGGTCGCAAGGTAGTCCAGAAAATAAAGAGGTTCAGCTCCACATACGGCAATGTCATTGACACAGTGATTGACCAAATCCTCTCCCACTGTATTGTGCTTATCCATCATAAAAGCGATTTTGAGCTTGGTGCCCACTCCATCCACAGAGGAAACCAGAACAGGATTTTTATATCCTTCCGGAATTTTGAAAAATCCTCCAAAAAGCCCGATCTGACTCAAAACATTTTTATTAAAAGTGGTCGCCACTTCTTTTTTTATTTCATTGACCATTTTTTCTCCGGCTTCGATATCGACTCCGCTGTCTTTATAAGTAACTGCCATTTTAGAATCCTTTCATTTCTTTTTAACACATTCAAATTTAATCTGAATCCTTTCTAATATCAAGAAAAAAAACGCCTCTCACCCTGAAACAGGGTTTCTTTTATCCAAAATCACTAAAAAATCTTATATACACAACTGAATATAAAATGCAAAACTGTCATTCCGGTTTTTGCTTGCAAAAGACCGGAATCTGAATTTAAAACACTTATTGTCAATAGATTCCCGCCTTCGCGGGAATGACCGGAAAAGGTCTTTTTATTTGCAATTTAAAATCATTTTAGTATAATTTAAATTATTGAGATATTTTATTTTAAAAATATTGTTAGTATATTTTATATCAAATAAATAAACCGAGGTTTTTATGAGAATTATTCTATTATTTACCGCTTTTTTGATGCTTTTTGCCGGATGCAGTAAAAAAGAAGAGCCAAAATTATCTGATCAGTGGGCAGTTGGAACATGGAAACTGACATCCTTGTCAAGGTACAGTTCTATTTACACAGGGTCTTCTATTCCCAATGAGACCCTTCTTTTATCCTCAGATCATTTTTTCAGCCGAACTTGTTCAAACGGGACTAATTTTTCATGCACTTCTATTTATTCCACCGCAGGAACAATGTCGGGCACATGGTCTTTGAATGAAGAACAAACTCAGCTTGAAGTAAATATCCCGTCCGGCTCGTCTTATGCGGGTACTTTTGTGATTTACATCCGGAAAATCAGCGACTCAAAAATCACTTCCACAGACGGCACAGGCACGGTGACTTACGACAAACAGTAATAAACAAATACTTCTATCTATGAATATCTGAAAGAAATTGCAATGTCTGTCCAAGACGGGAGCGCGGATTTAAATCCAAACTCCCTTTGTCCCGGCGGGGATAAGTGACCGGGGGTTTGTGGGTAAAAAATCTTTAGGGTTTTCCAGAGTTGACAAACAGATTGATAGAACAAAGATTCCTAATCCTTGCCACAAAAAAAATTGCTACCAAAGAACTGGAGAATTTTTGTTAAAAAAACTTAGACGCATGATTCCTCTTTTTATCCGGCGGGAA
>MIAO01000122.1 GCA_001829155.1 Spirochaetes bacterium GWB1_36_13 | reverse complement strand
TCTTTAGGGTTTTCCAGGATTGACAAATAGATTGATAGAACAAAGATTCCTAATCCTTGCCACAAAAAAAAATTGCTACCTTTTTCCTGACAGTTAAAAATAAAACTTGACCGTATTAAAAAAATTTCGTAATTTTAAAAGTATATTTATTGCACAGGAAAAAAAATGTTTTTCAACTCTCAAAGCCATTCTTCATTTATAAACAGCATGAATATCACAGTCGTGGTGGTCGTCAATCTTTTACGGGAATGCCCGGTGGAGAATCTTTAAAAAAACATTTAAAGAAAAAAAGACGAAGCCTCCGCTCGGGTTTACCAAAACCTGACGGGGGCTTTTTTTATTTCAGGCTCCTTTCAGGTTTTTTTGATAAAAAAACAAAAAAAAGGAGTTTCTTATGAAATCAATAATCCAAATCCTCTTAATTCTTCTCACTGTGCGCCTTGCGGCGCTCAATCTATTTCTTAATTCAATCATCTTTCATCAAATCAAACAAACGAGGAAAAATCAATGGAAAAAAAAGGCGCTGAGATTATTATAGAAACTTTAGAAAAAAAAGGAGTCCGTCTGGTATCAGGGATCCCGGGGGGATCAAACCTCCCTATTTACGATGCTCTTTCAAAGAGCCGAAAAATCACCCATATCCTTGCCCGTCATGAACAGGGGGCAGGATTTATCGCACAGGGAATTGCCCGTACCACCGGAAAAGCAGGGGTTTGTATTGCTACTTCAGGTCCCGGAGTTACCAATCTTTTAACAGCACTTGCAGATGCCAAACTGGACTCTATCCCGATGATTGCGATTACAGGGCAGGTCGCCTCCAGCCTTTTAGGCACCGATGCTTTTCAGGAAGTCGATACTTACGGGCTGTCCCTCCCGATTACAAAGCACAATTTTTTTATTAAAAATGCTGATGAAATTGAAAAAACTCTCTTTGAAGCTTTTTGGATCGCTGAATCAGGTCGTCCGGGACCGGTTTTGATCGATATTCCAAAAGATGTTCAAAATCAAATCATTGATTTTATTTCTATGGAGGACGAAAGCCGATTTGAGCCAAAAGAAGAATGGAACGAAGAAGACTTGAAAAAAACCGCTGAAAAAATCAACCGGGCTCAAAAACCGGTTTTATATATCGGAGGGGGTGTTCTCTCAGCAGAAGCCTCCCAAGAGATTCAAACACTTTCTGAGAAAAACTCGATTCCG
Source organism: Spirochaetes bacterium GWB1_36_13 (assembly GCA_001829155.1). Classification (GTDB taxonomy): domain Bacteria; phylum Spirochaetota; class GWB1-36-13; order GWB1-36-13; family GWB1-36-13; genus GWB1-36-13. The sequence continues at coordinate 34,231 of MIAO01000122.1, read as the reverse complement.
GTTGTCTCCACTTTAATGGGACTGGGGGCTATTTCTTCAGACCACCCTTTATTTTCCGGAATGATCGGAATGCACGGCGCCCCCTGTGTGAATATGATGATGGAGGAAGCGGATCTGATTATTGTAACGGGCGCAAGGTTTGACGACCGGGCAACCGGAAAAGTGGACGCGTTTTGTAAAAAAGCTTCTGTTATTCATATCGATATAGATAAAGCCGAAATCGATAAAATCAGGAAAACGGATTTGTATCTGGCAGGAGACTTGAAAAAAATAATCGGAAAATTGATCCCGATGATAGAATCTTCAAAACGGGAAAACTGGATACAGGAAACTGAAAAACTGAAAAAAGAACATCCTATGCCTTTTCCTAAAAAAAAGTATCATCCCGCTTCTCTGATTCAAAGAATCGGAAGAGAGCTGCCCGATGATGCAATTATTATTACCGATGTCGGTCAGCATCAGATGTGGACTGCCCAGCACTACCCTTTTCAAAAACCGAGATCGTTTTTGACATCGGGAGGACTGGGGACTATGGGATTCGGTCTTCCGGCAGCAATTGGCGCAGCATTGGCAAATCCGGATAAAAAGATTATTCTTTTCACGGGAGACGGGTCATTTCTCATGAATATTCAAGAACTTGCGGTTGTCCATGAATGGAACTTAAATATTACCATTATTATATTGAATAACAGACAATTGGGAATGGTAAAACAGCAGCAGGAACTTTTTTTTGCTAAAAACTATTTTGCCTCTCAATTTCACTATACGCCGGATTTTGATTCAATCGGGAAAGGATTCGGCATCAGGAGTATCCGAATAGAGAATGAAACAGAAGAAGCAAAGTATTTTGACGATATGATTGAATCCAAAACCCCTTTTCTGGTTGAATGGATGACAGACCCGGATGAAAATGTCTTTCCCATTGTTCCCCCGGGAAAATCAAATATTGAAATGATTCAGGAGTAAAGCATGAAAACAGCGATTATTGAACTCACCGTCCGGAATCATCCGGGCGTTATGTCTCATATTACAGGTCTTTTTTCAAGACGGGCCTACAATCTGGAAGGAATTTTTGTCAACCGTCTGAAAAACACGGAAAAAAGCCGGATGCTTCTGGCAGTCGAGGAAAATGAGAAAATTTCCCAGATCATCAAACAGCTTGAAAAACTTCATGATGTATTGGAGGTTTCTCTCAGACACGATGAAAAAGAAGAGCTGATCAGGAAAATGGATGAGTTTTTGACTTAAGAAACCGGAGGGGAAACTTCCCCTCCAATTTAAAAAAAATTATCTTTTCTGCATTTTAAAATGATTGACCCATTGAAAAACAGCACCGAAAAAACCGGCTTTGTTTTTCTTTTTTCTTTTCCACTCCGACTCGCTTGAAAATTCAAGGTAAAGAAGGCGCAAAACAACTAAAAACAGGATCCCGAAAAGGATAATATAAAAAGAAGAACGGGATTGAGGTTCCTGGTTCATTTTTTCAAAATTTTCTTTTATCATTTCTGATTCTTTTTGAAACTGGCTTTCACCGATAATCTTGATCAGTTTTTGATCGCTTTCTATCCCGTTTTTGATTTGGGAAAGGATCATTTTGATCTTTTCATTCTGGATATTTAGACTGTTTTCAACTCCCTGAAGTTTTTCAATTGATTTTTTTTTCTCATCAATATTGAAATAGACTTTTTGGAGATAAACAAATGAAGTAATAAAAAAAAGAACTATCAGACCTGAAAAAAAATAAAGAGGAACATTTTTAACCTTTATTTTTTTTGATTCCACCGCAATTGAATTTTTATAAGTCTGAATAGAATTGGATTGTGCCGGCTCAAAAACCATCCCCTCCTCCTTGAAAAGAAAAAACCCTCTCATCCTTGAGAGGGTATAAAAAAAATTATCTTAAAAGCTGTAGAACGCTTTGAGTTCTTTGATTTGCCTGAGCCAGCATCGCATTGGCAGACTGAAGGAGAATATTATTTTTAGAATATTCCACCATTTGGTGAGCCATGTCTGTATCTCTGATTCTCGATTCAGCAGACTGAATATTTTCAGCGGCTGATTCCAGTCCCTTGATCGCATATTCAAGCCGGTTTTGATAAGCGCCGAGATCCGCTCGTTGTTTGCTGACTTTTTTCAGCGCTACATCCAGAGTTCCGATTGCCTGATTTGCTTTTTCCATAGTAGAAAGAGAAAGAATATCATTGGACGCCTGTTCCTTGATATTTAAAGCTCTTGCAGTCATGGTGCCAATATAGACTCTTTCTCTTTGATCCATATTTGCTCCAATATGAAACCAGAGGCTGGCTGCTGTATTTTGAGGATCCACAGTATTGAATGCAAACCGTCCTGTCAGCATGGAAAGACCATTGAACTGTGCGTGTGACGCAATCCGGTCGATTTCATCAATTAATTGTGAAACTTCCACCTGAATCTGCATTCTGTCTTCAGTAGTATAAATACCGTTTGAAGACTGTACAGCCAAAACCCTGACTCTTTGAAGAATATCCTGAGTATTCTGAAGGTATCCTTCAGTTGTCTGAATAAAGGAAATACCATCCTGAGCATTTTGACTCGCCCGGTAAAGTCCTTTCACCTGGGCTCTCATCTTTTCAGATACAGCAAGTCCTGCCGCATCATCGCCTGCTCTGTTGATTCTTTGTCCTGAAGAAAGTTTTTCGATATCTTTCTGTAAATCGCCGTCGTTGATATTGAGTTGTCTCTGAGTGTAAATAGCACTCATATTATGATTGATGATCATTAGTCTCCTCCTTGAAACTTTTTTCTAACATCCGTGTTAATACTATTTTCGATGGATTTGTAAATTCTTTAACATTTTTTTTTAATTTTTTTGCACTTTCAGGAAAAACAGGAAAATGCAAGAAATTTTTTCCGTCTAAACAAATTTATTATAAATTAATTTACAATACATTAAATATTATTTTAAACAAATATAAATTTTATAAAAAAATCTCTTGATTTTTTCTTTATCTTTATTATTGTTTATACAAAACTGAATTTATGAAACATCTCACAAGGAGTCTCTATGAAAACCCGGAATAAGCTGTTTATCACTTTTGGCGGAACCATGTTTATTATTTTACTCTTGACAGGAATTGTTGTTTATTTTTATTCAAAATCTCAGATCATTCAGATACAAGAAGATAATATTGGTCTTTTGTCTCAAACCATTAATAAAAAAATAACCGCTATTCTGGATGTTTCAATCAAAAACCATTTGAGAACCTTTTCTCAAAAAACAAAAAACATGACTGAGTACTACTACGAGTTATACAAAAAGAAGCAAAATAGAAGTGAAAAAGAAGTTATCGCAATGCTCCGGAATATTTTTCTTTACCCCGCTTTTATGAAAGTAGGAGAGACCGGTTATCTTGCCGGAGTGAAAGATGATGGAACTTTATTGATTCATCCGGCCTCTGAAGGAGTCAATGTTTCCAAGGCGCCGTTCTGGCAAAAGGTAGAAAATATTTTACAGAGTCCTGAAAAAGAAGGGTATTTTGAGTATGAATGGAAAAATAAAAATGAACAGCAGGCGAGAAAAAAAGTAGGATACATCACCTATTTTGAACCCTTGAAATTAATTCTCTGGGTTTCTGCCTATAAGAGTGAATTTAACTCACTGGTGAATACGGCTGATTTCAGGGATAATCTGATCTCCATTAAACTGGGTGAAACTGGATTTATATACATTATTGACAATCAAGGCAATGCTCTTATTCACGAAAAACTGGAAGGAAAAAATCTATCTGATAAACCTTATATTAAAAAAATGCTTCAGGAAAAAAACGGCAAGCTTCACTATTTGATTGAAGAAGAAGGCAAAGACTACATCGCTTTTTTCAGTTATATTCCAGAACTGGACTGGATTGCTGTCAGCGGATTGTCTTATGACGAACTCATGGCTCCCTTGTTTCTTTTAAAAATTTTCATTATTCTGGGAGTTTTGGTAGCTTTTATCATATCTTTATTGATTTCTTCCATGACCGGAAAACTGCTGGCAAAAAAAATCGAAAAATTCAGGCATATTTTTTCAGTAGCGGAAAAAGGAGACCTTACTCAAGGCTATCAAAGTGTTTCTCATAAAATTCTTCAAGATGAAATTGATGATATGGGCTTGTCTTTCAACCAGTTTTTGGCAAACTACCGCGAGCTTCTCATGAATTTGCGCAATGTCACCCATAAACTTCTGGATCTGATTCAGACCCTGGCAAGCTCATCACAGGAAACTTCTTCCACTTCCAACGAACAGGCGGCAGCGGTTAAAGAAATTGTCAGCACTATGGAAGATCTGGATATTTTATCAAAATCAATTGAGAAAAAAATCAACGAAATAGTCAATATCAGTACCAATACCCAGAAAACAGTTAAAAACGGATTTGATAAAGTTCAGGATACGCTTAAAAAAATGTCTGAGATCAACGACGCAAACCGGGTCACCATCGATGGGATCAAGTTTTTAAGTGAAAAAATAAACAATATCTGGGATATTGTCAACATGATTAATAACATTGCCGATCAGACAAAAATCATTGCCTTTAATGCGGAATTGGAAGCTTCCTCAGCTGGAGAAGCGGGAAAAAATTTCCAGATTGTTGCGGCTGAAATCAGAAGACTGGCTGATTCCACCGTTACTTCCACCCGTGAAATTAAAGAAAGAATCACCGAGATTCAAAAATCTTCCGACCGCCTGATTTTAACTTCTGAAACAGGAACTGAAAAAATTAAAGAAGGCAACCAGTTTGCCAAAGATATCCACGCACTTTTTGAAGATGTCTTATCCAGTTCTGAAATATCGACTGAATCCATGAATCAGATCGCGAAATCGATTCAGCAGCAGGTGGTTACTTTTGAACAGGTATCCATTGCCATTAAACAGATTTCTGAGGGGGCGGACAATATCGCCGTTGCCACAAGAGAAATTTCAGGAGTGACAGAAGACCTTTACAATGTTTCAGAAACATCCGCTCATCTGGTCAGCAGATACAAAATAGATGCCACGAAAGAATCCAATACTGAAAAAAATTAAATTGAGAGAGTCAATGGAAAATTCAGAAATTATTAAAGAAATACAACGCTCTGAAAATCAGCTGAAAGAAAAAAATGAAATTCATGAAGGGCAGAAATTTGTCATCTTTCTGATTGCTGAAAAATATTTTGCTCTAGCGGAAAATCTGGTGCAGGAAATTATTATCAACAGCGAAATCTACTATCTCCCTTTTGTGCCTCAATATATCAGGGGGCTTATTAACCGCCAGGGAGATCCTTATACGGTTGTGGATATTCATTTATTAATCAATAATGAAAAGCTGGATGGGAAAAAATTTATTATTCTCCGGGATAAAATAGATAAAATAGCATTTCTCATCACAGATGTTTTAAAGATTGTTTTTATTGAAAAAGACAATATCCACACTATTCTTTCTTCAAATGCCAAAGACAATTATTTTGCTCAGTTTATCTCATTAGAGAAGGAAGAAATCCCTGTATTGGACACTCGGCAAATAATAAAAAAAATTCATCATGATATTGAATATGAGTAAAAAAAACTATTTTTTATCCATTCATTATTCCAATATGGATTTTTACATCAACCGGAGTCAGTTTTTTGCGAGCGTTACTCCCGATATTCTGGGAAAAAGGAAAAAAGCAATTCCTTATTTTCAGGAAATCATTCAGTACGGAGAAGAAAAAATTCTGCTTTTTGATTTGGATCAGTTTTTATGCAGGCATTTTAAAACAGAAAAAAAAGATTCTTCTCTTTTATGCATCATCACCGATACAAAAAATTATTCCAAAGAAAGTCAACGCCTTTTAAAACAAAGCCTCAGAAAAGACAAACAATCTTTTTCTCCCCATCTCATTGCCTGTCTTCTCCCCTCATCTCTGGAAATAAAAAACATTTCTCTTTCAAACCTTAAATTACTTTCTTCCTATTTTTTTTCATGCCTTTATCAGCATGGAATTGCCGCCTGCTCTTTTATTGAAAAAAAAATAATTTATTTTATTGATTTAGAAAAAATAATGATCACTGCTTTGCAAGAAAAAAACGGAGCGCTTTTATGAAAATTGTCTTGACCCTCACCTCTGCTATCATGCGGAATATTTTAAAAGATATTTTCGCAGAACAAAACGAAGAAGTTGTTTTTATGACTTCCTCTTCACAGGAAGCTTTGAAATTCTGTTTACAGAATTCGGTCGATGTCTTGATTTTGGGAGAGAATACTTTTTCTTTTTCCGATACCCAGTTTTTTTCTCAACTCAAAGACGCTTCTTCTCTCACTGAAATTCTTTTTACAGGCAGATGGAAAAATGAAGAGATTCTTTCTCTTGAAAAACTCAATTTTACCAAAATCATTGATTATCCGAGCATGGAAAAGATTCAGGACAAGTTTTATCAAACAGAACTATTCAACAAGTTTAAAAAACTTTTCCCAGCCTTGACCAGACACAATCAAAACGCTTCCCATCAAGAATACACAGAAAAAATCGAGCATATTGTGATTGGTTCCTCCACGGGCGGACCCAAAGCTTTAAAAATGATTTTAGATAATCTGCCGGCTGATTTTCCTGTTTCCATTTCAATTGTCCAGCACCTGGAGCAAGGACATGAGGAAGGTCTGGTCAAATATCTGGATCAGGAAAGTCCATTAAAAATCCGCACAGCCGTCAATGAGGACAAACCCAAAGCGGGAGAAGTGATTTTAGCTTTACAGGGAAACCATTTAGTCGTAAAAAATAAAGTTTTTTATTATGAAGACACCCAGCAGGTTAATTTCCAAAAACCCGCTGTGGACAGGCTTTTTGAGACCGCTGCCAATTCTTTTAAAAAAAATTTAGTCGGGATTTTGCTGACTGGAATGGGGCAGGACGGAGCCAACGGATGTCTCAAAATTATTCAAAACGGCGGATTTACTCTGGTTCAGGATGAAAAAACTTCCACTGTTTTCGGAATGCCTAAAAAAGCGATTGAGTTAAACGGCGCATCGGTCATACTTCCTTTAGAAAAAATTGCGGATTATTTGATTTCAATTGTGAAAAACAGGAATCAATATGGAAAATAAAAACCATTACCAGCCGATTTTTGAATACATTTATCTCAAAACCGGTTTGCAGCTCATTGAATCCAATGAAAAAGCAGTGAAACGCTATCTGGATCATCAGTTTTTGAATCAATCCCCTGAAAAATATTTATTAAAACTGGAGCATAATACGGACGCACTCAATGCCCTGATTGAGATTTTTACGATTCATGAGACTTATTTTTTTCGGGAAGAAAAATATTACAAACTCTTAAAGGAAATTATTTTACCCAAATATAAAGAACAAAAAACTTTTCCTCCCATGATCTGGAGCGCTGCCGCTTCATCCGGAGAAGAAGCCGTCTCTGCCGCGCTTTTTTTAAAATCTTTGTGGGGAGAAAAAAAAATATCTCATTCTCCAGTGGTTGCGACTGATATTGATTTGAACACGCTGAATAAACTCAAAAATGGCGTTTATAAAAAGATTTCCATGAGAAAAGACGGAGAAATCTTCCATGAACTGATCAAACAAAACGCAGTTATCAGCAATGACAGCATTACAATTGCCCCCGAAGTCCTCTCCCTGATTCAAATCAAACAGATCAACCTTTTAAAAGACCTTTATTTTCCGGTTCTCCAGTCGTATTTTGATATTATTTTCATCTGCAATGTGCTGATTTATTTCAACTCAACGATAAGAAACGAAATTATCCGGAAAGCGGTTGATGTTTTGAAAGAAGACGGATATCTGATTGTTTCCAGTTCAAATACCGCTTTTATCCAGCACCCCAATCTTGAACTGCTTCATTATAACAATGCTTTTTATTTCAAAAAACGAAAGGAGAAGTGATCATGCTGGAAATCAGAGAAGAAGATTTTATCGAAGAAATGGAAGAAAATTTAGAAGAAATAGAAAGTATTTTAGTAAATACTCAGGAAATTGAAAAACTTCCTGTTTTTATGGTTAAAAATTTATTTCAAAATATTCAAGGGCTGGCTTCTTTCAACGAATATCCTTTGATTCATAAATTATCTCAGGCTATGGTTTTGTTTTTTGAGCATATTGATTATCTTCAAGCTCCGGTTACTCAAAACTTTTTTGATATTATCCTGATCGCAAAAGTGTATATTAAACAATTATTATCTTCCATTCACGACCCTGAATTTCACGCCTCTATTGAAAAAATACTGGAAATGCTGAATAAAGCCGCCTCCGGCACCGTAGTCGATGTGGATGAAACTTATATGAAAGATATTGTGAGTTTTAAACTCAAAAGGGCAGAAAAAGAAGATGAAGTAAAAATAGATCTTACCCAACAGGTTCCTGTCCAGATCAAGACCATCGACAATATTGTCGTAAAATTGAACGAGCTGATCCTCACTCAGTATCAAATGAAGAAAAAGATAGAAGAAATTTACCAGTTTGGAGCCAATTTTAAAAAACTTTTAAACCATCCTCAGACCACCGCTGACGACTTTAAAAGAGAACAAAAAAAACTGGAATTAATTGAAAATGAAATAAACAGCTATATTTTAAAATTGGATACCTCAAGTTTTCAGATGCAGGAATATATCCTTTCCCTCCGTATGGTTCCTCTCTCGCTTCTGACAGATGAAATACAGCTAATAGCTTTGAAAACTGCCCAGGAATTCAATAAAGAAATAGAATTGAACACAATTCATAACTCTATTATGGTGGATAAAATTATTTTAGAAAATTTAAAAATACCTCTTCTCAATATTGTTACCAATGCAATTGAACATGGAATAGAACGCCCTGAGGAAAGAGAGTCGAAAGGGAAAAAAAGACAGGGGAAGCTCCAGATCAGGGCTTTTGAATCCAGCGGAAGAATCAGATTAATCGTTGAAGACGACGGGAACGGGATTCACTATGATGCAATCCGCCAATCCGCTATCCAGCTTTTTCCCCACCGGAAAAATCAGATTTTGAAAACCATTCCTGAAAAATTAAACCGGCTTTTGTTTATCAAAGGTATTACGGCTGCTCACAATCAAGAAGGAAAAGGATTCGGGCTATCGGACTCAATCAAAAGCATAAAAGCGATCAAAGGAAAAATCAGCCTGAAAAACAGAAAAACTCAAGGGGTTCGGTTTCATCTTTCTTTTCCTAAATCCCTGACTACTTTCTATGGATATTTTATCAAATCGGGCGGCGAGAAATTTTTTATCCCTTCTATTTATATTTCAGAAATACTGATTGTGCATCAAAATGATATTTTAGACTTAAGCACTATGCAGGCGGTCAAGCTTCGAAAAGATATTGTTCCTGTTTATCCTTTAACCGCTCTTTCAGAAGGAAAAAATTCTTCTTCAACTAAATTTCCGCTTCTCATTGTAAAATCCCATAATGAGACTATTGGAATTATTGTGGATGAAGTCTTGTATCATACAGTCGCCATCTATAAACCGCTTCCTCAGCTTCTTCAATCAATCTCAGCGCTTCAGGGTATTGTCTTTGATGAAGATTTTAAAATCGTCAATATCCTTTATATTCCTAAAATTATTCAGATGCTCAAAGAAACAAAAAATATTGATTATAAAGAACAATATTCAGAAAATAATATTTCATATAAATCGGTTCTCATCATTGATGACAGTGCTGTCAACCGTGAGATCACAACTGTTATGCTCAAGAGAAATCGTTTTTCAGTGGAAACAGCAATTGACGGAATTGAGGGACTTCAGAAAATAAAGGGAAAAAACTATCATTTGATTATTACCGACACCAATATGCCGAGAATGGACGGCTTGACCTTTATTGAAAACTGCAGGAAAGTAAACGGATATGAAAAAACCCCGATTGTCGTCCTTGCACCTTCTCAAGAAGCGATTGACAGGGATTTTTATCAAAAAGCCGGAGCCGATCAGATTCATTTCAAAGCTGATTTTGATCGAGATATTTTTATTGAAGATATAAAACAATTATTAGGGATGAATGATGAAAAAACTGAAGATTCTTCTCATTGATGAGAATAATCCTTTTTTTGATTTAAAAAAATATGATCTGCTTTCTATTTCTGGAAGAAGAAATAGTTTTATCGATGCTGTCTTTATCGGGAAAAAAATGCCCGATGCTTTTATTATTGCCAATACCCTTCATTTTTTACTGGAGCCGTATTCAATCCCTATTTATATTCTGGCGGATGAGATTCTCCCCTTTGATAAACTGCGTATTGAAAGCCTTGGGTTGAATAAAATTTATCTTTACTCTGAACTTCCCCTGATAGAAGAAAAACTTTCGGAAAAAAAAGAAGGATCAGAGCTTCCTGAAAAAGTATTGGAAAAATTATATGATTTTCTCAGAAACAAAGAGATTTTAGATTTTCCTGAAAACTATTCCAAGAAAATGATCAAAAACACTTATTTATTTAAAGCTTTTGAAAAGATGGATTCGTTATCTGAATGCGTGTACCATATTTTCGAAGAACTGAAAATCTTAATTTCTCCTGATATACTGATCTTTTTTTTGGAAGAAGAGAAAAAAACAGCCGCATTTATTTTGATTCAGCAGGAAATATCAGAAAAAAGCTATGAAAATTTTTTTAAAGTCGCTTTTCACAACCATTTTTCCAATTTTAAAAACTCTGATTATGAAAAAATAGAAAAGTATTTTTATTTTGAAAAAGACATGATTTATATTGATTCACTGGAAAAACAGGAGGCTTTTTTCGAGCATCTTTCCTCCGGCAGAAAAAAGACAGTCAGTTCTTATTATTACAATCAGATATTCAATAGCGAAAATGATATCATCGGCACGCTTCATATCGGAAGTCAGATCAATCATTTTTTTACTTCTGATAATATTTTGAATATTTTAGAGGATTTTTCATCAAAAGCCGGAAAAATTATGGGCAATGCTTTCAATTATCAAAATGCGGAAAAAAAGAAAACAGAAGTCAAAAAAGTGTTTCAAAAATTTGTCCCTGAAACCATCATTAATCAAATGTTTGATAAACAAGAAGAGAATGAAAAAGGGGAAAGAAGGGAAATCTGCGTTTTGTTTTCAGATATCCGCTCTTTTACCACGATTACAGAAAAAAACACAGCTGAAAATGTGGTTCAATTTTTAAACAATTATTTTGAACTGATGGTAGGCTGCATACGGGAAGAAGGCGGAATAATCGATAAATTGATTGGAGACGCTGTGGTCGCCTTATTTGGAGTAAATCATGCGGAAAATCCAGCCCTTCAAGCCGTGCGGGCTGCAATAAAAATGGTCGGCCAGCTGAACAAAGTGGATATTGAAGGCTTGTATTTACCCGATGAGAAAGTCAATAACGGAATCGGGATCCATATCGGCGAGCTGATTTTAGGCAAAATCGGATCAAATGAAAAAAAAGCTTACACTGCCGTAGGTGATGTTGTGAGAATTGCAGAAGAATTAGAGGCCTCCACTAAAAATTTTCATACCCCTATTTTGTTTTCTCAAGCAGTCAAAGAAAAATTAAATAATAATACTGATTCTCTTTATCTGGGAAATATAGAACTGGAAGAAAAAAAATTTCCTGTCTATACTCTGCCCGATATTGATAAAAAAAACGGATAAAATGATGAAAAAAAAGATTTTATCAATACTTTCTTCTCCAAAAGCCGCAGACTGGATCGACAAAAAACTCCAGACACAGGAAATGGAAGTCTTTTATTTTTATCAGGCAAAAATAGGATTAAACAGTATCAAAGAAATTAATCCGGATTTGGTGATTATCGATTCCCATATCTATGATATTCCTATTTTTTTAGTGATTTATTTATTAAAATCTTTAGACATTCCCATTATTATGCTGTTATTTGATAAAAGGGAAAAAGAAAATATTTTTTTCAGTGATGTGGATAAAATGATTTTATTTCAAAAAAACTCTATTGAAGAACTGCTGCCCTCTGTCCTGAAAATGCTGAAAAAAAAACCAGTTGTATGTGATCAGGAAAAAAAAGAACGCGTAGAAAAAAATATACTCAAAATTTTGAACACTTATTTTTACCATTCTTTTTTGTACGATAAAATCATAGAAAAAATCACCAGTATTGAAAACTTTGCTTCTTTTTTTGAAAATATTGCATCGATGTTTTACGAATACTTTTCCCTTTCTTTTTTCAGCTTTGCTTATTATTCTAAAAGCACGCTTGTTTTTCACTCGCTTTTGCCGGAAGACAATTACACCAGCGCTGTTTCTTTTTTTCTTAAAAACTTCGACACTTATCTGGATGAGCATTCTTATCTGAAAATGGAAGAGCATAAAAAATTAATTTCTCTTCCCTTAAAAAAAAGAGACAGAGTAGAAGAAGTGGAAGAGTATTTTTCCAAAGATAAAAATCGGGTCGGCGGAATTTTTTTTACCCACACTATGGAAGAAGAAGAACTTGTTTTTTTTAAAAACTTTCTCCCGTTTTTATTTAAACTATTTTACCAGGTCATCGAATACCAAGACAATCAATTTGCAAAAAAAAGACTGAGTTTTTTGTTTTCCCGCTTTCTTCCTGTGAAAGTCATTGACGACCTTTTACAAAGAAGCGATCTCAAAAGCCTGAAAATCGGAGAAAAAAGGGAAGTAGCCGTTCTTTTTTCTCATGTCATGGATTTTCATTCAATTGAAAATAACAATTCAGCTGAAAACACGGTTGATTTTTTAAATCTTCACTTTTCAGGATTGTCCTACTGTATTAAAAAACACGGGGGAGAAATCAATAAATTTATTGGAGACGCTGTTTTTGCGATGTTTGGGGCGCCGGAAAGCTATGAAGATAATGAGATGAGAGCTGTAAAATCCGCTATTGATATGATTCGACTCGTCAAAAAAACAGAGTTTCAGGATCTGGTTTTCGGAGAAAAAGGATATTCGATCGGAATCGGTCTTCATATAGGCAAAGTAATTGTAGGAAACATCGGATCCAGCGATAATTTTGACTACACCGCTATCGGGGATACGGTCAACCTCGCCGCACGGCTTGAATCCCTGAATAAATACTATCAGACCCGGATTCTGGTGTCTGAAGAGATTTACCGAGAAGCCAAAAATAAAGAATTTTTATTCCGCGAGGTGGATACAGTGATGGTCAAAGGCAAAGACACCCCCACTACTCTTTACACCATTCTTTTTCCGGGTGAATTCGACCCGGCTTTTTTATCTTCTTATCATAAAGCGGTCAAAATGTTTAAAATGGGAAATTTTCTTCTGGCTCATCAGTATTTTTCAGAGTCTTCCCGCTTAAACTCAAAAGATTTTCTGGTCAATCTCTATTTAAAACGCTCCGAAGAACTCATGCAAAATCCCCCTCCAGACTGGAACGGAGCCATTGCCTTGGATTTTAAATAGAATTATGCAACATTTAAAGCAGATCATAGATAGTCGACCCTGAAAAAGTAAAAAAATCCTTTACAGTAAAGAATAAATCATAATTTTCTATCTCTTTGTCAATAACCCGGTAAAAAATGGAAGTTTTTTCCAACACATTCTTTTTTGAACTGTCTTGAAGATTTAATCTGATTGGACTCAAATCATCTTATTTCAAGACTATTCCAGCTACTTTCAAATCCAAACCCCCTAACCCCTTATCCTTAAGTCTTTAAGGACAAGTCGGACGGGGAAAAAGAGCCTCGTGCAGGGTTAAAGAAATAAAAATCATAAACGAAATTTTGATAATAAATGGTTTTACTGCAAATCAGGAGGATTTGCATACGAGAATTTCAAACAAAAAAAGTTTTCCCGACTTTCGGCAGGACGCCGAACGGAGGGGCAGATGAATGCTAAAATGAAAATAAAATTAAAAACCTGAATAGAAGGAATTTTGAAATTAATTTCTTTTTTTACCGTCAGGTAGTTTAAATGAATAGTTATTGAAAAGCAATGTTTTAATTCCTAAAACTCCCCTTGTCTTCCTCTGGGAGATAAGGGGCTGGGGGTTTGTGAGCAAAAAAATTTCAGCTTTTAATGACTTTTTGACTCACAAGGTCATAACAAAAAAAATTGTTATCAGGAAATGGGCTTTCCTGCCATGCCTCAATCAGATCTTTTTTCATCCATGCCGCCGCTTTTCCCCTTAAAGAGAGCTTTTTGAAAGGAATTTCCACTTTTTCCCGGTTCACACTGCCTTCAAGATGAGAAAGATAGGCTTTTGCAGCGGCCAGACTTAATATTTTTCTGTCTTTCAAAGGCACCAGAAATTTTTTCAGGGTTTTATCTGCATTTGCATAAACTCTTTGAAGCGTAAAATGAAAAAGGGTTTCTTCCCAATCCGGGTCGCTTTGAATGGATTGAATTGTTTTAGTCATCACAGCAAACACGCTGTCCGGGCTGATTTCAACAATCCGATAGGGGCAGGGAAAGGTTAAGGGAGAGCCTGTTTCAATATCAAAAATCTCATGACCTTTCTCATCTTGATGCACCGCAATATTTTGTGCATGAAAATGCCCTGTAAAAACAAATGAAACCTGATAAGAATGAAAAAGCTGAATCAGTTTTTCAGGATTGGAAAGGATAAACTCAGGGTAGTATTTTTTGTTTCCTTTGTAGTGTTCAAAAAGACCGTGATGGGTAAAAACAATCACTGATTTTTTCTCATCTGAAGCTTTTTTCAGGATTTTCTCTACCCAGAAAAGGGTTTTCAAAGAAATTTCACCCCCTGTAATCGGTTTTTTATTCGGGTTTTGCTTTTTCCAGAGACAGGAATCCAGAGCCAGCACCCACAAACCATTCACAGGCTCGACCACATAACTGAGGGAATCCGTGTCTTTTTCAAAAGCATCTTGAAAGCCAAAATCCCGATAAATTTCCTCAAATTCTTTTCCATTGACCGTTTCTACTTTTTTCACACCCGAAGACGAGAAAGACAATGCATCTTTATTTAAAATATCATGATTTCCGTTGATTAAAAATACTTTTTCACCTGAATCTTTGAGTTTTTGTAATTTTTCCAGAAGTTTGAGATGACAGATTTTTTCGCCGTCTTTCGTCAGGTCTCCGGCTATCAGGATAAAATCCGCTTCTTCTTTTTTTATTTCTGCCAATAATTGATCGATTACTTCTTCGCTTTTTTCAAGAAATTTCGGGTCATTGTCTTTATACCTTTCAAATTCTTTCCCTTCTATCCCCAGTATTTTAGAGTAATAATGCAGATCCGAAATAACGATAAATCGTACGGGAGGGTATAATTTATTTTCCATAAGAGTCTTTTCCCGGATTTCGGTTTACCAGTTTCTTTTTGGCTGATTCTAAAACTCTCATCTGTTTTTCTGTTTTAATTTCCTCACCTGTTAAAGGATTGTAACCTAGATAATAAATTGTACTTGAAAGCGTCATCGGCGATGGGGTGAAAATCTGAAACTGATTGCCTTCCAGCTCGTTTTTTTTCAAAAAAGAAAGCGTTTCCAAAACCTCCTTCTCCCCTTCTCCCGGATGCCCGATGATAATATAAGGGATCAGCCGTTTTCTTAAATGAAGCTTTTTTAGAATCCGGTCAAAAATTTTTTTAAACTCTTCAAAAACTTCTTTTGCTGGTTTTTTCATCAGTTTTAAAACTTTATCACTTCCCGATTCCGGAGCGATTTTCAACTGACCGGAAGTATGTTTTTCAATTACTTGAGTTAAAAAGCCTTCATCCATTAAAACCGGATCAAACCGGAGCCCCGAACCGATAAAAACATGCTTGACCCCATTGACCAGGCAGGCTTTTTTTAAAAGCTCAGAGTAGTTTTGAATTCCTGACACCAGATTTCGGCAGGCTTTCCCATTCTGATTCAAACACTCGAAAGAAGCGCAGCCCCCTATTTTACAATAACTTGCATACATATTGGCGGAAGGTCCGCCAATATCACTGACCGCTCCATGAAAATAACTCATTTGACTCAGTTTTTTGACTTCATTCAAGACTGAATCAGGCGTCCTTGAAATAATTTTTGAACCCTGATGAAATGTGATTGAGCAGAAAGAACAGTTTCCAAAACAACCCCTGTGGGAAGTAACGGATTCTTTGATCATATCAAAGGCTGGAATCGGGTTTTTATAAACGGGATGAGGATTTCTTTCAAAAGGCAGGTCATAAATTTGATCCAGTTCCTCCCTCCTCATCTCTCTTCTTGGAAATTGAACCAGATAACGGGTATCTTGTTTTTGAACCAGGATTTTTTGATCCTTGTTCTCATAAAAAATACGGTAAGCTTCTCCAAAAGCTTTTTTGTCTTTTTTGACTTCTTCATAAGAAGGCAGAATCAGATAATCCGAAAGACTGTCTAAACTGCTTCGAATCACCGCTGTCGAAGCAATTTGAAGCGCTGAACAAGGTATTTGTTTTTCAAGGTTTTGAAGGATTTCCAAAAGAGGGTACTCGCCCATTCCATAGCCTAAAATATCCGCTTTCGCATCAAATAAAATACTTCTTTTCACACTTTCCGACCAGTGGTCGTAATGTGCAAGCCGCCTTAAAGAAGCTTCAAGCCCCCCTATGATAATAGGTTTATTTTTTGAAATCTGACGGATGGCATTGGTATAAACCAGTACCGTATGGTCGGGTCTTATTTTATTTTTAATGGATTTTTCGGTTCCGGCAAAAAAAGCGTTTCCGTTTTCACTGTATTCATCTTCCATCCGCCTTTTTTTATTGGCCGTATAGTTTAATACCATTGAGTCCACATTGCCGCCCGATACTCCCCACGCCAGTCTCGGCTCTCCAAGGGATAAAAAAGATTTCGGGTCCTGCCATCCGGGCTGGGAAAGAATACCCACTTTATACCCGTTTTTTTCCAGAAAACGCCCCAAAACAGCCATGGCAAAAGACGGATGATCCACATAGGCATCGGGAGTAACCAGAATAAAGTCGCACTGCTCCCATCCTTTTTTTTTCATCTCATCAAGATTGACGGGTAAAAACATTGGAATCCTTTAAATTATACTGAATAAACTCAACTTAAAATAGGGTTCAGTATAAATTATTTAAATTTTGATGATCATAAATTTATCGAATTTGCGGTAATATGGCAAAAAAGCTTTGCCGAGTAAAATATTAGAATTTTTAAGAATGAGCCGGGATTTTTAATCCTCAGCTCTGTATTTTAATCCCAGTCCAGTTCTTTTTCCAAAGCTTTTCCAGGATAAACTTGATCAAACAAATCTGCGTCATATTGAAGATCATCCAGCCAGATACCAAACCGATCAGGCTTCTCATTGATTTTACTGACAATCATAAACCGGACAAACTGAAGCGGCTTAATCTGAGGCACCCATTGATCTACCTGTTCTATGTTATAGCCCAGAAACTTCACGCTCATCTGTTTCCATCCTCTGAATCTCAAGTTTCCAAGATAAAGGGTATAATACTTATTCCGAAAATTTTTTATCACCACATAAAGATCATAATCATAGTTTCCGCCCCATACCCAGACACGGATAGAATCCACCAGCCCCATCATATAAAGATCCTGCTTCGGCTCAAGATAAATCCGGTTATAACCGCCGATATTAAACTTTCCCCTGACCCCCATAATGGTTGTCCCCTGCTTGCCTTCCATCCCCTTGATTTCAGGTCTTGAACTGTATAAAAAATTGGCGGAACGGAAGCGGATCATATTCATAATATCTCTGACTTTTTTATTTTCTTCCTCGGTCAGATTATCTTTTAAAACATATTCTTTCCCAGTCGCGTCTTTTTTATAAATACTGAGCAAAAAGTTTTTTTCAGCGTCTTCTACTTTCCCAAGAACATGATATTCAAAAGTAAGTGTTTCAATTTTGACAGGAAGGTCGTCAATTGTTTTCCAGATCATCCATTTTCCAGCATCTTCAAAACCTCCTGCACCGGTATCTTTCCAAGTCTGGCTTCTGTACTTGGAATATTTTGCAGTCCACTGAGCGGGACTTTCAAAATCATCCAGCATAATGGTTTTAATATTTTCTTTTCCGACCTTGGTTTCACCTGAAGGTGTGTAAGAATAAATCAATAGATTGGTAGCTAGAAAAAAAATCAGCGCTCCTGTTAAAGCTCTTTTCATTCTGATCCCCTTTTTTATCAAGTATCTGAATACGGTTTTTTAATAAAAATTATTTTTAACATAAGTTAATAAAAAAGATTTTCGGTTATTTTATGATTTATTAAAGGGGCAAAGAAAAAATATTTAAAAAAAAAATTAAAGAAACGAAAACCACTTTTCCGAAATATTAAAATGTCAAGGATGACACTTACAAAAAACAAGGAGGTTTACGCCATGATTATTAATCACAACATGAGCGCCATTTACTCAAACAGACAGCTGAAGATGAACGACGATGCACTTCAGAAAGACATTGAAAAACTGTCTTCAGGAATGAGAATCAACAGAGCGGGCGACGATGCGTCCGGGCTTGCTGTATCTGAAAAAATGAGATCACAAGTCAGAGGCTTAAACAGAGCCGCTCAAAATGCACAGGATGGAATTTCTTTTATCCAGACAGCAGAAGGATACCTTCAGAATACTCAGGATATTCTCCAGAGAGTCAGAGAACTTGCTGTTCAATCTTCAAACGGTATTTATACTGCTGAAGACAGAATGCAGATTCAAGTTGAAGTTTCTCAGCTGGTGGATGAAGTGGATCGAATCGCATCCCATGCGCAATTTAACGGTCTGAACATGCTCACAGGAAGATTTGCTCAGCCGGTGATGGGAAACAGCGCTGTAGGAAGCATGTGGTTTCACATTGGGTCAAACATGGATCAAAGAGAAAAAGTCTTCATTGGAACAATGACTGCAAAATCTCTTGGATTAAAAGATGTTGCAACCAACGACCTGCTTTCTCTTTCTACTTCTGATAAATCAAACCAGGCTATCGGAACGCTTGATCTGGCTTTGAAAAACATCTCTAAACAAAGAGCTGACTTAGGCGCGTACCAAAACAGACTTGAATTCGCAACCAAAGGAATTATGAGCGCTGCTGAAAATATGCAGGCTGCTGAATCCAGAATCAGAGATACTGATATGGCTGCCCAAATGGTCAACTACTCTAAAAACAACATTCTGATTCAGTCTGCTACTTCTATGCTTACGCAGGCAAACCAGAAGACCCAGTCTGTTCTTCAGTTATTGAGATAAGACTAGTCTCTTGTTCAAACTTTTTTAAACCGTGTTTTCTTCCTCCCCGCAAGGGGAGGGGAAAAAATCACTTGATTCTTACCCCAAGTACAGAAATATCATCATTTAAATCCATCTTACCAATATAATTTTCAACATCTTTTAAAACTTCTTTTCCCATTTCATTCAAAGGCAGAATAGAAGCTTTTTCAATGATTCGTTTTAATTCATCAATCCCCAGTTCTTCTTCCTGATCATTAAATTCCTCAAAAAGCCCGTCTGTAAAAAGAAATATTTTATCTTCCTTCTGAATATCCATGGTCACTTTTTCGTATTCGAAAGAATCAAAAAGTCCAATGAGTTTTCCTCCGGCTTTTAATTCTACAAGCTCTTCCCCGCGGATCAGATACTGAACCGGATGACCGGCTGATGAGTAATAAAGCTTCATTTGATTCAGATCAATATCGATGAGAATACAGCTGAAAAAAACCGTTAAATTGGCATACTGGTTTAGAAATGCCCGGTTAAGGGTTTTTAAAATATGGTTTACTGAAAGTTCAAAAATTTTCACCTTTTCATATTCTGTTTTAATAATCATTGTTGTAAGCGCTGCCTGAACTCCATGTCCGGTTGCATCGGCAATAAAAATACGAATGACGCCTTCTTTCAACTGGAAAATATCATAAATATCTCCGCCTACTTCGAATTGGGGCTGATAGTGAACAAAAAAATCCAGCTCGCCGATGGTTTTATAACTATCGGAAATCACATTATTTTGGATTCTCTTTGCCATCATCAGGTCTTCTGAAATGACCCTGTCTTTTTCTAAAAGAGCATTTTTAGTCTTTTCAATTTCATCATAGAGTTTGGCATTCCGAAGGACGACTGAAATCTGCTCGACAAACCGCTTGATAGAGGCAATATCTTCCTGATTCAAATAAATAAAGCGGGTATGAGTGCTTAAAGTAAAAGCTCCGATCACTTCATCCTCGATATGAATCGGCATGTTTAATACTGATTTCATCTGAAGTTTTTCCACAATTTCACGGCTGACTTTGTTTTCAATTTCCCGCGGACAAATATCGGTAAAAAATGAAATTTGATTGGAAAGGATGCACTCGGTTACCCTTCCTCCCCTTTCATCAAGAGGATATATTTTTCCCGTCTCGCTTTCCTGAAAATCCTTGATCTCACGGGGCATATCAACAAATATTTTTGCAATATGAATCTGATAATGTGTTTTATCCGGCTGCACCAATGATATCCTGATCCCTTCAAAACCATAGTTTTCAATCAGATAATTTTGAATTTTCTCAAGTACAATCGGAAGGCTGAGTTTCATATTAATCTGTTTGGCAATTTCGTTCATGGCCTGAATTTCATTTTTCGCTTTTTCCAGTTCAAGGTTATTTTCTTTCATTTTCTGATAAAGCCTGGAATTGTAGATAGCTGAAGTAATGTGTGAGATAAACCCCCTGATTTTCTCCAGATTTTCCTGTGAAAGCTCAAGAAAATCAGAAAAATTGACCAGCTCAATAATCCCGATTACCTGATTATAAATCTCAATCGGCAAAACGACATCGGTCATCAAGGAATATTTTTCCACCATCATTTTATCATAAGAAGATTTATAAATCTGCTTGATATTATGCTGGTTAAAATAGAGAGTTTTATTATTTTTAAAAGCGTAAGGGATTCTTCCTTCTTCAGTCAAAGGGATTTTGATATGATTAATTTCATCCACAAAGTTTTGACTCAGGTTCTGAACCAGAATCTTATCCGGAAAAAGATTTTCTTCTTTCTCATCCGGCAGATAAAAGATCAAGCCTTCAAAATGAAATTCATTATTAATGTAAATAAAAACCATATCAAATATTTTTTCAATATCTAAGGTTGAGTTGATCAGGATCGTAAGGTGCGAAAGTTTCTGAATTTCTTCCTCAGCCGCCGCTTTTTCCGTATTATCGTAATACATGCAGATAGCGCCGGATATTTCTTCATTTTGATAGATAGGAGAAATACTGACATTCAAAACCAGTTTTTTCCCTGTCAGGGAAGAAAGGAATTTCAGGTTCATAAAGTCAAAATGTTTCCCATGAGTTAAAGCTTCATGAAAAGAATCGTAAATCCCGGCTTTCCGGATGCTTTCCAGCTCAAAAACATTTGAGCCTACCGCCTTGCCTTCAAAATCCTCCAAAAGTTTTTTCATCATCGGGTTTTCACTGGTGATAACGCCTGTTTTATCAATTGTGTAAATAGCAATAGGGGCATACTCAACAATGCTTTCGACAAAATTCTTTGTTTTTCTGATTTCTTCTTTCTGATGGTCAATCAGGCTGTAAAGCCTCGAATTATCGATTGCGGAACTGATAAAAGAACAAATTTCCGAAATAGTCTGAATGTCTTCCCCCGGCAAATTGAGCGGTTTTTCAAGACTGGTCAAAGTAATGACCCCGATCGGAATCCCGTCTTTTCTGACCGGCATCAAAAAATGCGTCCTGATATCATATCCTAGAAAATCAATAAATTCCTTGTCTCTTGGAAGAACAGGAAGGTGTTTCAACTGCTGGTAATCATTGAGATAAAAATGAACATTCTGGAGAAAACAGATTGAAACAGCGCTTTCATTGACTGTAATCTGAAAGGGTCTGTTTAAAGGAAGGTTTTTCATAGATTGAAATTTTTGATTATATTCGCTTTTCAGTCCAAAATAATCAATAACTTCTAAAACTCCGTTTTTATAAAGAAAAAAACCTCCAAAATCAAAATCAAAAAGCTGCAAAAGTTCTTTAATAATCTGGGTATAAATCAGTTTTTCAGAAGTCAGGTTATTGATTTTATAGGCAATGGCTAATACTTTTTTATTCTTTTCTGCGGCTGTTTTTAAAATCATCTCTTTTTCTTTCAGTCTCGAATAAAAAAGAGAATGTGCCAATTGAGGGGCAAAAAGAGTTAATTTTTCTTCCAAAAGGCTTATGTCATTTGGATTAAAAGAACCTTGAACCTCATCATTCACATAAATCAAAAGACTTCCAAGAATACGACTGCCATCAGATATTGGCAGAGTATAAGCTTCTTTAATCTTCCACAACATAAATCTGGATCGGACAGTCTCCCCCACTTTATCAAGATGGTTTAAATTAGTATAAAGCGTTTGTTTTTCTTTTAAGACTTTTGCAAGAATATCAGTGCTGTCAATCGGCATTGAATAGCGGTAATAAGCTTTTTCAATATTTTTAAAATCAGGAGGCATGGATATTTTTTGAATGACAAGATTTTTTTGGTTTTCATCAAGCATAGAAATTGAATATCCTGATACAGGATTAATTTTTTCAATTTCTTTTCCCAGCAAATCTAAAAGCTCGTTTAAATCAATATAAGATAAAATTTTTTTTGCTAAATGATAAAAATCATATTTTTTTGTTTTTTTACAAGTTTTCAAAAAAAATCCTTTCTTTGATAATTTGATTTATAAAATATATTGAAATAATTTAAAATTGTCTATTTTAAGAATGAAGATAAACGGTCATTCAATAGACCGTTTATCGTAAATTGATCATTATATCAGCGTTTTTATATCCGCATCAACAGAAGCGCTGGGCGCCACTTCAAATTTCTCGACCAATACTTTTAAAATATTGGGAGAAACAAAGGCTGGAAGCGTGGGTCCCAGATGAATTTTTTTCACTCCAAGAGAGAGGAGCGCCAGTAAAACCAATACTGCTTTTTGCTCATACCATGCGATATTGTAAGCGATCGGAAGCTGGTTAATATCATCTAGTCCTAAAGCTTCCTGAAGTTTCAACGCAATGTAGGCTAAAGAGTATGAATCGTTGCACTGACCTGCGTCAAGCACTCTCGGAATCCCCTCTATCTCACCCAGATTTAATTTATTGTATCTGTATTTTGCGCATCCGGCTGTCAAAATCACCGTATCTTTCGGCAAAGCTTTCGCAAAATCGGTGTAATAGTTTCGGCTCGGATGTCTTCCATCGCATCCGCCCATCACCACAAATTTTTTAATTTTCCCCTGTTTGACCAGATCAATCACTTTATCAGCCACGCTTAAAACCGTATTTCTGGCAAAACCGCCCATAATAAAACCTTCCTCAAGAGAAACCGGAGACTGGCAAGTTTTTGCCAGAGCGATTATTTCACTGAAATCTTTCATCTTTCCCTTGATTCTGTCTTGAATATGTTTGACTCCCTCATACCCAGATACACCCGTAGTAAAAATTCTTCCCTTATAAGAATCTTTTACCGGAATAATACAGTTAGTTGTCATGAGAATTGGTCCGTTGAATTTTTCAAACTCTTCCCCCTGTTTCCACCATGAACCTCCATAATTTCCAGCAAAGTGAGCGTACTTTTTAAAAGCAGGGTATGAATTGGCAGGAAGCATTTCGCTATGGGTATAAACATCCACCCCTGTTCCCTCGGTCTGAATCAGAAGCTCTTCCATATCTTTCAGGTCATGACCGCTGATTAAGATTCCGGGATTGTTACGGACTCCTATATTAACTTTTGTCGGTTCAGGATGCCCGTAAGTAGAGGTATTAGCCTCATCTAAAAGCGCCATCGTGGTCACTCCCACAGAGCCGCATTCTAAAACAAGCCCTACCAGCTCGTCCGCCGTGATATCCGTTTTTGCGAGAGCCGACATTGCGCGGTACATGAAATGAAAAACAGCCTTATCTTTTCTTTCCAGCACAAAAGCATGCTTGGCATAGGCTGCCATTCCTTTGAGCCCATAATGAAGGAGTTCTTTTAAAGAACGGATATCCTCGTTTTCAGTTCTCAAAACTCCCTGTTTTCCAGCTTCATTGCCCCATGCTTCTGAGTCCTGATTTTCCCAGGCAGCTTCGAGGGGAATAATACCGTCATATTTTTTCCCTTTTTGAGCTTCATAAGTCTTCAAAAAAAGATCTTTCAGTTTCTTTTTAATAGCAAGCCCTTGTTCAATTCTCTGATAAAAAATCTGATTGTCAAAGTTTGCGTTAGTAATAGTGGTAAATGTGCTTTCAATGAGAAATTGATCAGTTTTATCCTCGCTTTCCACTCCCAATTCTTTCAAGTTCGATGAGAAAAAAGAAATCCCCCGAAGAACCGCCAGTAAAAGATCCTGAAGATTGGCAGTACTGTCTGTTTTTCCGCAGACTCCCCTTACCGTACACCCCTTGTTTCCTGCCGTTTCCTGGCACTGATAGCAAAACATACTCATAGTAACCTCCTATTTAAATTAAATATAATTAAATCCACTCTTCATTCAAAATTTCGCCCCTGAGACTGATCAAAGCCGTTTTAACAGGCACTTTCCGCTTCGCTTTTGCACAAGCCTCTTTTACCATATGAACCAGTCCGCCGCAGCATGGCACTTCCATCATCATCACTGTAATGGTGTTGACTTTCGCCTCATCAATCATAATCCTGATTTTTTCCACATAAACTTCTTTATTAGAATCCAGTTTCGGGCAGGCAATCGCAAGGCTTTTTCCCTTGAGATAATCACTGTGAAAATTTCCCATCGCAAAAGCCACGCAGTCTGCCGCCAGAAGCAGATCCTTCCCTTTATAATAAGCCGCTGTCGGCATAACCAGATGAAGCTGGACAGGCCAATGAGTCAGTTCGGAAGGCTGGCTCCCCTGATTGGCAGTTTCTTTTTTTTCTCCCGCAAAATCAACTATCTTTGAACCGGGACATCCTCCCCCATGGTGGTGATTCATTTTTTCCTCCTTTCCCGTAATGGTTTTCATATCCACAGGAATATTTTTTTCTTTCAATACATCGACAGCCTCAGAAAGATATCCTTCTTCCTGATGATCATAAAGATGTTTTAAATGAGCGATAATCGTATTTTCCCCCTTGGGGATAATATTTTCAATCATCGTTCTTTTCTCATCGTAAGCCTCAGCTTCCCGTTCTTCAATCGAGATAGCGCCCTGAGGGCAATGCCCGATGCAGGCTCCCAGTCCGTCGCAAAACAAATCGCTGATGAGCCTTGCCTTGTTGTCAATCATCAAAAGGGCGCCTTCCGCACAATTCGGGACACAAAGACCGCAGCCGTTGCATTTGTCGTCGTCTATTTTAATAATCTGCCGTTTCATGAGAGGCATCCTTTGAGTTTAATAACCAGAAGACGAAGGGGCGTTTCCCCTGTATTCTCAAATCCGTGAAGCTCGTCAACTTCACTATGAAGAAGTGTGTCTTTCCGGATTTTCACTTCTTCACTCCCCCCGATTGTTTTTCCCTCTCCTTCCAGGATATAAAATAAAACCGGCATCGGGCTTTTATGCGGGGGAATTGTTTTCCCAGGCTCAACTGTAAGCCTGATTGCATCAGCGTCTTCTGCAGACCAGAAAACTTTTGCATCCAGTTTAAAAGGGGTTTCTTTCTGTTTCGTTTCTTCTAATGTTATGATTTTCATAATTTTTCTCCTTGAAGTATTTTTTTTAAAAGAAAATCCAGAATCTTTTCAGTCTCTTCTTTTATATCAAACTGGAAACGGCAAAGCTTCCAGCGGGTGACCAATAATCTGAAACTGCCCATAATCACAAGAGCAGTCTGTTCAAGAGGGAGGTTGTCCGGAATTTCTTTTTTTTCTTTTGCTCCTGAAAGAATTTTTAAAAGCAGGCTTCTGTGTTTTTCCATAATCTGGAGAACTTTTTCCGCAAAACGGGGATCGTCCTGAAAAATCTCTTCCGAAAAAATAACCCTTGCATAATGAGGGCGGCTAGAAAGCATTTCAGTTCTCTGCCTGAAATTTTTTCTCAGATACTCTAATCCTAAATCCGGGGATTTCTCGCTTGCCCTGAAAAAAGAATCAACATTTTCCTCAAACTGAGTCAAAAGGGACAAGATAATATCGCTTTTATTCTTGAAATGCCTGTAAAGAGCTGCCTCAGTCATTCCCATTTCCTCCGCAATCATCCGGGTAGTCAGTTTCTGGATTCCCTTTTCCGAAATGATTTTAATCGATGCTTCAATAATTTCTTTCTGTCTTTCTGTCAAATTCATTTTTTCTCTCTCTTAAGTTAGTAAACGCTCACTAACTTAAATATAATACAAAAAAACAAAAGAGTAAATTTTTTTTTAAAAAAATTAAATTAAACTGTGTTTGGGACTTGAGCAAGGACTCTATAGTAATTTGATGATAAAATGTCCGACTGTCAATCCGGTTTTTGCTTGCAAAAGACCGGAATCTGTAATTTAAAATATTTATCTTCAATAGATTCCCGCCTTCGCGGGAATGACAGGAAGGGGTCATTTTTTTGCAATTTAAAATCATTTCAGTATAGATTCAGGCTGTCGATTATTGAAAACTATACCTTGTTATCATTGATATTTGTAAGTTTATTAGAAAAGGTAGTTGTCTTTTCTTATGCAATCTTTCATAGCTTTTTTTGGTTATTAATCAGAGCAGTACGGTCACTGAGCGGAGCCGAAGTGACACCTCGACTCCGCTCGGTGTCCGAGTTAATTTAAACAATAATCGACAGCCTGATTATATATTCAACTCTGCTTGGTACAAGCAATGGACAATGACAATTTTGGCTGTTTTTAGAAAATCCTTAAAGCAAATTTTCACTCTGTTTTAAACTTATGAAAATCTTCTTCCACTTTATTTGAGATTTCACGCAGATAATTCGAGATTTTACTGATATGCTCCACTGAAAGAGAAGCTTCCTGAAGCGCTGTTTTTTCTTCATCCATTGCGGTCGCAATTTCTTCGCTCAAAATATTCAGATTAGAAAGCATCTGATTGATCCCTTCTCCATATCTGACCTGATTATTTAATTCACCGCTGATTTTCTGGCTGAAAGCATTCAGTTTGGAAATAGATTCCAGAATAGAAGAATTGGCATCTTTCTGTTCTTCCATCGATTCTGCGATTTCATGATTGGCCTGTTTGACCTTGTCAATTTCTCTTTTTAAAAGATTAAAGCCGTCTTTTGTTTTATCAGAAAGTTTTAAATTGCCCTGAATTCTTTCCGTAATTTTTTTCACCACTCCCTGAATTTCTTTTGCGCTTGTTGTAGAATTGTCGGCCAGTTTCCTGATTTCTTCCGCAACTACTGCAAATCCTTTTCCATAGTCTCCCGCATGAGCCGCTTCAATCGCAGCATTCATCGCCAGTAAATTGGTCTGTTCGGCAATATCCATAATCAGCTGCACCATTTCCTGAATCTGGGTTGAGTCTTTTGACACCTCTTCAATCGATACAGAAAGAGTCTGAATCGCTTTGCGCCCCTCTTCAGAAACATTTTCCAGATTTTCGGATGTCCGGTTTGCCTGACTCGCCATATCGGAAGAACTGGCTATATTTGCCGCCATTTCTTCAATAGCGGAAGAGGACTGGCTGATCTGATCATTGATATCTTCTGTCATCTTATTGATCTGATTCATATTTTCAATAATCATCTGAATATTTTTTGTCGCTTCTTCTGTTTTTTCCTTTTCAGTAAGAATGTTTTCTGCCACAGATTTGATTGAAGCGGTGATTTCCTGAATAGAAGCTGCGTTTTCATGAGCATTGGAGGCTAGTTCGTTTGCCGAGAGAGAAACTTTTTCGTTGTCTTTTTTAACCTCTTGAAGCATTTTTCTCAGTTTTTCAACAAAAAGATTAAAATACGAAGCCATATCGCCGATTTCATCCCGGGTTTTCACGCTCAGTACCTGAGTCAAATCCCCTTCTCCCTGTGAAAACTGTTTTAAAAGAGAGACCGATTTTTTTAAAGGTTTTAAAATCAGTTTAACCGTGTAATGCAAAGCTAAAACAATAATAATAACAGAAATAAAAAAAATTAAAACACTGATCGTAATCATATCCTTAATTTTGAAATCAATTAAAGATTTCTGAATTCCTAAATGGATGCTCCCGATATGATTCTCTTCCCAAATAATAGGAAGAATCGATTCATAATAGTCTCCAAAAGGGATTGTAACGGGTTTTAAAACCTTTTCCTGAGCGCTTTGAAGCAGAGTGCCGTTTTTGGCTTCATCATTGTGATAAAGAATTTTATTATTTTCATCCGTGATGAAAACATATTCAATTCCTTCGTTGACTTTGAGAATATTTTGAAGGTATTCGCTCATCTGGGAAAAACTGTCTAAAGTAAAATAACTTAAATTATTGGAAACTGTATTGGAAATACTGTTGCAGACTGCCATCGATTTCTGTTCCAGAGCGCTTTTATAGGAAGTTGAAAATCTTGAAACCATAAAAACGGTAATGGAAAGAACAACCGCAGTCACTACAGGCACAACGGCCAGCGTAATTTTTGTTTTAATACTCAGATGAAGCATGCTTAACCCTTTTTTCCTGATAAATTTAATATTTATAGTAAACTGATTATAGAATAACCGCCTGTCATTCCAGTTTTTGCTTGCAAAAGACCAGAATCTACAATTTAATTATTTTATTTTCAATAGATTCCCGACTCTGAATAGAATTGAAGGGCGGGAATGACAAAGTAAATATAAAAACGGTCAAAATAAATTTATTTTACTATAATTTCATTATAGAATCGAGTTTTTTTGCTCTAAAATAGAGTAATTTTTTTTAAAATCATTTTATCCGGCTATTTTGAGAAGAAATAAATTCTTTTTCTGTTATTTCTTTTAATTTTATATAATTAACATTATTTGGAGCTATCATTTTAAGAATATTCATTATTTTCAAAAATCCAATATCATTTTTCGCCAGTCGATAAATATCTGCAAGATTAATAAGATTATTAATATGATACTCTTGATAAAGTCTGAATTTTTCGCCATAATCCAACGCTTTTTCATAGTTTTTCAATTTTTTATAAACAAGCGAGATATTAAAAATAAAATCTAAATTACTTGGAAATTGAATAAGAGCAGTTTCTAGGATTTCAGCTTCTTTTTCTAAATAATTGTTTCCAAGTAATCGGTAACAGTCTATAATCCTTGAATAAACCGCTTGTTTTTTGTATTTTGAAGCTAAATTTAAAAAAATATTCACCGCTTCTTCAAGACGATTTTCCTGAAAAGCTTTTTCTGCTTTCATTTTAATTTTAAAAGCTTCTACTTCAGATATTTCCGGCATTATCTCTTTTTTATAAAAAATTCTGATCAAAGATAAATCATCTGTTATTTCACCCATTTTCTTAATTTCTAAAATAATTTGATTTAAATCCGCTTCTGACCGTTCTACAATTTCTAAAAATTGATATTCATTTTCATTGATAATTCGAGTGTTTGTTTTTTCGTCATAACCTATCATAATGTCGTCCCGTCCATCTGAACCTACTAAAAAAACATCTTTATACTCAAGCTGGAGAGAATGAATAATCAGGTTTTGTTTTTCAATGTCAATCCCTATTTTTCTCAGAGAGAGGGATTCATCTGTAAAAACCGCTTTTTTATCACGATATAAAACAGACCAGGGATGTTCTGCATTAAAATAACAGATAAATCCAGTCTCCGTATCTATTAGACCGACTACAGCCGATATCATCATGCTTCCGTTAAAAGAAACGAAAATATTCTGCAGCTCCTCATAACAATTTTTAAGCCATCTTTCAGGATAAAAATTCCGCATTATTTTCATCAGTTTTGTACGGGTAATAAAAGAACGAAAAACGACTCCCATTACCAGTGCCCCGCCTGCTCCCTGAAGCGATTTTCCCATTGCGTCGCCATTTACAAATACAGTATACTGTTTTCCCTGAAGCTCAATTTCATCAATAATACAAATATCCCCTCCAATTTCTCCTTTTCTATGACCGAAGTCAAACTTTTTTTTCTGTGAAAGATAAACATCCATTTCTATATTTTTGCTGTGCTGTTTATTTTCCTCCATTAAAGGATTGATTAGTAAAGAAGTTAAAAAATAATCTCCGCTTTGCTGAAGATTCAGCATATTGACCTGATCAAGGGATTTCTTTAGTTCTTCTGTTCTTTCCTCAACCATTTCTTCCAGATTTTCAGAATAATTTCGAATCTCTTCCAGCATTAAATTAAATTCTTTTCCGAGTACCGAGATTTCATCCTGTCCTATCACATGAACCTGTTTCTTCAGATTCATATTTTTTGTAATCCCTTTCATTTCCTGGGATAATGCGGTGATAGGAGACACAATTTTTTTTGAAATGAAAAAAATAAGCATCAAAATTGTAAAAATGAGCGCACCTATAAAAATTAAAACTGTTTTTAAAATAATTTTAATAATTTCTTTATCTATAATGCTTTTATCTACTCCAACATGAATATACCCTATTGTCTGATTATCAAAAGAAACAGGCGTAACACTCTCATAATATTGTCCTATAGGCAGAATTTTCCAGCTGTCTGTTAAAATACGGTCTGTATAAATTGCCTGATCTAAAGGAGTATTTTCGTAAGACAGGTTATTGTGATAAAGAATGATTCTTTTTTTATTACTGATAAAAACATAAGAGATATTTTCATTACTGTTTAAAACTTCATTTAAGAAAAGATTCATGCCTGAAAGATTTTCTAAAGCAAAAAAACTGAGGTTGGTATCCACAATTTTTTTTACTAACAACCCGCTGGTATAAATTTCCCGTTCTAAAGCGGCTTTCAGCCTGTCTTTAATTTGTATTAAATTAATTGTCAATGTAATGCTGATAGTAATAAATAAAATAGATATCACCATGATAATCGTTTTTAATTTTAAGCTTTTGCCTATCTTTTTAAAATAAAACATTTATAATACCTCATTGTTTTTTTTTTAAACTTAAGGAATAAGATGACAAAGAAATTTGTCAAAATTAAATAAAAAATACTTTATAGAGTAAACTGATTATAGAATGACCGCCTGTCATTCCGGTTTTTGCTTGCAAAAAACCGGAATCTAAATTGTAAACAATTTGTTAACAATAGATTCCCGACCCTGAATAGAATTGAAGGGCGGGAATGACAGAGTAAATAAAACGGTCAAAATAAATCAAAAAATTATTTTACAATATTTTGACCCGCCAGCTGAAGGAGCTGGACAGGAATATTGATGCCGAATTTTTTAGCCAGTTTCAGGTTGAAGGCAAATCCGCTTTTTTTAGGCTGTTCAGCGGGAATTGTTTTGATTGATTTTCCTTCAAATATTTTTTTGATCATTCCGGCAGCCTGCTCTCCCATGCTTTCGTGGGAAGGATAAATGGTCGCAATCGCTCCCCATTCTTCCATAATATCTTTGAGATTTAAACCAACAAGAGGTTTGGTAGCTGTTTCAAACACCGCCTGCGCAAAAAACTTCTGAACTCCCATCTGGTCATTTGGGATGATAAAAGCATCTACCGATGAATCTAGTTTTTTAATAATTTTTTTCGTTTCATCTGCCATTTTCCGCCCCCCTTCATCACCAGTAACCAACGGAACCGATTCAAAAATGACTTTTAAATCTTTATATTCTTTGGTTTTCAGAAGTTCCTCAACCCAGCTTTTGTAGCTGTGGGACTGGGGCATATCCGCGTAAATCAAAGCAAATATCTTTGCTTTTGGAAAAACCTGCTTGATAAATTTAAATCTGGATTCAACCGGCACCGGATAGCTGACACCCGTAAAATTGGCAGTCGGGTTGCTTTTAAAGTCTTTGATAACACCTATTCCTACAGGATCTGTCACGCAGGCAAAAACAAAATTGTAAGCGGCTTTGTTAAACCCTACATTTTTTGCCGCAATGGTCGGAACGGTTCCGTTGACAAAAATAACATCGTAATTATTTTTGAGATTTGCGTTTAGTACTTCTTCCGCTTTTTTGACATCGTTTCCGATCGCGAAATAATCGTATTCAAGATTTTGCCCTTTCTTAAACCCTTCTTTTTCCAAAGTTTTCAGCATCGTTTCCCTTGCGCTTTTATAGGGTTCAGCATCCTGTCCATCTATAATCAGCATTTTGTAAGATTTGGCAAACAAGCTGCTTCCTACAAAAAGGATTCCTAGTGCCAGAAGCAATAATTTCATCCGCTTTTTCATTT
The DNA here is from genome assembly GCA_001829155.1 of Spirochaetes bacterium GWB1_36_13. Classification (GTDB taxonomy): domain Bacteria; phylum Spirochaetota; class GWB1-36-13; order GWB1-36-13; family GWB1-36-13; genus GWB1-36-13. Next base: position 2,180 of record MIAO01000122.1, on the reverse strand, counting down.
AAGAGACTCCTTTGATATTTTTTTGCGAGAATCTAAAATGAAATTTAATGAAAATACATTCTATTGTCAATCTCCAGTTTTTTTAATATAACAAATCGAAACTATTAAAAAGATATAAACGCTTCTATTTATATTTATTTTATTTTTAAATGATTTACTTAGTCAGGCTGTCGATTATTATTTAAATTAACTCGGACACCGAGCGGAGTCGAGGTGTCACTTCGGCTGTGCTCAATAACCAAAGTTAAGCTATTAAAAATTTTATCTGTTATTTATTATTCTTCTGTCTTTTCCAAAAGAAGGGGTTCTAAAAACTCGATACAGAGAACCGCTTTGTCATCATGAGTGGGATGCCCGTCTTCAAACAAAAGGACATCCTCTGTGATTTTAGCGGTAAAATCGGAAGGAGGAAGCCCCCCGAATTGATCGATACACTTCATCAGCCTTTCATATCCATAACTCTGGCGTTTCCCGTTTCTTGCTTCTACGATTCCATCCGTAAAAAGAAGAAGCCTGTCGTTTTTCTCCACCTTGATTTCTCTTGTTTTGTACTCTACATTTTTCAGGCATCCTATAAAAAAATCCTTCGTATCCAGAGTAACTGTTTTTTTTGTTTCCGGATTAAATAAAATCGCAGGATGATGTCCTGCGTTTGTATAGGATAATATTCCGGTTTCCAGATTGAATACGCAATAATAGGCTGTCAGATAATGTTCCAGATCCCCGATAAAATTGTATATTTCCTGATTTACTCCGGCGCAGGTTTCTCCGGTGGTTTTATTCCAGCTGGTATTTGTATAAAAAGAAACTTTTGCCATTGTTGTGACCAGCGCTGCCGGAACCCCATGCCCCGACACATCCGCCATTAAAAATCCGTAAGCGTTTTTCCCCACCCTCAGAATATCATAAAGATCGCCTCCCACATCTTCTAAGGCAGAGTACTGCCCTCCAAAATTCATTTCTTTTGTTTTAGGAAAAGTTTTTTGATTGGGAATAATGGCAAGCTGAATCCTTTGTGCCATTTTCAGTTCTTTTTGAATTTGATCGCTGTTTTTCTTCAGCTCACGGTTGGCGGCATTTAAATTTTCCGTACGCAGTGTTACCAGCTCTTCCAGATGGTCAGAATATTTTTCTATCTCTTCCAGCATGCTGTTAAAACTTTTTCCAAGCTCTCCTACCTCATCTTCGCCTTTTATCAATAGTTTCCGCTTAAAACTCATATTTTTTCTGATTGATTTCATTTCTAAAGAAAGAGTGGAAATCGGATGAGTCACTTTTCTGGAAATAAAAAAAAGAAGAAGGATAATGGAAACAATCAAAGAAGAAATGAAAACAGCCAGATTACTGACAATTAGATCAAAAACTTCCTGGTCAATAATTTTTTTTTCTACTCCCAGATGAATATAGCCAATGACCTCCCGTCTTTTTCCTTTCAAGACAAAGAGGGGGAGAATGGTTTCATAGTAGTTTTCGCACTCTGTAATATCCCATTCACTGCTGAAACTTTCGGAAGGATTATGGATCGGGCGATTGAGAGAATCATGGGCACTCTGGTAATCAGTGTAATAAAGAATATTGTGATGAATATCGCTTACAAAAAGATGGGAGAGTTTTTTATTGCTTTCCAGAATAGAGTGAAAGAATTCAGACATACCCGAAAGGTTTTCCAGGCTGAAATATTCCAGATTCACTTCTATTGTGTTTCTAACCAGGAGTCCGCTGGCATAAATTTCTCTCTGCAAAGCTTCCTTGATTTTATTTTTTACCTTTATCATATTAATTCCTGAACTGACTCCAATCCCTATCAGAAGAACAAAAACAATAATCAGGGTTGTTTTCACTTTCAGGCTTTTTTTTATTTTAAGAAAAAAAGGCATTGTTTCTACCTGTATTTTACTTTTTTTATAAAGAGAAAGAGTTTTTATAAAAATTGCAATTTTTTGATGAAAGAGATGTTTATAGGCAGCGCCATAGTTTTGGCTGATTTTATTTTTCATCAATGAAAATTTAACCATAAAAAGAGGGTGAAAGAAACGGGTTTTAAAAAATAACCGATTGCTTGCTCTGGAGGTAGCAATTTTTTTTGTGGCAAGGATTAGGAATCTTTCTTCTATCAATCAGTTTGTCAACCCTGGAAAACCCTAAAGATTTTTTACCCACAAACCCCCAGCTCCTTATCT